>HF990558.1 GCA_000432135.1 Firmicutes bacterium CAG:124
TCTTTTTTACCCAACAATATCTTTAATTAAGGGAGACGGGCGCGTCCGACCCGTCAACATCCAATCTGCTCGCCCTTGCAAGGCTCTACGGCGTATCCGCCGAGGAGCTGCTGCGGGAGGCGGCGGGGACACAGCGCACATAGAAAAGGAGTCGCTTTGAATTATTATCTGTCTCTCGCGGCGCTGGTTCCGGCGGTCATTCTGTTTGTCCGCATTTATCAGCTCGACCGCATTGAAAAAGAACCGCGCAGGCTGCTCGGTATCCTGCTGTTGTCAGGCGCGCTGCTGGCGCTCCCGGCGGCGGGCATCCAGCTTTTCGCGTCGTGGGCGTTTGGCGGCGCGCTGGATAAGCGCTCGGCGGCGTATCTGCTGCTCGATAATTTTCTGGTGGTCGCCGTGAGCGAGGAGGTCTGCAAGATCGTCCCTGTGCGTCTTGCCGCGTGGAAGCACCCGGCGTTCGATTACCGGTTCGACGCGGTGGTCTACTCCGTGTCCTCCGCGCTGGGCTTCGCGGCGGTGGAGAATATTCTGTATGTCGTGCAGTCTGACCTCCGGACGGCGGTATCGCGGGCGGTTCTGTCCGTGCCGGGGCACTTTTTCTTTGCTGTTGCGATGGGACTGCTCCTCAGCCGGGGCAAGCAGGCCGAAAAGCAGGGGAATGGCCGCAGGCGGACGGTTCTGTGCGCGCTGGCGATCCTCATGCCGGTCGTGCTGCACGGGATCTGGGACGTTCTGCTTGCCGTCCGCAGACCGTGGGCGACAGTCGTGTTCTATTGCTTTGTGGTCGCGTTTTTCATCGCGGCGGACCTCGGCCTGCGCCGCGCCTCACAGACGGACGCACATCTGTGAGCGGCGCGTTTTCGAAATAGCCGAACAAAAACCGGGCGGATCACGTTGCAGTCCGCCCGGTTTCTGTATTATAATAGTTCCATCTGACGGGAGGGCGACGGAATGATCTATCTTGACAACGCTGCTACGACGCTGCGCAAGCCGCCGTGCGTGATTGACGCAGTTGTGAACGCAATGCAGACCATGGGCAACAGCGGGCGCAGCGCGCACGCGGAAAGTCTTACCGCATCGCGGACGATCTATGCCGCACGCGAGGCGCTGGCTGCGCTTTTCGGCTGCGAACGCGCCGATCATGTGTGCTTCACGGCCAATTCGACCGAGGCACTGAACATCGCCATTTCCGGGCTGCTTGCGCCGGGCGACCACGTGCTGTCGACCGATCTGGAGCATAATTCCGTCCTGCGCCCGCTGTACCGCGAGATGGAGCGGGGCGTTTCGGTCAGCTTCCTGCCCGCAGACCGGAAGGGCTGTATCGACTATGCCGATTTTGATCGGCTGCTGCAAACAAATACCAAAGCCGTCATCTGCACGGCAGGCTCAAATCTGACGGGGAATCTGCTTGATTTGACGCGCATCGGCGCGTTCTGCGCAGCGCACAGACTGCTGTTCGTGGTCGACGCGTCGCAGACGGCAGGCGTGTTCCCCATCGATCTGCGCGCGCAGCACATCAGCGTCCTCTGCTTCACCGGCCACAAGAGCCTCATGGGCCCGCAGGGCACGGGCGGCCTGTGCGTGGCGGAGGGCGTGGACATCCGCCCGTGGTGTGTCGGCGGGACGGGCGTGCAGACGTTCCTGCCGTCACAGCCGCCGCAGTATCCCACACGGCTCGAAGCCGGAACGCGCAACGGCCACGGCATCGCGGGGCTGCTTGCCGCCGTGCATTTTATTCAGGAGGCGGGCATGGATGCCATCCGCACGCACGAGCTTGCGCTGGCCCGCCGGTTTTACGAGGGCGTGAAGGACGTGGACGGCGTATGTGTCTACGGCGATTTTTCGGATTTCGTGCGCGCGCCGGTCGTGTCGCTCAATATCCGGGACGCGGGATCGTCCATGGTCGCGGACGCGCTGGCGGAGGACTATGACATTGCCGTCCGGGCTGGCGCGCACTGCGCGCCGCGTATGCACGAGGCGCTTGGAACCGTGGAGCAGGGCGCGGTGCGCTTCAGCTTCGGCTATTACAACACGGAGGAGGAAACGGACGCGGCCATCGCCGCAGTCCGGGAGCTGGCAGAGCAATGAGAGAGAAAAAGCAGTGGCTCATCGTCACATTTTACACCACAAGCGCCGCTATGGCGGCGGAAAAGGCCTGCGGGCAGGCAGGCCTCCCCGGCAGGATCATCCCCGTCCCCCGCGAGATCACCGCAGACTGCGGCCTCGGCTGGCGCACAGCGCCGGAAAACCGTGAACGGACCGAGTCGCTGTTTCAGTCACTGTCTCTGGAAACAGACGGATACCATATCTGTATGCTGTGAGGAAGCAGAAAAATGCCCCGCTGCCGGTCAATTCGGCAGCGGGGCGTGTGCGTATTGAGGCTCAGATCGTGGGCTGGTTGGCAGCCTCGATGATCTTGACAAACTTTTCGGGGACGAGGGAAGCGCCGCCGATCAGGCCGCCGTCGATGTCGGGCTGGGCCAGCAGGTCATAGGCGTTCTTTTCGTTCATGGAGCCACCGTAGAGGATGGAGATCGCACGGGCGACCTTTGCGCCGTAGAGCTTGCGGATGACCGCACGGATGTGCTCGCAGACCTCTTCGGCCTGCTCCGGCGTGGCGGTCTTGCCGGTGCCGATGGCCCAGATGGGCTCGTAGGCAATGATCATCTTGCGGATCTTGTCCTCGCCGATGGAGGCAAGGCCGGTCTTGATCTGCATGGTGATCCACTCCTCGGTGATGCCCGCTTCGCGCTGCTCAAGGCTTTCACCGACGCACATGATGGGGATCAGGCCGTTGTCGAGGGCAGCCAGAACCTTTGCGTTGACGTCCGCGTTCGTCTCGCCCATGGCGCGGCGCTCGGAATGGCCGAGGATGACGTACTTGCAGCCAGCGTCGAGCAGCATATTGGCCGCGATCTCGCCGGTGTAGGCGCCGGAGGCGTTGGCGTTGCAGTTTTCTGCGCCGATGCCGATGCGGGTCTCACGCATGGTGCGCACAGCTGCCGGGATGCAGACGGCGGGCACACACAGCGCCACGTCGCACCAGCGGCCGCGCGGCATGATGGTCTTGAACTCGGTCATGAAGGCCTTCGTCTCGGTCGGGGTCTTGTTCATCTTCCAGTTGCCGGCGATGACAGTCTTGCGGTATTTTCTGTTCATGGTGTGAAGTCTCCTATATCTAAATCAAAATTACAATTTATCTGTTCCGTCTTGTAGAGGCCGACGGCTCTGTCGGCCCGGAGAAGGGCTGTGATGGGCGGACAGGGTCATCCGCCCCTACATACTTCGTCACCGGCGAGAGATTTTCGTGCAGGGCAAGGCGTGCGGGCACAGGCGTACATACTATACGTCAAGTCCGGCCGACGCGGCCATGCTCGGAAAGATCCGGCGGCGTATTTCAGGGCTTTATTTGTCCTGCAGGCAGGCGATGCCGGGCAGCTCGAGACCCTCGAGGAATTCGAGCGATGCGCCGCCGCCGGTGGAGATGTGGGTGATCTTGTCGGCAAAGCCCAGCTGCTCGCAGGCGGCTGCGGAGTCGCCGCCGCCGACGATGGTCACAGCGTCGGAATCGGCCAGCGCCTGCGCAACGGCGATCGTGCCCTTGGCAAGCGTCGGGTTCTCGAACACGCCCATCGGCCCGTTCCAGACAACGGTCTTTGCGCTCTTGACCGCGTCTGCAAACAGCGCACGGGTCTTCTCGCCGATGTCCAGACCTTCCTTGTCAGCCGGGATGGCGGTCACATCGACTGTCTCAACTTCGACAGGCGCATCGATGGGGTTCGGGAAATCAGCCGCGACGACGGTATCGATCGGGAGCAGCAGCTTGACGCCCTTCTCCTCGGCCTTCTTCATCATATCCTTGCAGTAGTCGACCTTCTCCGCGTCAAACAGGCTCTTGCCGATGCCGTAGCCCTTGGCCGCGACGAAGGTATAGGCCATGCCGCCGCCGATGATGAGCGTGTCGACCTTCTCAAGCAGGTTATTGATGACGTTCAGCTTGTCGGAGACCTTCGCACCGCCGAGAATCGCGACAAACGGACGCTCCGGATCGGCCAGGGCCTTGCCCATGATGGAAACTTCCTTCTGCACCAGATAGCCGCAGACGGCGGGCAGGTAATCTGCAACACCGGCCGTGGAGGCGTGCGCGCGGTGCGCGGTGCCGAAGGCGTCGTTGACAAAAATATCAGCCATGGAGGCAAGCTTCTTGGAAAGCTCGGGGTCGTTCTTCGTCTCGCCCTTTTCAAAGCGGGTGTTCTCAAGCAGCATGACCTCGCCGTCCTTTAAGGAAGCGGCCAGCGACTGTGCGCTCTCGCCTACAACGTCCTTTGCCATCTTGACCGGCTGGCCCAGAAGCTCGGACAGGCGTTCGGCCACGACCTGCAGGCTCAGCTCAGGCTTGACCTCGCCCTTGGGCTTGCCCATGTGGGAGCAGAGGATGACGCGGGCGCCGTGCTTCACAAGATACTGGATCGTCGGCAGCGCGGCGACGATGCGCTTGTCGCTCGTGATCCTGCCGTCCTTGGTGGGGACGTTAAAGTCGCAGCGGCAGAGCACGCGCTTGCCGGCGACGTCGATATCTTCAACAGACTTTTTGTTGTAGTTCATAGTAGTTCCTCCTTATTTGATCGCGGGTGTGGCCCGCTTTGTTTACGGGTTCCAGTCTGCCATTTTTCCTTCGGTCTTCAGATGCGGGAAATCCTGCTGCCGCAGCGCCTCAAATACGCCGACGGCGGCGGAATTGCTGAGGTTGAGGCTCCGTGCCTCCGCACGGATGGGGATGCGGACGCAGCTGTCGTAATGCGCAGCCAGAAATTCCTCCGGCAGGCCCTTCGTTTCCTTTCCGAAGAACAGATACGTCCCGTCAGGGTAATCGGCCTCGTCGTAGCGGCGGGGAGCCTTGGTCGAGAACAGGCGCATACAGGCAGGCTGGTTCTTTGCGAAGAACTCATCCAGATCCTCATACACGCGCACGTCGACCAGATGCCAGTAATCAAGCCCGGCACGCTTCACGGCCTTGTCCGAAATATCGAAGCCCAGCGGCTTTACCAGATGCAGGACGCTGCCCGTCGCGGCGCAGGTACGCGCGATATTCCCGGTGTTGGCCGGAATTTCAGGTTCTACCAGTACAATATGCAGCATACGAAAAAACTCCCTGTCCGCCGCTTTGCGGCAGACAAGCATATTCTATGACAGAACATCGCAGATTTCAACTGTTTTTCAGAAAAAAATAAGGTTTTTTACGAAAAAAATTTCTTTTTGCTGCGCATAAAATTTGGCTGATTTGCCGTCCTTATGGCTGCCAGTCGATCTGCTTCTGACCGTGCTGCGCGAGAAACGCATTGATCTGCGAAAACGGCCTGCTGCCGAAGAAGCCCCGATAGGCGCTCAGGGGGCTTGGGTGCGGGGCCTGCAGAACGAGGCGCGGATAGGGGCTGCGGGCCGCGATCACGGCTTTTTTCTGCGCGTGCGCGCCCCAGAGGACGAACGCGACGGGCTGCGGCAGCGCGGCCAGTCTCTGCACGACCGCGTCTGTAAACGTCTGCCAGCCGAAATCCTTATGGCTTGCGGCCTTTCCTGCCTTCACGCTCAGGCTGCTGTTGAGCAGAAACACGCCCTGCTTTGCCCACGTGGTCAGATCGCCGCTGTCCGGCGGCGTGATATCGCAGTCTGATTGCAGCTCCGCAAAAATATTGCGCAGCGACGGCGGCAGCTTCACGCCCGGATTCACGGAGAACGCCAGCCCGTTGGCCTGCCCCGGCTCGTGATACGGGTCTTGCCCCAGAATCACGGCCCGTACCGCCTCCGGCGGCGTGAGCCGGAAAGCAGCAAACAGCGCCTCGCGCGGCGGATAGACCGCCGACGCGGCGTAGGCCGTGTCCACCCGCTCCGAGAGCGTCTGCCAGTACGGCTTTTCGAATTCCTCCTGCAAAAGCGCCTGCCATGCGCCGAGTTCTTCCGCTTTCATCCTGTTTCCTCCTTAGTTTCCCCGATTTTTCCGCAATATTGCTATGCAAAAGCATAGCAATATTCAGAAATGTGCCATTTCCTCGCCCCTGCGGGGCAACCGGAAATGATGCACAAAAACTTCATGCACCGCATCTGCACATTTTGCGGTGCCCATACATGAAGTTTTATACCATATAAAATACCGGAACACAAGCGCAGCCCGGCGCATAGGGTTTTGCGAGGTGATCGTGTGCAGATCTATGTGGTAAAGCCCGGTGATACGCTGTATTCCATCGGCCGGGCGCTTTCTCTCGCGCCGGGGTTCCTTGCGCGCTATAACGGCCTGCGGGAGCCGTACCGGCTGGCCGTGGGGCAGAGTTTGCTTGTCCTGTACCCGGAACGGACAGTGACCGTCCGGGCGGGGGATGCGCTGTCGTCCATCGCAGCCTCGTCCGGGACGGATGTGCTGTCGCTATTCCGGATGAACCCGAACCTGTCCGGCTCCGACCAGCTCTATCCGGGGCAGGTTCTCGTGACGCAGCTGGAGCAGAGCCGGACGCGCAGCGCGTTTGTCGGCGGGTACGCGTATCCGTATGTGCAGGAATCCGTTTTGCGCGGCATTCTGCCGTTTGCCGGGGCGCTGATGCCGTTTACCTACGGCTTCACGCCGGAGGGCGCGCTCATGCCGATGGACGACGAGCGGCTGCTTGCGCTGGCAGGGGAGTACGGCGTGCGGCCGTTTCTGCACCTGTCGACGCTGACGGCAGCCGGAACCTTTTCCGCCGCGCAGGCGGCGGTCGTGCTGCGAAGCGAAGCGCTTCAGCAGACGCTTGCCGAGGCGGTGCTGCAAAAGATGCAGGAAAAGGGCTATATGGGCCTGGACGTGGACTTTGAATATCTGGGCCGGGAGCTGGCAGAGGCATACGCGCAGTTCCTCTCGCGTCTGCACGGGCTGCTTGCGCCCTACGGCCTGCCGCTCATTGCCGCCCTTGCGCCCAAAACCTCCGCCGATCAGCCCGGCACCCTCTACGAGGGCTACGACTACGCCGCTGTCGCCTCCGCCTGCGACGCAGTTCTGCTGATGACTTATGAATGGGGCTACACCTATGGCCCGCCGATGGCGGTGGCGCCGATTGGGGCGGTGCGGCGGGTGGTGGAGTTTGCGCTGACGCAGATGGAGCCGGGAAAGATTCTGCTGGGGTTCCCGAACTATGCTTATGACTGGACGCTGCCGTTCACGGCGGGGGCGACGCGGGCGCAGTCCATCGGGAACGAGGCCGCCCCGCTGCTTGCGGCGCAGTATGGCGCGGAAATTCAATTTGACGAGCAGGCGCAGACGCCGTATTTCACCTATCTGGACGAGGCCGGACAGCCGCACGAGGTCTGGTTCGAGGACGCGCGCAGCGCGCTGGCAAAGTTTGGGCTGTTGACGGAATATGGCCTGCTGGGGCTTGGCTACTGGAACTTCATGCGGCCCTTTGCGGCGGGGTTCAGCCTGCAGAATTACCTGTTTTCCATCCCTTGAGTAACCGATGATTCAATCGTCTGCGGCTGTCAGCGGATCTTTTGCCCCAACTGTGCAGTTTGAAAAACTTGAAATACATACAGTATTCCTGCGCTTTTCAAACTTTCATTTGGGACAAAATTTCTCGCTGACGACTCTTGCCAATTCAATCAGCGGTTACTTGAGTGTCTGCGTTGACAAAATCCGGCGGGTGCGGTATGATGAAAAAACAATAAAAGGAGGACACCTTTATGCCTGCATCCAAGGTTTATTTTACCGATTTCCGCTGCCGCAACGGCGTGAGCCAGCTCGATAAGCTTCGGAAGCTGCTGGAAAAATCAGAGTTTTCCCAGATCGACTTTGACGGCAAGTTCGTCGCCATCAAGCTGCACTTCGGTGAGCTCGGCAACCTGTCGTTTCTGCGCGCGAACTATGCCAAGGTCGTCGCCGACTTCATCAAGGAACGCGGCGGCAGGCCCTTCATCACCGACTGCAACACGCTCTATGTCGGCAGCCGCAAAAACGCGCTCGAGCATATGGACACCGCCTACTTAAACGGCTATTCCCCGTTCTCCACCGGCTGTCATGTCATTATCGCCGACGGCCTGAAGGGCTCGGACGATATCGAGGTTCCCGTCGCGGGCGGCGAATACTGCAAGACCGCCCGTATCGGCCGGGCCGTGATGGACGCGGATATCGTGATCTCACTGGCGCACTTCAAGGGCCATGAGGAAGCGGGCTTCGGCGGCGCGCTCAAGAACATCGGCATGGGCTGCGGCTCGCGTGCGGGCAAGATGGCCATGCACGCCGACGGCAAGCCGTATGTCGAAACAGACCTGTGCGTCGGCTGCGGCGCCTGCGCGAAGATCTGCGCGCACAACGGCCCGCAGATTGAAAACAAAAAGTGCCGGATCGATCAGAACAACTGCGTCGGCTGCGGCCGCTGCATCGCGGTCTGTCCCAAGGACGCCATCCATCCGACTTTCCAAGCCAGTGTCAGGCTCCTCAACTGCAAGATTGCGGAATACGCCAAGGCCGTGCTGGACGGTCGTCCCAGCTACTGCATCAACATTGTCCGCGACGTTTCGCCGAACTGCGACTGCCACCCGGAAAACGACGTGCCCATCGTCCCGGACGTCGGCATGTTCGCATCCGCCGACCCCGTCGCGCTGGATCTGGCCTGCGCCGAGGCTATCAACCGTCAGCCGGTTCTTCCAAACAGCGCCATCACCGATCTGAAGCACGAGCACGACTGTGACCGCTTCCATGCCGCGCATGACAACACGCACTGGCAGGATCTGATCGAGCACGGCAAAAAGCTCGGCATCGGCCAGGATACCTACGAGCTTGTGACCATCCGCTGAGACGCTAGGGTGTATCTGAAAACTCCCAACGC
>HF990559.1 GCA_000432135.1 Firmicutes bacterium CAG:124
CAGCGCGCGCTGGGGATCATGACGACCATCGCGCAGCCCATGGGCTGAGAAAAAGCAGGAAACACAGCGCGGCCCGGCAGTTTGCCGGGCCGCAGCCATAACAGGGAGGTACGATATGAATTCCTTTATCAAAGAGAATGCGGCGGATCTGGAGGCGTTTTCCCGTATGTCGCAGTGCGCGGGCGCACGGAACGACTATGTGCAGGGCGGCGGCGGCAACACGTCCGCGAAGCTTGCAGGCGGACTGATGGGCATCAAGGCCTCCGGCTACTGCCTGTCGGATATCACGCCGGAGACGGCCTACGCGGTGCTGGACTACGAGGCGTTGCGCCGGTTCTACTACGGCAATGAGTCAGAGCAGCTTGCAGACGTGGAGAAGCAGGGCTCGGCCTTTGCCAGGGAAAACACAAAGCAGATCGAGGGCCTGCCCACGCTGCGTCCGTCCGTGGAGGCGGGCTTCCATTCGATCCTGCGCAAATTTGTCTGCCACACGCACAGCGTCTACGCGAACTTCGCCTGCTGCTCGACCGCCTGCCGCGAGATCGCGGAAAAGGCGTTCGCCGGTGCGGATTACAGCTGGGGCTGGGTGCCGTATACGGATCCCGGCGCAAATCTGACGTTCGCCATCCGCCGTGAGCTTGCGCGTGTGGAGCACGCGACGGGCCGCGTCCCGGCTGTGATCCTGATGCAGAACCACGGGATCATCGTCCACTCCGACAGCGCGGACGAATGCCTCCGCATCAACGCCGACGCGAACGGCCGGCTGGCCGCCCAGTTCGGCAAGGCAGGAGATTCCTTCCCGAAGGTCGCGGTAAAGCCCATCGCAGACGGACTTTACGAGGTCGACGCACCGGCCCTGACGGAGGCGCTGCAGAGCGGCCGGTATGATTACCGGACGCTGATCGAGTCTCCGCTGTACCCGGATCAGATGGTCTTCCTGATCGGCACACTGTTTGAAAACAAGCCGGAGCTGGCAGAGGGCGAGGCCTCCGTCGAGTTCAGGACCGGCAGAGTCCTGCTGCGGATGAAGGAGAAAAACGCACAGGTCGTCGCGGAGACGCTGACGGCGGTCACGTTCATCATGGATACGATCCGCGAAAACGGTTATACCGTGTCCACAATGGGAGAAGCGGCAAAGCGCTTCATCGCCAACTGGGAAAGCGAAAAATACAGAAAGTCTCTCGCAGAAAAGGCATAGGCATACAGACCTGCTTCCCTCAGGCCAGGTTTGTCCATGCCGGATAACGGGGCTGCAGCGAAACAAAATCGCTGCAGCCCCAATGTTTTTACAGGGAGGTGAGAACCTCGCAATTTTCCGGCACAGCAGACAAAACGCCCCCCCGCGAGCCGCGTCAGCGGCTGCGTGCATGATCCGAACACGAGAGAGCAGGGATCAAGCAGGAAAACAAACGTGCGATCCAGCGTATCCATCACAGTTTCTCTGCTTTGTGCTTCGGACGATTTGCTGCCGTCCAGTTCTTCGGGTTGGTATCATCCGGGGCAGGACCGGCAAGGATCGCCGCATAGTGCGCTGCCTTGTCATCCATATATTTTGCGGTTGCCTTTGCTTCCTCCACACGCTTATAGGCTTCCTCGCGCTGCTTCAGGATAATGGCGTACCTTGCCCGCAGGTTTTCCTCGGATTCCTCCGCAAGGCACAGCCGGCAATACGCCTGAATGTCCTCAATGGAGGCTCCACAGCCCTTCAGACATTGGATGCCCTGCATCCAGTTGACGGATTCCTCATTGAACACCCGGCGGTTTCCGCCATCCCGTTCACAGGGCAGCAATCCCTTATCTGTGTAGAACCGCAAAGTGTGCTCCGTGACCTCGAACATCTCTGCCATCTGCCTGATCGTATAATACATGGCTGCACCTCAAATTTTCTCTTGACTTCGTGTTACTCGAACTTGTTACAATCATTATATCGATGATGTATTGCTCATGCATGACCCAGCAAAGAATAATGTTATCTTGAGTATGTATGTGTCAATGAGATTGGCGATCTGATCAAGCCCCACTACGTCACAGAGAGTTTTCCGAAACTGCTCAAGGCAAAGGGAATGAGACAGATCAGGTATCACGATCTCCGGCATAGCTGTGCTTCGCTCCTTTTGGCAAACGGTGTGCCTATGAAGCAGATTCAGGAGTGGCTTGGTCACAGCGACTTTTCAACTACGGCAAACATCTACGCACATCTGGATTACAGCTCGAAGCTGACCTCTGCGGATGCAATGCTCAATGGCTTGGGCTTTGCGCAAAATTGAAAAAGAAAAGCCAGCAGCCGGAAAAACCGACTACTGGCGAGGTTTCTGGCGGAGCGGGTGGGATTCGAACCCACGGAACCTTGCGGTTCAACTGATTTCGAGTGTTGTAAGACTATGGCAGATTCACCTCCGGAGCAGGTCGTTTCAGGCCGCTTTGTAAGAAGCCGGAGACCCAGGCGCTGCAAGGGTTTTCGGACGTTCCGGCCCGTATCGGCCGGAGGCGATTTAAAGTGCCCCAGAGTTCAAATAAAACTGCGTTCTTGCGTAAAAAGCCGCCGTTCTTGCGCGTTTGCAAGAAGTCAGGCAAGAAAACAGAGACCCCGACAGCACCGATGAAGCACCCTTTCGGACCGCAAAAAACGGAAAGGAGCTTCGTCATGACATACGATGCAGAGGAACTCGAACAATACCCAGAGATCATGAACAAGGAGCAGCTGCGCAAGGTCTGCCATATCAGCAAACGGACGGCGCACTATCTGCTGCAGTTCAATCTGATCCCCCACGTCTGCACCGGGAAGAAAACCCGCTGCTACGCCATCAAGAAACGCGACGTCATCGACTTTATGATCAACCGGGAGATCAACCCCAGCCGGTACATCGTGCCCACCAGCTGGTACAAATACGGAAACGAGGAAGTGAAGCCCTACAAGATCCGCATTCAGCCGCCCCTCCCAAACGATTCGCAAAAGACGCGGCGCTATTACGAAAGCAAGCTCGCCGACTATCCGGACGTGATCGACGTGGCCGCTGTCGTGGACTTCACCGGCTACAACCACCACACGGTCTGCGAGTGGATTCGGTTCGGAAAGCTCCGTGCCCTAGCGTTGCAGCACAAGTACATGATCCCGAAGTGCTATCTGATCGACTGGCTCTCCTCGGAGGAGCACAACACAACCACCCGCAAGTCTCGCCGCCACATTGACCGGCTCTGGGAGCTGCAGAAATGGAGTGACGGGCAATGAGGGGAAATATCATCGAGGAGCTGTACTACGGCAACATCGACCCGCAGGATCGCGGCTACCGTCCCAAGAGCCCTGTGAAAAAGGCGTCCGACTCTCTGAACGACCTGGAGGAAAAGCTCACCGAGCAGCTCGTCGGCGAAAACAAGGAGCTGTTTCTCCACTTCTGCAACGCCTCCGCCGAGTTCATGGGCGAATCCGAGCTAGACACCTTCATCACCGGCTTCCGCTTCGGCGCACGGTTTATGATGGATACCTTCCTGAGCGACGACGCGCCGTTCGAGAGCTTTCTGGAAGGGTAGCATCAGCGGCAGAATTTGAAAAGTGCATTTTTCAGCACCGTTTTTCTATTGAAAAGTGTGATTCACTGCTTCTGCGACTGAAAATTCGCCGAATATTCACCGGAAATTCGCTTTATTCGCTCGACGAGGGTGAATAAAGCGAATTTTGTATTGCCTGTACAAGCAATATTAATTATAATACCTGCTGCAAGGATTATTTGTGCTAAAACCTATACACCTGAAAAAGGCTTCAGTCAACATACCATTTTTCTACAATATTGGAGTTCCCGCTATTGGGAGATGGACTCGCTTTTTCAAAGGCAGTTAGTGTGGGTAGATTTATAGCGGTTCCAAAAACCAAGGCATATCCTCGGCGCAGATATGTTATTCGATCAACCATTCCTTGATTCATGTAGGGAACCATTCGAGAGATATATTGGATATCATCTGGATTCTGAATTTTATGAATTATAAAGTTGTTACACTGCGACACAACCGTTTTTGATAACTCGCTTGGCCTTTGAGAGGATATTCCCATTAATAATCCAAATTTTCGCCCCTCCTTCGCAATTCGCTCGAATATGTTGTATCCTAAAACGCCATAATCCATGTCGGAGCGAACGAAACGGTGTGCTTCCTCAAGGATCAAGTTAATTGGCATTGAATTACGCGGAGATAGTGCTCTCAAATAATCAAAAAGCATTTTTGAAAACACCTTTGTGACTACTTCAGTAGCGGTATCGTCTAAATTACTTATATCGATATTGAGAAGTTGTGATACTCCAATAATATCTCTGATGTAATCATCAATACTTGAAAAAGAGGTTTTATCAAAGAAGTCGCCCTGTTCGCTTTCTGAAAGATGCTTAAGTCTTGTTATCAATGTTGATGTGTATTCATAGATCCGAGAGGAGTTAATGCTTCCCTCATACAGAACAGCGAACTCAACCGCCTCAGTAAACCTCTGTAGTGAATAAGGGATTGTATCCTTACTGGAAAATAGATCATTTACGTTTGGAAGGATGAATGTATCGCAGAACTGCATCAAGCTAACAGGAGCATACATCTTGGCAAACGAAAGGCTTATTGCCTTTGATATTGGAAGAGTATCGGGTGTGGTGTTGACTCCTCTATCATTATTGATGTCCGCATCTTTATTGCCAGGAATAATGGTATCTAGTTTGATTTCATCAGTGTGAAATTTGCTGAGGGTCATAAGTATTTTGGAATTCTGAGTGGTTGGATTTTCATTGCTGGATAGCACATCTTTTATTACAGATGCAACAATGTGGTTTTTTACCTTTTTGGCATTTTCATCATCACCAGGAGCATCAAAGACTCTTATCATATCAAGGGCACGACTAATAATTGGAACCTGAGTTTTTTCTGAAGCGTGTAGCAAAACTGCCCAATCGTCAACGCTTAGAGCCCATACCGGAATTTGCAGTCTCTTCTCAGCATCTCGAGCAGTACTCAGGAACTTAACATTGATGGCTGGATTCTTTTCGCCAATAGAAGCAAATGCATTTTCATACTCTCCGTTTGAGTCAAAAACAATGAAACGAGCTCCTTTAGCGGAATAATTGGTCTTGGTGAAAACCTCTTGAATTAGTCTTGCGATTGTGTTTGACTTGCCGGCTCCTGTATTCCCAAAAACCGCAAAGTGGAATCCAAAAAACTCATTTAGTTTAACTTTTACTTGGTACTCTGGGAATATAACTGATGTACCAATTGGAAGAACCGTCAGTTTTGTTTTCCCGTTTTCATCGACAATTTCACCGGAATTGATATCGAGCATTAGCCGGAGATCAGCTTCGCTGATTATCATTATCTCTGAAAAAACAGGCGGCATTTTTGTAACGCCAAAGCTAAAGCTACCATTACATATTTCGCCGATGAGATTGATTCGTAAGTATCTATGACTTTCTGCCTTGTTCAGTTTTTCTGAAACCATATCGCTTTTTTCATCGACGGCAATGATCTCAGCTATAATCCGCCGGTTAATATCATCAATAGCCACATACGAGCCTATTTCACCGACAAATCTTATACCGTCATAAAGCGTGACGTAATTGCCTAAATTGTTGTACAACTCGGCAACCACATTATTGTGACTTATAGATATTATCCGACCGATTACTCGTCTGTTCATACTATCAATTCCTTCTTATTTTGGGTCTTCAGAACTATCCCCGAGAACCACTGCGAGCTTTTTCAAGGATTTTTTAATTTCAATTTCTTCTCTTTGTTCTTCATCCTGCGTGGGAAGAACCCTCTCAACGAAGTTGTTGAAATAATGTATGTTATCTTCCGAATTGATGATCCAAATACGATTGTCTCCGATTTCCTGCAATTTTCTAATCATATCCGAATCGCCGAAAATAACAAGTCTGAAATCATATACTGAGAGAGCATTGAGAATAATGCGATTAATATGTTCGTCTCCGAAACTGTATCCCAACGATATCAGTACAGAATTCTTTTTTAGAAGACTGTTCTGCATCATTCTGAAAAGGTCTGAGTATGGAACCATCAGAGTTGTCCTATCCTTCTGGGGCGTGGGATAGATCATTATGGAATCATATTTTTTCCGACTCCTAATCAGTTCAATATCCTTTTCCAAAATGTGAGGGGTATCTGATCCGGAATTGTCATCTTTAAGCCAATTAATTGAACCGTGAATCTTGTAGAGGTTTATAAAATTGCTAACGCTTTTCCATACATCCCTACTTAATCCGAGGTTCTCTACAACTACATAGTTATAAGAATTGGGATTAAAGATTCGTTGAGCGCTTCCCAAAAAACCGTTGTTGTACATAATGCCCAGTTCATCAAGTGCATTTTCACTGTACAGATCGTAATTCGTCGTAAAAATGTTAACTGGTACCTGCCTGGTTTTCTTGACAATGCGCAGGTAAAACTCTTTGTATAGCTGAATAAGTTCTTTAGAATATGGTGTATTGCACACTCTTTCAAATATGAACTTATTAATGATACTAATTTTCCCAGATAGAGCTTTCCTGCTTTTTTCAGAAGTAGTTATATTTTTGAGCGAAATAAGGTAATTGATCAAGGCTTCCAAATTATTCGGAAAAAGGTCTTTGGCTGCATTCTTGCGATCAACTTTAAGATCGGGATTGCAATCATAAAACTCTCTTGCCAGACCAGCCATAGTTGGAATAGCCTTTTCAGCCCCAGTGTCATCTCGATAACTCGAGCAACCTGCCCCAATCAAGAAATTTAGGTTTTCTATCTGTAGGCACTGTGCAATCTCAGTTGCTAATTCATCTGCAGAAACCTCATATTTATGGTTTCCCTTATAAAAATTTATAGTCGAAGTATCCATGTCTGCTCTCCTCTCAGATACGATCGTCAAATCATCTAAGAAACCGTAGGCTTTGGGGAACGGTCTGTGATTTATTATCCTTCCAGCCGGTGCCGGATATCGTTCAGCCATTCGCCCTTGTATTTGAAATAGCGGGGACCGGCGACGGAGTATTTGCTGCCAGTGAGAAGCTGGGCTAAAGAAGAAAGCGAATAGCTCTGCCCCTGATAGCTAACTGTCTTATCATCTACGACGGTGCACTTGATCTCCGGGTTGTTGCAGTATTCGATCTCTTCACCGGGCTGAATGTTGCACATGGAAAAGCGGAAAGGCGACTGGCGCTCTTTGTGCTCGGCGTCGATCTCTTGTGCGGTTTCCTCCGCCTGCTTCTGAGCCTCGTCCATGGCGATCCGTTTCAGCTTGTCCGCGCAGCCGTGGATCTCTGCGATGGCCTCCAGGATGGAATAGGCATCCTCCGGCGACATGGCGTAGAACTCACGCACGCGCTGCTTTCCGTTGAAGTTCTCGATGGAGCGCAGGTTTGGATTCAGCTTGTCGATGATGCTGTGGATCTTCAGATCAGAAAGCCGGGAATTGACCTCATAGGTCGCATAAACCCGGAATGCAAAGGGAATGCACTCACTCCGATTGAGCTGCTGCAGCCGCTTGTCGATATCGTCCGCATACCCGATTTTCACATATTCCGGGAAGGACGGGTTGGTCAGTATGTAGATCACGCCAGATTTATCCATTGTCTATACCTCCGTTATGCCGCGACCCAGCCGTAGCCCTGAACGGCCATATCAATAAAGTGTGTCAGTAACAGATCAATCTTCACAGCAAACGTTTCCTTGTCATACGAAACCGGTAGATCTGCATCCAGCGACTTTTCAATCGCCGTTTTTACCTTTGCGCGCGGCTGTTCGTCCTTGTACCAATCCACAACCATCAGCTCCGACTTCTCCTCGGAAAGCTTCTTAAAAAGATTCTTCGCGGATAGCTTCACCTTCTGCTCCTCCGCCTTTGTAAGTTTCTTTCCGGCAATCAGCAAATCGAAGATTTCCAGTTCCTCTTCCGACAGCCCCTCGGCCTCCGGCCGCTTGTCCTCCGCTTTCAGATCTTCGATCAATTGGAGCAGCTGCTCGTAGTAGTCTTCATTCTCCGACCCGCCGGCGTTATAGCGATCAATGATATTGCGGAAGCGCTGAGAAAACTTCTGTCTCGTACAATTGCGATTCAGCATTTGCTGCAGTGCCTGCTCGATAAACGCCTTCAGATCGTCGATCTCCACGGCCTTGTACTTGGCGACCTTGATCTCCTTCTTTAGCTCCTCCACATCCACCTTGGAAAGGTCGATGACCTTCCCCTGGTGAATGACAAGCCCGGCGTCGTTATCCTCTGCTTTCTGCGAGGAAACGCTGGTGTCCAGAACTTGTGCCATACGCAGCCGGGCGCGATTGATCTTTTCGTCGTCAATGGTATGGCAGAAAAGCCCGTACAGATATGCCAGCGGCGAAAACTTTTCATTCTGCCAGTTCTTCTCAAAGATCTCCGGACGCGATGTCTCGTAGAGATTCATCAGCGTGTTCAGGATCACCTTGAATTTGTCCTTGTTTTCATCGTTGGAAATGATCGTATTGTAGGCTTCCCGCAGCAGATCCAGCCGATCAAGAGTGGATGCCTCTGCTACGATTGCACCGATATCAATGCCAAGGCTTAGCAGAAAATCATCCGCTTCATCGACAGCACTGTTGAGCAGGACAATCAGTTGGTCAATGTCCTTCGCCGGGAACTCCGTACCGTCATCACCGGCCGCGTACTCCGTCAAGGCTTTCTGCATATACTTGAACACATTGACGTAGTCCACGATGATGCCGCAGGGCTTGCCGGGATACACGCGGTTGGCGCGGGCGATGGCCTGCATGAGCGTGTGCCCCTTCATCGGTTTGTCCAGATAGAGCGTGGACAGGTTCTCCACATCGAAACCGGTCAGCCACATGGCACAGACAAACACGAGCTGCAAGGGATCATCGGGATCTTTGAAGCGGTCCTCAATATCCAGGCCTTCCGGCGTGACAGCGTTCATCTTCTGCCGGTGCATGGAAATGTCGAGCCCCTGCTTCTGGAACTTCTCATTCTCATCGGCTTCCTCAGAGACGATGACCGCCATTTCCACACGGTTCATGTAATTGAGGATGCGCGTCAGCTCATCGCGCTGTTCTTTGGTGGCGGCGCTGTTGCGCTCCTGCATGATCTTCTGCTTCTCAATCGCCCAGTAATGCTGCACCTTGTCGTACATCTTCACCGTCGTATACTTATCGACGGAGACGACCATGCCCTTCCCAAGGAAACCGCGGCGCGGGAAATGATGAGCAATATCCTGGGCGATCTTATCAATGCGATCCTCCCTCTTGATGACCTCCAAAATCCGAGAGGAGGAGTTTTCCAGCAAGCGGGTCTCGTCCTCGTTCAGGTTTTCCTCCTCGATGATGTCCACCACATCGTCGTCCAGAAAGTCATTTTCCAGCCCGACCTCCGGCACACGGCGGGAATAGAACAGCGGCACCGTGGAGCCGTCCTCCACCGACTGGGCGAAGTTATACTCTGACACATAGTTCCCGAACCACTGGTTGGTCAAGCGCTTGCTGCCCAGCAGCGGGGTGCCAGTAAAGGCGATATAATTGGCATTTGGCAAGGCCGTGCGCATGTTCTCCGCCAGATCCTTGTACTGTGTCCGGTGCGCTTCATCCACCAGCACGATGATATCGTCCCGGGTGGAGAGCACAGGGTACTTTTTACCCTTGTCATAGCGGAACTTATGGATCAGGGTGAAAATGAAGGATTTGTTGGTCTGCAGATAGTCCCGCAGCTGCTTACCGTTCTTCGGCTGGCATTCCTCTTTCTGCCCAATCACTTCCGTCTTTACAAAATTCTTGTGGATCTGGTCATCCAGGTCTTCGCGATCGGTGATGATCAGGAATGTGAAATTGCCCGAGATCTTGCGCCGAACCTTGCGGACGAAGAACACCATGGAAAAGGATTTGCCGGAACCCTGGGTGTGCCAGAACACGCCAAGCTTGCCCTGCAGCTCCGCCCGGTTCTTTACCGATTCCATCAAGTTGTTCACTCCGAAATACTGGTGGTTTTTGGCAATGATCTTGTTCTTCTGATTGCGGAACATGATGAAGTTTTCTATGTAGTCGATCAGCCGGCCTTTTTGCAGCAGGCCGTCGATGAAATACCGGACCGAGCTTTCGCCCACCGTACCGGCTTCCTTCAAAGCCTGACGGTCGGGCCGTTCCTTCTCGGAGTCCACCTTCAGCCACTCGAAGAAATGATTGTAGGTGGCGTTGAAGGCGCCGAGCCGTGTCTCCAGCCCGTTGGACAGCACGCAGATCTGATTGAGCGCAAACAGGTTCGGGATATCCCGCAGGTAGTTCTTCAGGTTGTCGTTATAGGCCTCCTCCACCTTGACGATGCTGTTTTTCAGCTCAACAAACACCATGGGCAGGCCGTTGATAAAAATCAGCACGTCCGGGCGACGCCAGTAGACGCGTCCTTGTATCCACATCTGGGAAACGGCGGTGAAGGTGTTGTTCTCCGGGCGGTCAAAATCGACCAGCTTCACAAAATCAAAATCCTCTTTGCCGTTGCGGCGGAGGCTGATTTTGATGCCGTTGCGGATCTGGTTGTAGTACTTGTAATTGGTGGCCGTCATATCCGTGGCGCTGAAATCCCGGCAGAGGTCGCGGGCGATCTCCTCCAGCTTTTCGCCGGGTATATCTGGATTTAGGCGCGCCAAGGCCTCCCGCAGAATAAGCGGGAGTACGCATTCTTTCTTGCTGCTTCGTCCAGTCCCATCCGGCAGCAGCTCGCGCTTGTCCGGAGAAGGGTCACAGCGCAGAATACCATATTGGAACGGGTCACCCTCCAACTTTTGCAGGATCGCCTGTTCAATATCGTCTTCGGATATGAAGTTGCGCATTGTAGTCACCACCTATATTATCCGTTCTTTTGAATGTCCTCTTTTAATTTCTTTACGCGCTCTTTGCGCTCCAGATGATCCAACTCCAGGAATGCCAGCAGGCACATTTGGTACATATCGTCATACCATTGTTCGATGTCGCTATCTTTCATATCTGCCACGAAATGAATATAGTTCTTACCAACTTGATCTGCGTTATTATGTCGTACATTTACACTATTCAGAAGATAGAACAAATCTGATTCCAACGAGCCGCTAACTTGCTTTAGTTTTGCTCTCTTTGGTTCTAACTTGTCTGCCAGCGCAATCAGTGTAGCCTTTTTTCTTTCGAGATCACCCTTCATCGAGTGATGGTTGTATTCAATAATCCTGTACGACAACGCAGGATCAACTATCTCCGCGGCAGAAATCGCCGCCTGGTCTTTGGGGACAAAATCAGTAATACCGTTTTGATTATTTGGCATATACCCTATGGTCTCGATAACCGTCAGCACTTGCTGGACATAGAACTGCATTGGGTCACCAATTCCGACTATACCACCGCCATAGATGGTATTTTGATTGTAGATGGCGAGATTATATGAATACTCACAAAAAGACACTAAATACTCTATGTCAAAGGTAGAAGGATTCTTTTCAAAGCTATATCCATAAAAATCATCAAAGTCATCTAAAGATACGCATGTACCGCGAAAGGGAAGCCGAACAAAATATGTCGCACAGTAATCCTTCAACGAAGATCCTGCTCCCACCATATCTTGAAACTTCTGTACACAAAACATTCCATATAGACGGTCATACTCTCTACGAATATCTATGGCCGCAGTTTTCAAAACTTGAGAAAAGGGAATGCGTTTCATAACAGCTTGCCTCTATTTCTAAAATATATTTGCCGGACTATACTACTGCATTGTATTTGCACAGCGATAAAACAACCTGTCTTTTGCTATCTCTTTTACCGGCGTAGGAACTTTCTTGCAATCATCGATAGCTCCGGCGAGTATATCCTTGACGCTGATTCTCGAATTTCGGACGTCCCGAATAGCTTCCTTTGCCGTAACCCTGCGCTTGGAACTTCTTATCAGGGACTCCATGAAGCTTTGAAAAGAATCAATATATTCCTCTCGGATGCCCTTATTTACATTAATCGCAACATAGTTCTGGAAGTTTAGAACATTCTTTTGCCCAGGATTGTTCTGCAAGACGAGTACTTCCGTTTCACCGGAATAGTTCCACCGAATACGGTCTTGCAGTTTTTCCTTGAATTCAGTAAAGGCCTTTGTACTGAAATACCAGTCCCGCTGCATCATCGCATCGACTTTCCTATAAGTCTGGTCTTCTGCCTTGGCAAAATCATCAGTGTACCCGATAGCATAAATAGAGCAGTATTTTGCAGAATTGTAATGGATATACTCAAATTCCTTTAAGATTTTTTCTTCCGTTGGACGAGCGAAAAGGAAAACGACAATTTCCATGTTTTCAACTTGGCTTTCGATACGCTCTATTTCTTCGTATGTACTGGCGGCAAACATGATTACACCTCCGAATTGTCCTGATTTTTCGCTGCTTTGCTCCATTTCTCAATCAAGTAGTTTACAAACGCCGAACAGGAAACCAGCATGTATTTTGCGTCTTCGGCGGGCGCCCATTTGAAATCAATGCCTCCATGACGGATTCCGTCCTCGTCTGAAGTATACCCGTACATAGATGAAAACGCGTTTTCCATTGACGGGTGGATATGCACTCCGTAGTCTTTAAGCTTTTTTATTGTTTTCCCTAGAGTTGCATTCTTACCGGACAATCCAGTAATAATGCTGCAAACTGCCTCAACTGCACTGATCGACTCCTTAATTGAGTTTTCGTAATCAGGTAGGGGCCTTCGTGAAAAAAGCTCTGTTGCCTTTTTTAAATGTACATTTATACTGTTATAAGGGGTTTGTTGTGCCTGTTCGATACACTTTATTTCGTACTCATTTGTAATGGGGACTACTTGTCTTCCGATTACTCTGTATCCAGCATTCTCAGCCGATAGAACACCATTAAAGTTATCTATTGCATCACTGAGGTCTTTCGTCGGGAGAAATGCGAGATATATTTCAACGAAATCATAGATTCGATACCATTCTGCCTGATCATACCATTTCCGAAAAACAGCAAGATTTTTATCCAAATCAGCGTTATCATAAACGCTGGTATACGAAAGCCCACATGCATCCATTATTTCTTCGAGATAGTGAGAATCGATAACTGCAATATCATTACAGATTTCACATCTGTAAATATTCCAAATCCTGTTTCTTAATTCTATGGTCATGCTTTCCAACTGCAAAGGCTTTACCACATACCCATATCGTTCAGAAAAAGTGGACATTTTTACACCTCCAGCTTTCCGCTCATCAGGCGCGGTAGAAGCAGATCGCGCTGCTGGATGAGGTTCTTGTTTTCCTGTACCATCTGATAAACGCCATCGAAGATTGGCGTAACAATTGTTTCGAAATGATCCAGCACAGTCTTTTCCGGTTGAAGAATCTTTGTTGATTTCAGCTTATCCTCGTCAACACGCTGACGCCCATCGGCTCCATTCATGCTCAAAATGGCTGTCTGCCGGAAATAGTAGCTCCGGGCAATGCAATAAACATAGTGAGGCGTTAATGCCTTAGACCGCATAACGACAAACTCGGTCGAACCTCCGAGCACCTCGTTTTCCGGCATGCCCATAACAAACCCGGTTTTCCCGTTTTCCAGGCAGGGCGTAATTTTGGCCAGCAGAGTGTCGCCGTTTTGTGAGCGCCGACCTGAAATGGAATCCTGCCGCACAAAGCAGCCTGAATCTAATACCATGGAGTTCGTGCTGAGCGCTTCCATGGGGATGATCGTAAACTCCGTTTGATTCCCTGTTTTCAGCGTCGGGTTGAAATCAATGACCTCATCGGCTCGCCTATAAGCCCACCCCTTCGGGATACCATTTTCAAAATCTGCCTTCTCATGTCCGGGGAAGCGGAAGCGGACAAACCACTCCTTATACAGGTTTTCCGCCATCTGCTCCAAAACCTTGATGCGCTTGTTGTTGACTTCGATCAGATTGTCATAAGCGGAGAGAATGGAAACAATCTGGTCTTGTGCCTTCCTGTCGATATCAGGCAAGTCGATCTTTCCAATGTCCTTTGATGAAAAAGACGGAAAAGTCGACTGAGACAACTCTGCAATATTCGAGAGATATTTCACGACCTCATTTGTTGATAGATAGTAGAAGGCAAACCTCGTGTTATAGCTTGAGTTGTTTCGAAGCAGCACAAAGCCGGTCGACGCAACGGCATGCTCATAGCTGTCATTATAAAGATAATAATGACGCAAATTAGGGCGGACGGAGGAATACAGTATATCGCCAGGTCTTACTAATCGCTGTGCCCGTGAAGGAAACTCGTCTTCCAGAAAAGAGACTTCCGACAACAAACCTGCATTAACAGAAGATGTGTCAATATAATTGATAAAATCTGTGTATTTGCTTGTATTACCAACAGGGTTTAATGAAAAACTGTCTCTAACTTTCATACTCACACACCATTTATGCAAGAAAAATTTGGCGATACTGTAGATTCTAGATCTACTATCAACAGCAGACCATAAATAAGATTTATCATCTTGACGCAATCTATCTTCGATTTCTTCCGTGTAGAACGACCATGGGCAATCCAATGCCGATTAAGCCCCGTCGGTTCTTTCCCTTTGAAATCAGAAGGTACAGAAAAAGAGTCCAAAGTTTTTTCTAACGTCAAAGCCAACGTTAACATCGCATATTCATCGTTATCGAGAAACTCGTCATTATCGAGTTTCTTCTTAATCACGTCGATGCGAGGCCCAAGACGTGATGTGGGATTCCCAGAAATATCGGTCAGCAAACCATCAAATACAGAGGTGAACCCTGTAACTGCCAGGTCACTATTACCATCCCGAAACGCTTCTGCAGATTGAGAATAAAGCCGTTTATGCTTCTGCATTGCCGGAGAAGAAAGGGTCTTGTCAATAGTTCTGTTTACCTTGGAGAATCGATCCCGGAGCATCTGCTCTCTAAGCGTTTTGCTGATGTTCTCTGAATCCACAATTTCATCGACAAATTCTTCGGTCATATAGTCCCAAAAGACAAACTGAGCATCTCCCATTTTTTCAATTGCTGAAAAACGACGGGAAACATGCAAAAGAACTTGTCCAATCTCTTCTACTTTTGGCTTATACTGCTCAAGCGCCTCAACAATAGGTTGCAGTGTGGATTGAATATTCTGCAATGCCTCCAGTGCAGGTCGGGTAATCTCTTGTATTCGAGAAAGAGCCGCACTCAACCCTGAAAAATCATACCCCTGCCAAGGAGAAGTAAAATCACTCATTTGTAAACAAACCTCTCAGGTTCAACGATATCTGCGCTTCTAGCTTCTTCGCTTCCTCATTCAAAGCTTCAAACTCCGCATTCAAGCCCAGCATAGTCTCTTTGAAATCAGCCTCAGTCATGCCGTCGTCCTCGATGACCACTCCCACGTAGCGCCCGGCGTTGAGGGAATAGTCCTGGTCGATAATGCCGTCCTCGCCGTCCAGCTTCGCCGCCTTGCACAGGCCGATCACATCCCGGTATTCGCCGTCGGGGAATCGCTCGGTCAGCCAGTCGATCTGGGCCTGCCAGTAGGCCTTCGTCTTGGTTTCCTTATCCTCAGCAGCTTCCGGAGCAGCCGCCAATGCCTCCCGATACTCCACAAGAAGTGCGACAAAGGCAGCAGTATCCCCATGATACAGGCGGGTGATGATTCCCAGGTTTTTGATCTGCTCGTCGCTGAACTTCCGGTGGGCTCGATCCACCTGCGTGAAAACGTTGCGGGCGTCGATGAACAAGATCTCGTTCTTTTTGTCCGTCTGGGGCTTGTGCTTGTCAAAGAACCAGAGCGTAGCCGGCAGGGTAACAGAGGAGAACATATTGGAGGGCAGCGTCACCATCTGGCTGATGATGCCCTCTTCGATCATCTTTTTTCGAATCTCATACTCGCTCTTGCCTGCGTCGGAAGCGGAGTTAGCCATAACCAGTGCCGCTTTGCCGTGCTCATTCAGGGCCGTGGCAAAGTAGCCGATCCACAGGTAGTTGGCGTTGGGAACCGTTTCTTTCTTGTCGGAGGCTTTTTTCGCCGACTTGGTGGAGTTGCGGGGAACGCCGTAGGTATTGAAGCGCGCATCACCGCTGACACGGTCAAAGGAGACCTCGTCCACGTTGAACGGCGGATTTGCCATGACGTAATCGAAGGCGCCGAAAGCGTTGTAGGGATCGGAGTAGAAGGAGTTGGCCTCGGTGATGTCGCCGCGCACGTTGTTGAGCAGCAGGTTCATTTTAGCCAGCTTCACGGTGTCCGGTTCCTTCTCTACACCGTAGCAGCGGAACTTCATCTGCTCCGCCTCGTTTGCATTGTGGGCGTGCATGTACCGCGCAGCCTGGACAAACATGCCGCCGGAACCGCAAGCGGGATCGAGAAATTTTTTATCGCCGGGCTGCGGGTCCAGCACTTCGACCATATACCGCACGACTGTGGCCGGCGTATAGAAGGTCCCGCCGTCCTTACCCTCTGCCAGGGCGAAGTTGCCGAGGAAGTATTCATAGATCTCGCCGAAGATATCAACGGTGCAGTTTTCGGGGATATCCTTGAAAATGCGGACGATGTTGGAGAGCAGCTCCGGCTCCTCCTCCGGCACGAGTTGGGCGTAGACCTCCTTGGGCAGCACACCCTCCATCTTGGGATTTTCCCGCTCGATGGCCTCCATGGCCTTTTTCACCAGATCGGCCTTCTCCGCTGTGTCCGGCGCGTCATTAATAAAGTCATAATAGGCGCACTCTGGGAGGAAGAAGCCGCACTTTTCGACCGCGATCTCCTTGCTGGTTTTCTCCATGCGGGTGCCGAGCCGCTTGGTATACTCCGCGTCGATCTCATCCTTGTGCTGCTTGAACAGAATATCCGCATAGCGAAGGAAGATCAGGCCGAGGATCGGCTGACCGTATTTGTTCGCCGCCAAATGCGCACCGGAACGCAGCACGTCCGCCGCATGCCAGAGGTTGTCCTTTAAGGTTTTCAGTTCTCTATCTGTCATTACGCTTTCACCTACATTAATTTGGGGGATCAATATCCAAATAGGAAATCAAGAATTGTTCTGCAAAAACATCACATCATAGATCGGCAGATACGTGATCTTACCGTTCGTCGTGATCTCGCGGGTATTGGACAGAACGAACGCCTTTTTCACGTGATAATCGTCGTTCTTTATAAAAGTGCTCAGCGCGCTGTGGACGGTGTAGTCCTTGCCGGATTTGACCTCGATGGGGATGGCGGAGAGGCTGTCGTAATCGTCGATCAGATAATCCACCTCGCCCTTGCTGCGGTTATCGTAATAGAACAGCTTGTAGCCGTGCGCGGCCAGCTCCTGGGCCACCACGCTTTCATACACAGAGCCGAGATTGATCCCCGTCTCATCGTCCAGGATCGCACGTATATTGCTGCCGTACAAAACGTCCGTCAAAAGGCCTACGTCGTTCAAATAGAGCTTGAGCAGGTTTTTGCCGACAGACTGTGTTAGGGGAAAGACTGGGGTAGTGATCGCGTTGACGTCCAGGGCGATTCCCGCGGAGATCAGATATTCAAACTCATCCTGATAGTCGGAAAAACGCTTGCCTCGCTTGTCCTCGATATCCTGAAAGACCACCCGTTTCTTCTTGCTCTCCAGATTGGAGGGGATCATATCGTAGATCCTGCGGATCTTCAGCTTCTTGTTATTGTCCGCCTCGTACTTCGACGCGTCATCAGCATAGAACGCGCGGATATCCCGATGGATCGTCCTGACCTTTACGATGTTGGTGTCTGCAATAAAGGAGTTCACGGCGTCGGGCAGCCCGCCAATCAACAGATATTTCTTGAAGAGGTCCATCACCTTCCCGTGCATAGCTGCATCCAGGCTCTCACCGGCAAGGAACTTCTCATGCATCATATCGATGGCGAACTGATTAAACCCGTTTGCCAACAGAAACTCCTCAAAATCCAGCGGGAACATGCGCTTTACTTCAATGCTTCCGATGGGGATCGAGGTGGTCTTCTTCAAGGTCACACCGAGCAGCGACCCGCTGGCGATATAGGTAAACCTGTCGTCCTGCTTTAAAAACTTGAGCATGGTCAGCAGGTGCGGATATGCCTGGATCTCATCAAGGAAAATCAGCGTGTTTTTCTTCTCTCCCATTCGCTCGCCGGCGATGGTACTGACTTGGAAATAGAAGTCCTTGACGGTGCGGACCTGCTCAAACAGCCGTGGACCGTTATAATCCTCCGCAAAGTTCAGCTCGATATAGTTCTCAAAGAACTGCTGCCCGACGTAGCGGATGATAAAGGTCTTTCCGATCTGCCGCGCCCCGTCGATAATCAGCACTTTGTTGGAGTCTGACTTCAAGTAGCTTTCGATATACGGCTGAATTTTCCGATATAACATAGCGCACCTCCGCACTTTTCAGCATAATCAACGCGCCGGGAAACACATAATTCAACTGGTTGCACATCTCGTGACAAACACATTTCAATATCTATTATACTCACAAAAACGCACAAATCAATAGCCGGTGCAAAATAAATATATCCCGTTGTCAAGACTGCAAATCCGATTATTGCACATTGGACTCTAGTGTAGCGCCGGGCTATCATATACGCGAAGGGAAACCAAAAACAATGCGTATATGAAGGAGGCGCGGCATGGAAAACAGATTTGCAGCAGCGCGGAGGCGGTATCTGCGCACGCACATGGACGGTATCTACACAGGGATGCTGCTGACGGGGACTCTAGAGCCGCATCTTGCCGAGATCGGCGAGTCGGCGCAGGCCATGTTTGACCGGCTCGTGGAGCAAATGAAGAAGGCCGAAGGCGTCACCGAGCAGCTGAAGGCTGAGAATCAAATGGAATGGGTGGGGTGGATGAACAGCATCCGCAGCCGAGCGGAGGAAGTTGTCCTTTCTGAGCTGGTTTATTGCTGAGGTGTGGTGATGTTCAAGTATAGAAGAAATCGAGTGTTAGCACTCTGCGCCAGCGAGCGACGGCTGCTGGTAAAGGCCCTGCTGTCCTTTCGGAACAAGCTGGTAGCAAGCGGCAAGCCCACCGAGGATATCAATGAGCTGCTGATCCGGCTGCTACGGTAAAAACTGAATAAGAGAAATGAGCGTCTGCTTCTGAAAAGAGGCAGGCGCTTATTTTTATGGCATCAATTTTGCAGCCACACCGATGAAATCCGGAATGGAAATGGCATCAATTTTGATGCCATAGACGAAAAATGGCTCCATTTCGGAGCCACGAGCAGTCCTGCATAGGAAAATGGCTCCAATTTGGAGCCAAA
>HF990560.1 GCA_000432135.1 Firmicutes bacterium CAG:124
CGTTTGCGGTCGGAGAAGCACAGGATGCTTTTGCAGCGCTCATGATGCAGGAAGATAACGATTTGCCCGCGTTCATGCAGCAGATCGACGATATTCGTTTGATTCAGGAACGGTATGCGTGGTTTCTCGACGGCGTTTTTGCCGACGCAGTATTTGAAAAGAAAAAGGGCCAGAAGAAAATTCCTCTGGCCCCGATGATCTGTTCGCGCGGATATGAAGCTTTTATCAGCGGCGTCAGTCTCGGTGAAAACCCTGAGACAGACGCGCCGCCGGTGAAGACGCAGTACCGCATCCGCGGCGAGAAGGAAAAAGCCGAGATCGTCGAGAAGATGTACTTTGACCGGCTGCTGGATTTTGTTTATGTGGAGTTCATGAAGGGGCTGCAAAAGGGATTTGTGCCGAAGCGCTGCGCCAACTGCGGTCGCTGGTTTTTGCAGAAACCCGGGGCAACCTACGCCTATTGCACCGGAGCTGCACCGGGACAGGACGGCAAGACCTGCCGTGAGATCGGCGCAAGCAGCAGCTTCCGAAGCAAGGTGGAAAATAACGATGTCTGGAAAGTGCATCAGCGGGCGTACAAAAAATATTTTGCCCGTATCAGAAGCGGACTGATGACCAAGGGCGAGTTTGAGGTGTGGTCCCGGCAGGCGGCAGATCTGCGGGATGCTGCGCTGGAACGATATGCGCAGGCAAAGGGTGAAGATGAAAGACAGCGCAT
>HF990561.1:0-7266 GCA_000432135.1 Firmicutes bacterium CAG:124
CCTGCCGCAAGCTGCGGCAGGCGGGGCAGCTTTTGATCAGTTTATGCCTTCTGCGGCTCCATTGCGTCTGCGAGGGTGTCGGTGATGGCGGCGCGGAAGAGGCTGCCTGCGTTGTCGTGGACGATGTTCAGGGCGGGGGCCGTATGGTTCAGTTCGATCTTGCTGTCCATGTAGAGATCGAGGTCGAGCATGAACACGCGCTCCTCCGTCGTCTCGCGGGTGCGGTTGTTGACCTTGCGCAGCAGGCCCGGGCCGGATTTGACGTTGGCCTTCGCGCCGCCGGGCATCTGGACGGTCGCGGTCAGCTCGTTCTTCATGAACGCCTGCTCCTGCGCGTCCTCGTCGCCCATGAGGCCCAAAAATCCCGGCGTGATGAGTTCTTTCCAGAGGCAGTCCTCCAGACCGAGCGGCGCGCGGCGGAATGCGTTGACATACCGCAGGCCCACGCGGGTGAACCACGAGGGATGATATGTCTCGATAAACACGGCGAGAATGCGGTCGAGCCGCTGGGCAAATTCCTCCCAGCGGGTATAGCCGTAGGTCGAAAGGGCGATAAAGCCCTTGGTGAGACTGATTTTCCACTGCCCCTCGGCAGAGACGAACTGATAGTTGTTGACCGTTCCCTGCGGAACAGGCTTGCCGTTCACCATCTGCGGCGGCAGCTGCTCGATCTTCTTTTCATACTGCGGATATTCCCGGCGGATGCGGTCCTGAAACGCGGCAGGCTCGCTTGCGTCGATGGACAGGATCTCCGGGAAACGAAGCTGACAGATCACCTCGACCAGCTGGCGCTTGGCGTAGATCATTCGTTCTTCATTGGAAAACATGGTTCGCACACCTTTCGTTGCTTTTCTTATATCATACTATATTTATCTGAAAATGCAAGATGCTTGGCAAATCCGGCGTTTGGTGGTATACTGAGTCTGTATCTCAATTCAGGAGGTTCCGGTATGGATTTTTTGCGGCTTCTTGCGGCGGGACGCTGCGGAGCGCTGGACACGTTTTTCTCGGGTCTGACCTATTTCGGCTCGGAGATCGCGTTCATGGCGGCGGCGCTGCTGATCTTCTGGTGCGTTGACAAGCGGCAGGGCTATTATGTCTTTCTGGTCGGTGCGCTCGGCACGGTCTGCAACCAGTTTCTGAAGCTGGCCTTCCGCATTCCGCGCCCGTGGGTGCTCGATCCGGACTTTCAGATCGTCGAAGCCGCCCGCGCGGACGCGACGGGCTATTCCTTCCCCTCCGGCCACACGCAGAATATCGTCGGCACGACGGCCTCGATCTTCGCGAGCCGGAAGGAAACGTGGGTGCGTATTGTCTGTATCGTGTTGATGGTTCTGGTGCCGTTTTCGCGGATGTACCTGGGCGTTCACACGCCGCTGGACGTCGGCGTGGCCTTCCTGACGGCGCTGGCGCTGGCTGCGGCGCTCTATCCGGCGTTCCGGACAGAATCTGCCGCAAAAAAGACAGTGCCGTGGCTTTTACTTGGCGTGGCGGTGCTGTGCGGCGGATATCTGATCTACGCCTCGTCCCTCGCCCGGTGCGACTGGCCGGCGGGCAGCGAAGACCTTTCCAATATCACGCACGGCCTCAAAAACGCGTACACCATGCTGGGCGCGCTGCTGGGCTTTCTGATCGTGTACATTGCCGACGAGAAAAAGCTGCATTTTGACGTGCGCGCGCCGTTCTGGGGACAGGTTTTAAAGCTGGTACTCGGCCTTGCGCTGATGCTCGGCATCAAGGCGGGGCTGAAGCCGCTGCTGGTGTCTCTCTTTGCCGGGTCGCAGGCGGAAAGCTTTGTGCGGTATTTCCTGCTTGTCCTGTTTGCGGGCATTGTCTGGCCGCTTACGTTCCCGTTCTTCGCAAAGCTCGGAAGGAAGGGGAACGCGGCATGACGGCGGCGTTGATCGTTCTGGCTGCTTTGCTGGCGGTCGTTCTGCTGGCGCTGGGTCTGTTCCTGTTTGCCTGCCGCCGCAGCCCCGTCCCGGATTTTACAAAGCCCGCGGTCATCGCCCAATGGGGCAGGGAGGACCAGACGGAGGAAATTCTCGCGGGTATCACGCTGATGCAGGACGCGGAGGATATCTTTCTGCCATCCCATGACGGCCTGCGTCTGCACGGGCAGCTATTGCAGCAGCCCGGCGCGAAGGGCACGATCCTTCTGTTCCACGGCTACCGGTCGAGCTGGATCATCGATTTTTCCATTGTCCTTCCCTATTACTATTCGCTCGGATATAATTTACTCGCCGTGGATGAGCGTGCGCACGGGCAGTCGGAGGGCGTATATATCACCTTCGGCATTCACGAGCGCCGGGACGCCGCAACATGGGCGCAGTACGCGGCCATGCACTTTGGCCCGGATCACCCGCTGTTTCTGGGCGGGCTTTCGATGGGCGCGACGACGGTTCTGCTGGCCTCCGCGCTGGAGCTTCCGCCGTCCGTGCGGGGCGTGATCGCCGACTGCGGCTTCTCCTCGCCGGAGGCGATCATGCGAAGCGTTCTGCGGGCGCACGTAAAATGGCTCCCGGCGGGGCCGCTGCTGGGACTGATGGACGTCTGCACGCGTGTGTTCGCGGGCTTTTCCATCAAAGAAGCGTCCACGCTGGACGCGGTATCGAAAACGAAGTGCCCTATTCTGTTCATCCACGGCACAGCGGACACCTTCGTCCCCTGCTCCATGTCGCAGGCCGCCTATGACGTCTGTGCGTCTGAAAAGCAGCTAATCCTCGTCGACGGGGCAAGGCACGGCTACAGCTATCTGGTCGACCGCCCGCGCGTGCAGGCGGCGCTGGCAGCGTTTCTGGAAAAATACACATCACAGGAGGCTATCCAATGAGACAGCAGCATGAGATCACCACTTCCGGCCCGCTGCTCGGCAGCGACGGCAATCTGCTCGAACCCGGCTGGGCGCGTTCCCTGCTCCCGGTCTACCGGCGCGCGGACATCAAAGCCGGCGCGATGCGCGTCAAGGAATGGGATTACTACCTCATCACCGACGGCCATATCGGTCTGGCGCTGACCATCGCGGACAACGGCTATATGGGCCTCGACTCCGTTTCCTTCCTCGACTTTGACGGCAAATGGGAAAAAACGACCAGCCGGATGCGTGCGCTGCCGCTGGGCCGGACACAGCTGCCGGAATCGAGCGCGGAGGGCGCGTCGGAAATTTCAAGGAGCGGCTATGCCCTGGCCTTCTATCACGAGGACGGGGCGCGGATGCTCTCGTTCCACATGGACAAATTTCTGGACAAGGAGCCGATCGAGGGCATTGTCAAGCTCACCGACGAGCCGGCCGAGAGCATGGTCATCGCCACGCCCTTTGACAAGCCCGGACATTTCTATTACAACCAGAAGATCAACTGTATGCGCGCCGAGGGCTGGATCGAGCTGGGCAGCCGCCGGTACGAGCTGACGAAGGACAAATTCTTCGCTGTGCTCGACTGGGGCCGCGGCGTGTGGACGTATCACAACACGTGGTACTGGGGCAGCGCCTCCGGTGAGCTGGATGGCGCACCCTTCGGCTGGAACATCGGCTACGGCTTCGGCAACACCAGCGCCGCGACGGAGAACGTGCTGTTCTACGACGGAAAAATCCACAAGCTGGGCGAGGTCAAGTTTGAAATTCCCATGGATGAAGATGGCTTTGAGGACTTCATGAAGCCCTGGGTCTTCACGAGCGACGACAACCGGTTCTATATGAATTTTACACCGGTGCTCGACCGCAGCGCGTTCATGAGCGCAGGCGTTGTGCTGTCCGATCAGCATCAGGTCTTTGGTCATTTCACGGGCCGCATCACGCTTGACGACGGAACGGTCCTGCCCGTGCGCGACTTCTTCGGCTTTGCCGAGAAGGTCGAAAACAAATGGTAAGCGTATGCTGACCTACGATCTGCAAGCGGGCGATCAGCCGAAATATTACCGGCTCTATACCTGCATCCGCGAGGATATCCTGCGGGCCGAGCTTCCGCCGGGGCAGAAGCTGCCGTCGAAGCGGGCGCTGGCGGAGCATCTGCATATCAGCCTCGCGACCGTCTCCGGCGCGTATGAGCAGCTCGTGGACGAGGGCTATCTCACAGCGAAGCCGCGCAGCGGCTATTATGTCAGCGCCATCTCCCGCCTGCCGCAGAACACGCAGCCGCAGACGCGCCTGCGTATGCTCCCCGCGGACGCGCCTGCCGCGCAGGAGCCTGCGGGCTACGGCTTCCGGTATTCCGCGCTGACCCGGCTCATGCGCGAGGTCATCGCCGACTGCGGTACGCGGCTGCTGGAAAAGCCGCCGCATTACGGCTGTGCGGAACTGCGCAACGCGATCGCGGAATATCTGCTGCGCTACCGCGGGATGCTGGCCCAGCCGGACTGCATCGTCATCGGCTCCGGCGCGGAATATCTCTACGGTCTGATCGTGCAGCTGCTGGGCCGGGAGCGCGTATATGGGCTGGAAGACCCCGGCTATGAAAAGGTCCGGCAGGTCTACGCGGCCAACGGCGCGGTCTGTGAGCTGCTGCCCATGGGCGAAGACGGCATCCGCGCCGGCGCGCTGCAAAACGCACGCGCGTCCGTCCTGCACATCACGCCGTTTCACAGCTTCCCCACCGGCATCACCACGTCAGCGGCCAAGCGCAGCGACTATCTTTCCTGGGCGGCGGAGCGGAACGCGATTTTGATCGAGGACGATTTCGATTCGGAGTTTTCCGAAAACAAAAAGCCGCTGCAGACGCTCTATTCCATGGACCGGCGCGGATGTGTGATCTACGTGAACACGTTTTCGCATTCGCTGGCCCCATCCATGCGTATGGGCTATATGGTGCTGCCGGAGCGCCTGATGGAGCAGTACCGGCAGACGCTCGGCTTTTATTCCTGCTCTGTACCGCTGTTCGACCAGTACGTTCTGGCCCGCTTTATCTCGCAGGGCTATTTTGAGCGCCACCTGAACCGTCTGCGGCGGCAGAACAAGGGAAAATAATCGCGGAAACCTCGCAAATTCCGCTGGATTTTTTGCGCGTCCTGTGTTATTGTGATAATGGAAATTATTATTATATTTGAAAGGAATCCGATTTATGTACTGTGTCAAGAAAATGACCGAGGATCTCTACTGGGTCGGCGCGAGCGAGCGGCGGCTGAATCTGTTTGAAAACGCCTACCCGCTCACGAACGGCGTGAGCTACAACTCCTATCTGCTGCTGGACGAGAAGACCGTCCTGATCGACACTGTGGATAAGTCTGTCAGCGGCCTGTTCTTTGAAAACGTCGACCATGTGCTCGCGGGCCGGAAGCTCGACTACCTCATCGTGCAGCATATGGAGCCGGACCACGCCGCGACCATCGGCGAGCTTGTCCTGCGTCACCCGGAAGTAACCATCGTCTGCAACGCCAAGACGCGCACGATGATGCAGAACTTCTTCACGTTCGATCTGGACAGCCGCGTGCAGCTCGTCAAGGAGATGGACACGCTCACGACCGGCAGACACACCTTTGCCTTCGTCATGGCCCCGATGGTCCACTGGCCGGAGGTCATGGTGTCCTATGACACGGCCACGAAAACGCTCTACTCTGCCGATGCCTTCGGCACCTTCGGCGCGCTGAACGGCAATCTGTATGCGGATGAGGTGAATTTCCGCACGGAATGGCTCGCCGACGCCCGCCGGTACTATACCAACATCGTCGGCAAATACGGCACGCAGGTGCAGGCGCTGCTGAAAAAGGCCGCCGGGCTGGAGATCGAGATGATCTGCCCGCTGCATGGCCCGGTCTGGCGCAAAGATATCGCGTGGTTCCTCGACAAATATATCCACTGGGCGACCTATATCCCGGAAGACGACGCGGTCGTCATCGCCTACGCCTCCGTCTACGGCGGCACGGAAAACGCGGCGAATGTGTTGGCCGCGAAGCTGTCCGACCTCGGCGTGCGCAATGTGCAGATGTACGACGTGTCCGTCACGCATCCAAGCTATATCCTCTCCGAATGCTTCCGGGCCAGCCATCTGGTCTTTATCTCCACGACGTACAACGCGGGGATGTTCGTGACGATGGAAAATCTGGTGCACGATATCGTCCATCACAATCTCCAGAACCGCACCATCGCCCTCATGGAAAACGGCTCCTGGGCCCCGACGGCGGCAGGGCTGATGCGCGCGGAGTTCCAGAAGCTCAAGAACTGCACGATCCTCGATGAGACAGTCACGATCAAATCGACGCTCAAGGAATCCCAGCTGGCGGACGTCGAGACCATGGCGCAGGCTATCTTCGATTCCATGCCGAAGCCCGTCCCGGCAGAGCACAAGGCCGACGCGCCGGTTGAAAAGAACGCGTTCTTCTCGTTCTCCTACGGCCTGTTTGTCCTGACGGCCCGCGACGGGAAAAAGGACAACGGCTGCATCATCAACACCGCCGCACAGCTCACCGACACACCCAAGCGCATCTCCATCGCCGTCAACAAGGCGAATTTCACGCATGACATGATCCGCAAGACGGGCGTGTTCAATCTGTCCATGCTCTCGACCGACGCGCCGTTCGGCCTGTTCCAGCACTACGGCTTCCAGTCCGGCCGCGACGTGGACAAGTTCGCGGATGTAAAGGGTATGGCCCGCGCGACGAACGGCGTGTATTACCTGCCGTACTCCACCAACGCCTTTGTCAGCGGCAAGGTCACGCAGGAGATCGATCTCGGCACGCACACGCTGTTCATTGCCGACGTGACCGAGGCCCGCGTACTCTCCGACGCGCCGTCCATGACCTACAGCTTCTACTTTGCAAACGTCAAGCCCAAGCCGTCGGCGCTCAAAAAGCAGACCGGCTGGGTCTGCAAGATCTGCGGCTATGTCTACGAGGGCGAAACGCTCCCCGCCGATTTTATCTGCCCGCTGTGCAAGCACGGCGCGGAGGACTTTGAAAAGCTGCCGGAATAACCATATCAAGCTTATAAACGGAAAGGAACGATCATCATGTCCCGTGTACTGGAAACTCTGGAACCGAAAGCGGTCTTTCATTTCTTCGAGGATCTGACCCGTATCCCGCACGGCTCGCGCAACACGAAGGCCATCAGCGACTACTGCGTCGCCTTTGCAAAGGAACGCGGTCTGTGGGTGTATCAGGACGCGCTCAACAACGTCATCATCAAAAAGCCCGCCACAGCAGGCTACGAAGCTGCGCCCGCCGTCATTTTACAGGGCCATCTCGACATGGTTGCGGAAAAAACGCCGGAAAGCCCCATCGACTTCACAAAGGACGCGCTCGACCTGCGCGTCGAGGGCGACTATGTCTCGGCGAACG
>HF990561.1:7282-15892 GCA_000432135.1 Firmicutes bacterium CAG:124
CTCGGCGAGCGCCCCGCCGCTCGGCGGCGACGACGGCATTGCCGTCGCCATGGCGCTGGCCGTGCTGGACAGCAGCGAAATTGCGCACCCGGCGCTTGAGGTCGTGTTTACCGTCGACGAGGAGATCGGCATGGAGGGCGCGCAGGGCCTTGATTTTTCGCAGCTCTCCGCCCGCCGTATGCTGAACGTCGACTCCGAGGACGAGGGCATCTTCACCGTCAGCTGTGCCGGCGGCGCAAGCGCCAACGTCTCCATTGGCCTGACGAGCGCCCCCTGCGCGCTGGCCTGCGCGCAGCTGACCGTCTCTGGCCTCATCGGCGGCCATTCCGGCCAGGAGATCGACAAGGGCCGCGCAAACGCGAATCTCCTGCTGGGCCGCGTGCTGAACGCGGTGCAGTGCAAGATTTCCTTCCGGCTCGTTTCCGCCGCGGGCGGTCTGAAGGACAACGCCATTCCGAATGCGGCCGAGGCCGTTCTGGCCCTGCGGGAGGAGGATATGCCTGCCGCGCGTGAGATCGCGGCGGCCTGCGAAGCGGACTTCCGGAAGGAATACGCCGCAGCTGACCCCGGTGTGACCGTCGCGCTGGAGCCTGCCCCCGCCTGCGATCAGGCGCTGACGGAGGAAGCGACGCTGCGTGTTGTCCGCTTCCTGCTGCTTGTGCCGAACGGCATCGCGGCCATGAGCATGGACATCCCGGGGCTGGTGCAGACGTCCTGCAATCTCGGCATTTTCCATGTGACGGACAGCGTTCTGACGGCGGTCAGCTCGGTCAGAAGCTCGGTTTCGTCGCAGAAGCAGATGCTGCTTGCCCGCATCGACGCGCTGTCACAGCTGCTGGGCGGTTCGCTTCGTGTGACGGGGGCCTATCCCGCGTGGGAATACCGGCGCGAATCCCCGCTGCGCGATAAGCTCGCCGCCGTCTACACGCAGCAGACCGGCAAGACCCCGAAGATCGAAGCCATCCACGCGGGGCTGGAATGCGGCCTATTCGCGGGCCAGCTCCCCGGTCTTGACTGCGTATCCTTCGGCCCGGATCTGGCCGATATCCATACCACGCGCGAAAAAATGTCCATCTCCTCCGTCCAGCGCACCTGGCGCTTCCTGCTCGGCGCATTAGAGGCGCTGAAGGACTGATCCATAGAAGCTTCATTGATATGAAAAACGCGGCTCCCCGGATGTGTCCGGGGAGCCGCAATGCGTCTGTATCGTTACCGGTGGGTGCCGACGAAGAAGACGGAAATGACGCCGGGGCCGGTGTGGGCGCCGATGACGGGGCCGACATAGTTGATGATGATATCCTTGACCGGGGTCAGGGCGCGGATCTGTTCGGCAGTGTACTCTGCGTCCTCAATGCAGTCGCCGTGGCAGATGAAGACGGTCTGCTCTGCCGGGTTGATGGCCGTGTCGGCCAGCTTCTGCGCAAGGGCCTTGAGCGCAGCCTTGCGGCCTCTGGCCTTGGTGACGTTCTTGAGCGTTCCGGCGTCGTCGGTGTGCATGACGGGCTTGATCTGCAGAACCGTGCCGACAAGGGCCGTCGCCGCGTCGACGCGTCCACCGCGCTTTAAGAACATCAGGTCGTTGACTGTGAACCAGTGGCAAAGATGTGGGATCGTCTCGCGGACGTAGTCTGCGACCTCGTCCATGGACGCGCCGGACTGCTGCTTCTTCGCGGCCAGATACAAAAGCAGGCCCTCGCCCAGAGACGCGCAGAGCGAGTCGATGGCGATGAGCTTCCGCTCCGGGTATTTTTCCCGCAGCTCGCCGCAGGCGATCGCGCCGGACTGGTACGTCGTGCTCAGACCGGAGGAGAAGCCGATGAAGAGGATATCAAGGCCCGCCTTCAGCTTTTCCTCCATGACGGCAGTGAACTCCGAGACGTTGACGGCGCTCGTGGTGGCGCGTTCGCCGTCGCGGAGCTTGTCGTAAAACTCCCTGAAGCCGATCTCACGGCCGTCGAGATAGTTGGCGTATGTATGTTCCCCGATCAGAACGTGCAGCGGCAGGACGGCAAGATCGAGCTCGTCCGCCAGTGCCTGCGGCAGATCGCAGGAGGAGTCGGTGACGATTTGAAAACGTTTTTCCATGTGTGACCTCCGGTTCTTGATTTCTGCTGCATATTATACCGCGCCGCGCCGCAAAATGCTATTCAAAAATCGCCATTTTCGCTCTACAAGTCCGAACGCCCGGTCTACCCGCGGTAGAGTGCCTGCGGCGCAAGGGGTTTGCGCTCCTTCGCCGGGAACGGCTGTGACTATGGAGCTGATCATGCGCAGCGCAGAAAATATTTCTTCCGCGCGCGCTCTTTACTTTTTTCGCGCTTCATGTTAACATAATGCGTATCCCCTTTTTACTCTCATTTTCCCTCGAAAGGAGCCACAGATCATGAAAAACAAGCTGAAGCGGATCGCCGCGTCGGTGCTGACGCTGGCGCTGCTGGCCGTGCCGGTGCTGGCTGCGGCGGAGCCTGTCGGGAGCCGCTCTTTGAACGTTGCGGACGGGACCGTCTATACATACAGCACGCAGGCCGTTACCTCCGATTCCGGCAAGCAGACGAATCTGCATGAGAATATCTTTACCTATAAAAAAGAGGCGCAGGTGCGGCCCGTCGTCGCCTTCGGCTCGACGCTCTACGGCACCAGCCCCATGAACAAGACCATCAAGACGCTTGAGGAGCAGGGCTACAGCATGGTCGCGGGGATCAACGGTTCGTTCTTTGACCGGGCGACCGGCATTCCCTACGGCATCGTCGTCACGAACAGCATCCTGCGCTCCGGCGGCTCTGCCAACGCGGTGGGCTTTCTGGCCGATGGCTCCGCGCTCATCGGCGACCCGACCGTCGCCGTCACGCTGGACTACGGCGCGGATGCGCCGCTGGTGCTCAACTATAACAAGGCCATGACAGAGCAGAACGGCGTGCTTCTGTACTCGCAGGACTACGACACCCGCACCAAGAATACCATTGAGGGCTATCATGTCATCGTCCGTCCGGTCGGCTCCCGCGCGGCGGAGCTGCGTTTGGGCCAGTCGCTGACCGTCGAGGTCGTCGGCATGGTGGAGGATACGAAGTCCTGCTCCATCCCGGAAGACGGCTTCCTGCTTGCTGTTGCGAACGATACCGCCTATAAAAGCGCGCTCGCTGCGCTCAGAGGTATGGTCATGGGCCAGCAGATGACGCTTCAGGTCACCTGCGCCTCCGGCTGGGAGAATGTGACCTCCGCCGCAGGCGGCGGTGATATGCTGGTTGAAAACGGGCAGGTCTGCACGGACTTTACACTCGATTCCGCGAAGAAAATGGCCGCCCGCACGGCCATCGGCGTGACAAACGACGGCTCGCTCATTCTGTATACCTGCGACGAGGCGGGCAATTCCGACGGTCTGACGCTTGCGCAGCTGGCCGAGCGGATGCTTGCGCTCGGCTGCCGGACGGCCCTGAATCTCGACGGCGGCGGCTCGACCGCCGCAGGCGTTACCTATCCCGGCTATGCCTCCGGCGCGACGGCGAATGTGCCGTCGGACGGAAAGCTGCGCGAATGCGCGAACTTCATCTTCCTTGTCCGCCAGAAGCAGGACGCGGGCGCGGCCTCGAAGCTGTATCTGTATCCCTTCGGCGGCTACGCGCTGCCCGGCGCGAAGCTCACCATGACGATCAAGGCCGCTGACAGCAGCTATATGGCGGCGGCAGTCCCGACGAGCGTGACCTTCGGCGGCACGAACGTCACGCAGACCTCCGGCAGCACCGTCACGGTCGAGCCCGGCGCGAGAGGTGCGGCGACCGTCACCGCAGCGGCGGGCAGTCTGCGCGCAAGCGCGACGTTTGAGATCCCCGCCGCGCCGACCTCCATCACCATCAAGCAGGAGGGCAAAAACACCCCCCTGACCGCGCTGCATATTGCGGGCGGCAGCAAAACAGACCTGACGGCTACGGCCTGGTACTACGGCAATCAGGTCTATTCCGCCGATGAAAGCTTTGAATGGGCCGTGACGGGCGAGATCGGCGAGATCGACGGGAGCGGCGTCTTTACCGCCGCGAAGACCGGCACGGATCTGACCGGCACGATTACCGCCTCCTACGGCGAAACGTCGTTCTCGCTCAAGGTCACGGTCGGCTCCTCACAGCCGTTCGCGGACACGAAGGGCCACTGGGCCGAGAGCTATATCACCGATCTCTATTACGCGGGCACGCTGCAGGGCTCCACGAAGGACGGCAAGCTCTATTACCGCCCCGACGCCAGCATGACGCGGCAGGAGTTCATCGTTGCCATGATGCGCTATCTCGGCACGGATCTGAGCGCGTATCAGACCGTTTCGCTCCCGTTTGCCGACAGCAGCTCGATTGCCGATTGGGCAAAATCCGCGATGCAGGCGGCGTACTCGCTCGGCTATCTCACAGGCTCGAAGACAAACGGCCAGCTTCTGGCCAAGCCCGGCGCAACGATCTCCCGGCAGGAGGCCATGACGATCCTCTCACGCACAAAGGACTTCCCCGAGGCCGACCTCAACACGCTCGCCGCCTTCTCTGACAGCGGCAAGATCGCCGACTGGGCGAAAACCGCGCTTGCGCAGATGGCCCAGCAGAAGATCATCAGCGGTTCAAAGGGCAAGCTGAACCCCACCGGCAAGGTCACGCGTGCAGAGGTCGCAAAGATGCTCTATATGCTCTCGGAGCTGTAAGCCGCTATGGACAAAACGCATATGCAGATACATTCAAGATACCGGACGGCCCGCGCATCCTGCTGTTCTGGACGCTGTTTATCGGCGTCGGCGCGGTCGCAGGCGCGGCCGGGATGCTGCTCGACCCGAGCGGCCGGGCGCTGGGCATGGACGCGATGCTCCCGTATTTTCAGGTGCTGCCGTTTGCGGACGTGCTGTTCCGGGATCTGACGTTCTCCGGCTGGGCGCTGCTGATCGTCAACGGCCTGACCAATCTGACCGCAGCCGGACTGCTGCTGGCTGAAAAGCGTGCGGGCGTCACGCTCGGCGGGCTGTTCGGCGTGACGCTGATGCTGTGGATCTGCATCCAGTTTTATATGTTCCCGCCCAACTTCATTTTACAATCGACCTGTTTTACACTGTGAAGGAAGACGGGAAAGAGAAGCTGTGTATCTATAAGCTGAACAGCGGTACCGCATATACGCTCGAAAACGGCAAGACGGAAGCTGCGGTCTGGAACGATCAGATTTTCGTCTGTGACGAGAATGGAAACGCGGAGCTCAGATCGCTGAACGACCCGCTGATCGTGACAAAGGAGTTCAAGCTGCCATATACGCTGCGCTCCACCTCGGCCTATTCGCCCCGCGTGATCCCTGTCGGAAAGAATCTTGCCTTCGTCACAAGCGAGAAAACGGTCGTTCTGATCGACAAGGAACTCAAGGAGGTCGCGTCGTTCTCTACGGAGGCGTAAGAAGCGGCCTGGATCCAAATCAAAAAGCCTTCCCCTTCTCATGCCGTGTGCATGATGAAAGGGGAAGGCTTTTTTCATGATTTCAGCGGGGGAGAGGGGCAATCAGATGATCTTGCCGAGGCTGGCGGTCTTTGCGGCCTGCGCGGCGCGGCGGAGGGCCGCGACGGGTTCGCCCTCAAGGAAGTATGCGTACAGATCGAGGATCATCCCGGCCAGCTCCGAATCGGCCTCCAGCCCGGAGACGTCCTTCAGAACCTTTGCCGCTTCTTCCTTCGACTGCTCAATGCCCGCCTCGTTCAGATAGCGGTACACCGCACCGGCTGCGCCGACGGCGATATCCGCGGGCTTCACGCCCTGCTCGAGGCACAGCAGGCTCGAACCGATCAGCCGGTCGGCTGCGCCGAGCTTCCGCGTCGGGTCGCCGCCGACGCGCTTGCAGGTGTCCTTCAGGGCGGCATTGCGGAAGCGGCCCAGCAGATCGGTGATGTGCAGCATCAGGCCATCCAGCTCGACGCCGTACTTTTTATGCAGCGCCAGCGCGCTTTCCAGCATGGCGTTCTGCACGATGGTCAGAATTTCAGGATCGTCGATGGACTGATAAATATATTTCCGGCCCTCGTAGCCGCCCAGATACGCGCAGGTCGCGTGGCCCATGTTGTGGACGTACAGCTTGCGCTTAATATAAAAATCAAACGGCTCAAACGGCACCATGTTCGTGATCTCCGGAATTTCACCCTTGAACGCGGCCTTGTCGACCGGCAGGAAACCGTAGCGCTCGACACAGACGCGCATCGGATCGCCGTCCTTCATCTCCTCGGTCTGCACGGGCACCATGCGGCCAATGGAGGCCTCGACCAGACCGACCTTTTCATCAAAGTGCTTCTTTTCCTCGTCGGTCAGCAGGTTCTTCAGCATCCCTTCCATGACCTTGTTTGCGTCCATCAGGTTTTCGCAGATGATGATGTTGAGCGGGCGGTCGTCCCGCGCCCAGCGCTTTCTGAGACCCGCGACGATGTTGCCGACGATGAACTTGAGAATTCTCGCGCCGACCGCCGTCGCCATGATATCGCAGTTTGCGATGGCCTCGGAGGCCGCTTCCTGATCGTTGCCGTTGACCGCGGTCACGTGCTCGATCACGACGTCCTCATGTCCTTCGCTGGACACATAGCGGACGGGATACTGCTCCTTTTCCTGCAGCGCCTTCACGACCGGCTCTGCCACGTCGATGAATGTGACCTTATAGCCGGACTGACTGAGCGTTGCGCCGATGAAGCCGCGGCCAATGTTGCCGCCGCCGTACATAACTGCCTGTTTCATACTCTGACCTCTTTCTTTATTTTCCGTAAAGCTCATAGAGCTTCAAAACCTCGTCCTTTGTTTTCACGCCGTCCGACGCGCTGACCTCGCTCAAGGAAGCCGCCGCGCTGCACGCGCCGAGCTTCAGCGCCTCCCGCAGCGGCATATCTGTCTCCGCCGCGTACAGAACGCCCGCGCAGAACGCGTCGCCTGCGCCGACCGTACCCTTGATATAGCCCTTGGGGAGCTTGAGACTTTCAAATTCGCAGTAATTTCCGGCCTCGTCCATGCCGCAGCCGAGTTCCGGGCAGTGGATAACGGCCCATTTTGCCACGCCCAGCTCGTGGAGCTTCTGCAGCGCAGCCTTCATGTTTTCCACGTGCAGCGTGCCGTCCTCTCCGCGCAGGAGAACGCCGGTGGTCTGCTGCGTCTCAAGCTCGTTGATGATGCAGTAGTCCGTGTATTTGAGCGCCGGGGTCACGAGCCGCTTGAAGCGCTCGCCCGCCTCGGAAACAACGTCGATGGACGTCTTCATGCCCGCCTGCTGCGCCCGGTGCAGAAGCCTCGCCATCTTTGTGCCGTATTCCGCGTCCGGCTCGTCCAGATGCGGCAGCAGCAGAATGTAGCCGATGTGGAAGATATCGACGTTCAGCCTGTCCCAGTCGATGTCGTCCTCACCGTAATAGGCGCTGCCGCCCGCGTACTGGAAAAATGTGCGCTCTTTTGTCTGGTTGTTCGACATGACAGCGGTAAACGAGGTGTCGCCGCTGCGCTTGACCATGGACAGGTCGATGTTTTTGTATTTCCCCATCTCCTGCAGCACAAAATCACCCTCTGCGTCGTGCCCGGCGAAGCCGGAAGCGACGAGCGGCAGCGCGGGATCGAGCCGCGCGAGATCGGAAATGGTGTTGCAGACCGAGCCGCCGGTGGAGCGCGTGATGCCCTCGGTGATGTGCGTCAGCTCGTTCTGCTTCGGCCATGTTTCGATGGGATAGGTGATATCTACGATCATATTGCCTGCGCAGCAAATGCCTTTTTTCATACTTCCTCCCTGTTTTCAGGCCGTGCGGCCCGGATTCCCTTGTTTTTTGTTCCGGTTACTGTTATTATGAAGGAACGGGGCAGGCTTATCACCGATGAAGATGCGCCTGACGCCCGACAAAGATGCGTTTTTGGTGAAACAAATGGAACTTTACAATGAATATGAGCTGATCTCCCATTCCAAGCTGGCCGACTGCACCATGTTTATCGTCGACATGGTGTACCGCCCCATGCACCTGCATAAGGAGCTGGAGCTGTGCGTGGTGCTGAGCGGCAGCTGCCGTGTCAGCACCGACCGGCAGAGCTTTGAGGCCGGGCCGGGCGAGATTTTGCTGTTCGACGCGGGCAGCAGCCATGAGCTGTGCGCGTCCGGCGCGCCTGCAAGGCTCCTGACGCTGCAGATCTCCGACAGCTTCTGCGCCCGCTTCTATCCGCAGATCCGCAGCATCCGCTTCGGCTGCCGGGGGCTGTCCTCCTGTCTGGGGCCGGAGCAGCTGCCGGCGCTGCGCCGGGCGATGCTGCTGGCGCTTTCCAATTATCTGCGCGACACACCGGAAGCGCCGTTCGCCTGCATGGCGCAGATCAACGCGATCTTTGCGATCCTGCTGGGCGGAACGCCATACCGCGTGCTGAGCGACACGGAAAACATGACGCAGACGCGCAATGCCGAGCGGATGCACCGCATTCTGCACTATCTGGAGACGCACTATTCTGAGCCTGTCCGCCTCAGCGAGATCGCGGAGCGGGAGGGGCTGACGCAGACGTATCTGTCGCACCTGTTCCGCGAGCAGCTGCATATCCCGTTTCAGGATTATCTGGGCAGACTCCGACTGGAGGCGGCGATGCTCCTGCTGCGGCAGTCCGACACGAC
>HF990561.1:15928-31091 GCA_000432135.1 Firmicutes bacterium CAG:124
CGCCCCAGCCTAGGCCTGCGGCTTCTCCGACCCCAAGTATCTGAACCGGAGCTTCCAGAAAAACCTCGGAATGTCGCCGCGCCAGTGGCTGCTGGAAAACCGCCCGGACCCGAGCCGGGCCCCGTCCGCAGAGGACCCGCGTACAGCGCAGCGCATCCTGACGCCCGGCGAGTGCCGGGCGCTGCTGGATGTGCTGGGTGTCGCTTAAATTTTCAGGATCTTCAGCTCTTCGCCGCTGGCATAGGCCTTTTCCATGATGCGCTGGACGTGCACGGCGTCGGACGCAGGCACGACGAGGGGCTTATTGTTGAGAATGGAGTCCGAGAAGCTCTCGATCTCGCGGGTGTACATATTGCCGAAGTCGCCGGGAATCTCGACGCCCACATCGTCGGCGTGGGTCTGCTCGGCGGAATAGGCGACGTTCTTGTCAATGAACACGGCGTTCAGCTTGCCGCCGTCGATCTGGCCGATCATCGTGTCGCCCAGCAGACGACCCTTCGTGCCGAAAAATTCAACGCGCCACTTGGAGGCTTCGTCCGGGATATTGAAGTTGGACTGCACAACGCACTGTGCGCCGTTTTCCATGCGCATGAGGATGGTGGACGTGTCCTCCACGTCATACTGCGGTTCGGGGAAGGCGATTTTTTCATTCATGGACGCGACCTCGGTCACGCGCATACCGGTGATGTACTCCATCAGGTCGATGGTATGAACAGACAGATCCATCATCGCGCCGCCGCCGGCCTTGGCCTTGCACTGCCGCCAGTTGCCGGGCTCGTACGGAAGCCAGAGCGTAAACTGTGAATAGCCGGATACGACCGTGCCGATCTTGCCCTCGGCGATGGCCTTTTTCATGCTCATGACGTGCGAACCGAAGCGCATCATGAAGCCCGCCGCGATCTTCACGCCCTTGCGTTCGCAGTAGTCGATGACCGCCTGCCCTTCGTCGGACGTCATGGCCAGCGGCTTTTCGATCAGGATATCCTTGCCGTAATCTGCGGCCAGCTTGGCCTGCTTTGCGTGCAGGACGATGGGCGTGGCGATATAAACGGCGTCGACCTCCGGGTCTGCCAGCAGGTCCTCTTCCTTCGTATAGCCGCGCTTTGCGCCGTATTTCTGACGGATTTTCTCAACCTGCTCGGCATTGATGTCCATGACGGCGATCAGCTCCGCGTTTTCGGCCAGCATCATGCCGGGGATCGTCCTGCGATCCGCAATGCCGCCGGCTCCGATCACGCCCCAACGTAATTTTTTCATATGCTTCGCTCCTTTGCAAATCCATAGACCGCCCGCAGCGGTTTATTTTATTATAGCACGTTCCCGTCATGATGAAAAGAGAATTCTGTATCAAAACAGGGAAATCCAACAAAACCCCACAGAAACGCGCACCCGAATTCGCCGAGGATTTTTGCAAGTCCCCTGCAAATGTCAAAAGCTCCTCTTGCAGTCGGCAAGAGGAGCTTTTCATGTTTACAAGTCCTGATAAACCGCTCTGGCGCCGCCGATGTATTTCGGGCGCGTGCGGGCGCAGAGGATGTTGGCCTCGCCGATCTTTTTGATTGACAGGCGAACGGGGATCGCGACGCGGCGCAGGTGCATACCGATCAGCGTGCCGCCGATATCAAGCCCCGCGTCGGCAACAATGGTTTCGACGAGTACGGGGTCTTTGAAATTAGCCCACGCCGTCATGGCGAACGAGCCGCCCGCGTGCAGCTGCGGGATGGCATTGACGATCTCAAAGCCGTGCGCCTCGGCCACATCGCGCTCAACAACAAGCGCGCGGTTGAGGTGCTCGCAGCACTGCACGGCAAGTTCAATGCCGCGCTCCTGCAAAACGGGATAAATGCCCGCAAACGCGGCCTGTGCGGCCTCAAGGCTCGAACCCTTGCCGATGCGCGCGCCGACCATTTCACTCGACGAGCAGCCGATGACAAACAGCTTGCCGGGCTTCAGCTTCGCAATGTCCAGCAGCTCCGTGACGGCCTGCTTCGCCTGTGCGGTAAGTTCTTCATACATGATTCATTCCACCCTTCCAGAATGCCTTATGAATTTCGGGAACCTTGGCCAGCGCGGTGTAGAGCACGACGGACAAAACGATGCCGACGGCGGCCTGCACCAGATTGTTCGGGATCGACGCGGCGGCGGCAAGGCCCTTGCCGAGAATCAGCGCCTTATAGCCGAAATACCCGGCGACCATGATGACCTCGGACGGCAGCTCGATGAGCGCCAGACGCCAGAACGGGATCTTTTCGCCCTTCTTGAGCATCGGCCGCAGCAGCAGCGCGGCCACCAGCGCCACAAGGCCCTTGATGATAAACGTGCCGGGAACATAATGCGCGTAGCCTGCCAGCAGATCGGCAAGACCGCTGCCGATGCCTGCGGCAAAGAAGCCGTACCACGGGCCGAGCACCAGCCCGGCAAGCAGGCACATCCCCTCGCCGATGTTGGTATACCCGGCAACGGTCGGGAACCGCACCAGCATGGTCGTCACGCAGCACAGCGCGGCAAACATCGCGCTCAGAACCAGCATACGGATGGTTTCGTTTCTCTTTTTCATACCAGAGTACCTCTCTTGTTAAGATACCCTGATTATATCCAATGCTGGTACTATAAAAAGATGCAAAAACAGATATTTTTTTAGGTTCAGATTCAGAACCGCGCCATAATTACGGCGTTTCCCGCGTCGGTTACGGTGTCTGCACCCTCTCCAATGGCGCGGCGCAGGAGCGTGCGCTCGTCCAGACCGCCCTGCCCGTGCAGGACGCGGTACGCGCCCGCGTCGCTGCCGCAGGCAATTTTTGCGCCCAGCGCGGCGGCTTTTTTTACGGCGTTCATCTGATAGGCCAGCAGCGGCGTTAAAACCTCGTCCGGAAAACGGCCGCAGCCGATGAGATTGCCGATCGTCACGAGCGTCGACACCCAGACAGCGCCAGACTCTGCCAGTTGACAAAGCGTCTCATCCGTGAGATACGCGCCGTGCTCGATGGAGTCCACGCCGCCCGCAAGCGCCGCGCGCACGGCCTCGTCGCCGTTGGAGTGGGCCATGACGGAAAAGCCTTCGTCATGCGCGCAGGCGATCATGTCCCGGATCAAGTCCGGCGGCAGAGGCTCGCCGGTCAGCACGCCGTATTGGCTGAAATCCATCAGCCCGGAGATCATGAGCTTGATAAAGTGTGCGCCGCGCGTTTTAGCCTCGCGAACAAGCGCACGGTATTCGGCAAGCCCGTCAAAGCCGCGTCCGATAAAGCCGCCGTAATGTCCGGTTTTATAAATCGGGAAGCCCGGCGACCGGTAGCGTATGCCGTATTCCGGGGCCAGCTTCGCGGCCAGATCGCACGCGCCCCAGCGGTCGCCGCCGTCGCGCAGATAGGAAAACCCCAGCGCCTGATAGTGACCCAGCGTCTGCCGGATCAGTGCCTCCTGCGGCGCCGCTTTATGCCGGGCGATGGCGTCCTTCCAGTTTACGCCGTCCAGCACCATATGAATGTGGCAGTCGACCATTTCCGTTACGTCCTTCCCGGTACGCAGTGCCGCTCGATTGCAAGCGCCGCGCCGTCCTCGTCGCAGGAGGCTGTTACTTCATCGGCAAGCGCCAGAATTTCCGGACACGCGTTCGCCATGGCCACGCCGATCCCGGCCATTTTGATCATGCTCCTGTCGTTCAGCCCATCGCCGATCGCCATCGTTGCCGCCATCGGCAGGCCGAGGTAGGCTGTCAGACTCGCAATGGCCTCGCCCTTGTTGGCGTGCGCGTCGTTGATCTCAATGTTGCAGGGCATGGACGTGCTGACACTCAGCGTGCCGAAGCGCTCTGTGAGGTCTTTGAGCAGCTGTCTGCGCAGCGCATCGTCCGGTGTGAACAGCTGTAATTTCTGAACGCCCCGGTTCTGCTCCCGCAGATAGGCCTTGAGCTCGTCAATCGGCGTGCGCAGCTCACGCACCATGCGCAGGGCGTGCTCGAACGGGATAAACGCGGCGGCGGTTTCCTGCATACTGCGCGTCATCCAGCCCCAGTTGTCCTGATAGCAGTCGTAGATCACGGGGAAGCCGTCGAGATACTCCAGGACCCGCAGTGCCGTTTCCAGCGGGATTTCCGCCGTGCTGACGGCTTTATTCTCACGGATATCATAGACCTGCGCGCCGTTGATGGTAATGGCGTAGTGCAGAAACGGCAGCTTTTGAATGACCTCCGGCATACCGGTAAAGAAGCGGCCCGTGGTCGGCACGATCTCGACGCCTGCCTCTGCCGCGGCATAGAGCGCATCGCGGGTGCGCGGCGTCAGCTCCTTTTGGGAGTTCAGCAGTGTGCCGTCCAGATCAAGCGCCAGTAATTTCACGGAATTCATTGGAAACGCACCTCGATTCCATGCTTTTCACCCCCATGATACCAGAAGCCCGGCAAAAATGCAAGAAGCGCGTGATTTCCGGCGAAGACTGTGATAGAATAGACGCAGAAACCCCTTGCAGGAGGAAATTTATGCTGATATCCGCAGAGCATCTTTCCATCAATTTCGGCAGCCGTCAGCTGCTGGACGATGTGGATTTTTATCTGAACGAGGGCGACAAGACCGGCGTGATCGGCATCAACGGCACCGGAAAGTCGACGTTTTTGAAGGTTCTGGCCGGAAAGCTCCAGCCGGACGGCGGGACGATCGCCCGCAAGCCGAATTTGCAGGTCAGCGTGCTTGCACAGAATCCGGATATGCGAGATGAGCTGACCGTTCTGGAGCAGGTCTTTGCCAGTATGCCGCCGGAATTCCGGCAGCTGAACGAATACGAGGCCAAGCGTATGCTGACGCAGCTCGGTCTTGCGGACACCGACCGGCGGATCGGCACGCTTTCGGGCGGCGAGCGCCGCCGTGCGGCCCTGTGCGCAGCGCTCATCCACCCGGCGGACGTGCTGGTGCTCGACGAGCCGACGAACCATCTGGATACCGAAATGGTGCAGTGGCTGGAGGACTGGCTGAAAAAATTCCGGGGCGGGCTGGTCATGGTCACGCACGACCGGTATTTTTTGGAGCGCGTCGTGAACCACATCACGGAGCTTTCACGCGGGAAGCTCTACCACTACGAGGCCAATTACTCTCGTTATCTTGAGCTGCGGGGGCAGCGCGCGCAGATGGCGGAGGCGTCCGAGCGCAAGCGGCAGTCCATCCTGCGTGTCGAGCGCGAATGGATCCTGCGCGGCTGTCAGGCCCGGAGCACGAAGAGCAAGGAGCGCATTCAGCGCTATGAGGAGCTGAAGGACCAGAAGGCCCCTGAGCGCGACAGCACAGTGCAGCTCTCGGCGGCTTCGAGCCGTCTCGGCAAAAAGATCATCACACTGGAGCACATCTCCAAGGGCTATGACGGGCGGACGATCTTCCGTGATTTTTCCTACGGCCTTCTGCGCAGCGACCGCATCGGCATCGTGGGCCGAAACGGCGCGGGCAAATCGACGCTCCTGCGCGTGCTCGCGGGCGAGCTTCCGCCGGACAGCGGCACGGTCGAGCTGGGCGAGACGGTCAAGATCGGTCATTTTTCGCAGGAGGGCCGGGAGCTGGATCTGAACCAGCGCGTATACGACTTCATTTATAGCGTCGCTGCGCAGGTAAAAACGGACGAGGGCACATTCTCCGCCAAGACCATGCTGGAACGCTTCCTGTTCCCGCCTGATCTGCAGCAGACCACCATCGGTCGTCTGTCCGGCGGCGAACGGCGGAGACTCTATCTGCTGTCCATCCTCATGGCGGCACCCAACGTGCTGCTGCTTGACGAGCCGACGAACGATCTGGACATTACGACGCTTTCCATTCTGGAAGACTATCTGCAAAGCTTCCCCGGCCCCATCATCGCCGTCTCGCACGACCGCTTTTTCCTTGATAAGCTGGCGGATACCATCTTCGAGGTGCGCCCGGAGGGCCGCGTCGACGTGTTTACCGGCAACTGGTCCGACTGGGCGCGCAAGCGGACGCCGCCGGAGGAAAAGAAGCCTGAAAAGCAGGAAAAGTCCGCCCCGGAACGTCCGCGCGAGAAGAAGCTGAAATTCTCCTACAACGAGCAGCGGGAATTTGACACCATCGACAGCGTGATCGCGGAGCTGGATGCGCAGCTGTCTGCGTGCCGGCAGGAGCAGGAGTCCTGCGGAAGCGACTATGTCCGCTTGCAGGCGCTCACGGCCGAGCAGGAGCGCCTGACGGCAGAGCTGGACGCGAAAACAGAGCGCTGGGTCTACCTGAACGACCTGAAGGAGCGCATTGACGCGCAATAGAAATATTGCACAAATTTTCCCTCAGGCCGTATACGGATCCGGGACAGAGTGCTATAATATAGACAGAAGGAAACGGAAAGCTTTGCGGTTCGGATGAAGAAGAGGAGGCTTCTCTATGAATCTGAAAACGATCAAGGTTCTGCTGTTCACGCTGCTCGCGCTGACGCTGGCCAGCTTTCTTATTGGCTGCGGCGTGTCCAAGCCGGTGTATTTTCTGTTTACGGCGCTGTTCGCCATCGGTTACGCAGCCGTCTGGCTGCTGTGCTGGCGCTGCCCCTTCTGCGGCGAACGCCTCGGCCGCAGCGACGGCGAGACCTGCCCGCACTGCGGCAAAAGCCTTCTCGCACCCCGCGGGCACCAGACCTGAGTGCGGAATATGATTGAACTGCTGCGATTCTTGTAGGGGCGGACGCCTCTGTCCGCCCGCAGAATGCAGCGTTTTCTCGGAAATCTTCGGCAAATCCGCAACATTTATCGGGCCGACAGAGTCGTCGGCCCCTACGCGGCGCGGTACGAATTTGCCGAAAGGTTTTCGGGCTTGCAGTTGCCTGCTGCAAACGCCTCATAATGAATCTGACAGACAAAACAGAACCGGCCTGCCGCGTGTGCGGCAGGCCGGTTCTGTTGGTGTAGAAAAGAAAGAAGAAAGAGAAGAGAGGAAAGAAAAGATTGGCTTGCTTACAAGTATGAGTATACCGGCCAATCATGTCGGAACTGTGAACGAATCCGAAAGGATTTGTGAACTTTCTCCGCACTTCATTCCTAATTACTGTACATTTTTCGTCGCAACGATATCGACGCCCGTTCCGGCGGCGTTTGTCAGCAGCACGTCGCCGATCTTCACGGGCGCGTGCGCCGTGACCTGACGGAGCGCCGCGACGATCTCGAAGATCTTGCCCTTCGGGATGTCCTGCGCCGTCTTGCAGCTGACGACGGCTGCGCCGGTCGCGCTGCCGGTCAGACGGACGGTGCTCGTGACGATGCGCGTCGGGTTCGTGACTTCCTTTCTCGCGTAATCATGACCGCGCTTGCAGGTGTACCCGGCAACATCTTTGATCTCGCCGTTTTCCAGCGTGACGGTGATCGAACAGCCGAGCGGGCAGCCGATGCAGGTCAGTTCTCGTTTTTCCATCGTTATGCCTCCTCCACTGTGATATGAATGCGCGTCAGACCGGGATGCGCGTCCAGCATATCCTTCGTGAGCTTCAGCTCCTCCATCTCACCGGGGGCCATGACGGGCCGCCTGCGCGTGAGCACCGCGTCGTCGTCCAGCAGCAGCTTCACGACGCGCTTTTTCATCACGCCGCCCACGCGGAACCGGAGCACCAGATCGTCCGCAGCCAGCTTCGGGTCGATGCTTGCCGGGACGGTGTAGCGGATGCCGCCCTCAAACGTGACGGGGATCTCATGGCGCTCTGTGGTTTCGCCCTGCGCAAGATAGCGCACGGCGGCGCGGCCTGCCGCCGCAGCCTCCTCAGAGACGTAGTCGACCAGATCGTGCACGTGCAGCACGTTGCCGGCGGCGAAAACGCCGGGGATGCTCGTCTGCAGGCTCTCGTCGACGACGGGGCCGTTTGTGACCGGGGAAATATCCACGCCCATGCCGCGCGAAAGCTCGTTTTCCGGGATCAGACCGCAGGACAGCAGCAGCGTGTCGCAGTCATAGTGGATCTCCGTGCCGGGAATGGGCTTGCGGTCGGGGCCGACCTCCGCGATCGTGATGCCGGAAACGCGCTCCCTGCCCTCAATGTTCACGACGGTGTGGCTGAGCTTGAGGGGAATGCCGAAGTCGTTCAGACACTGGACAATGTTGCGCTTCAGACCGCCGGAATACGGCAGCAGCTCCGCTACAACCAGCACCTTCGCGCCCTCAAGCGTCATGCGCCGCGCCATAATGAGGCCAATGTCGCCGCTGCCGAGAATGACGACTCTGCGGCCGGGCATGAAGCCCTCCATGTTGACGAGCCGCTGCGCCGTACCGGCGGAATAAATGCCCGCCGGGCGGTAGCCGGGGATGTTCAGCGCGCCGCGGCTTCTTTCCCGGCAGCCCATGGTCAGGATGATCGCGCGTGCGTCGATCTCGATCAGTCCTTCCTCGCGGTTGACCGCCGTAATATGCTTATCTGCGCTGATGGACAGTACCATCGTGTTGAGTTTATATTCGATCTTGCGTTCAAGCGCCTGCGTGACGTAACGCGCAGCGTATTCCGGGCCGGTCAGCTCTTCGCCGAAGGTGTGCAGGCCGAAGCCGTTGTGGATGCACTGGTTCAGAATGCCGCCCAGCTGCACGTCGCGCTCAAGGATCAGGATGCTCCGGCAGCCTGCGTCATATGCCGCGATAGCCGCCGACAGACCGGCGGGGCCGCCGCCGATGACGACAATGTCATATTTCATTTGTCCTGCACCTCCTCAAGCTTGTCCTTGTTTGTGCCGACGATCAGCCGGGACGCGCCGCCGCATTTGGTGATCTCACTCTGATCAACGTGCAGCTCACGTGCCAGAATTTCCATCACGCGCGGGCTGCAGAAGCCCGCCTGGCAGCGGCCCATGCCCGCACGGGTGCGGCGCTTGACGCCGTCGAGGCTCTTCGCACCGAGGGGGCGGTGGATGGCGTCGAGGATTTCGCCCTCCGTGACCTGCTCGCAGCGGCAGATGATCTGGCCGTAGGCGGGCTTTTCGTGGATGAGCTTCTGATAGTCCTCTTTGGAGAGCGTCTTCGGGTCGAGCACGCCCCTGCGCGTGGCGATGAAGTGCTCCTTTTCCCGCAGGCCCATCAGATCGCGCATCAGCTCCGACACGTGCAGGCCGATGGCGGGGGAGGAGGTCAGACCGGGCGATTCGATGCCCGCGCAGTCGATGAACTGCTGCGCGCCCTCGGCCTCGCCGATGACGAATTCGTGGTGATCCTCATGCGCGCGCAGACCCGCGAAGCTCGTGATGGTCTGGCGGATGGGGAGGTTCTCGACCGTTGCGCCCGCTTTTTCGATCAAATCGTTCAGACCCTCGGCGGTGGTGTTCGTGCCCTCGCGGTCTTCGATGTCGATCGCCGTCGGGCCGACGATGGTGTTGCCGTGGACAGTCGGGCTGACCAGAACGCCCTTGCCGAGCTTGCCGGGCAGCTGGAAGATGGTGTGTGAAACGAAATCGCCGGTGTTCTTGTCCAGCAGGCAGTAATCGCCGCGGCGCGGCGTGATGTGCAGCTTGCGGGTCGAGACCATGTTGTGCAGCACGTCCGAATAGACGCCTGCGGCGTTGATGACATAGCGCGTTTCAAACTCGCCGTGGTTGGTGTGGATGGTCCAATAGCCGTCGTTCCATGTAAAGCCGGTGACTTCGGTATTGAACTGGAACTCCACGCCGTTGTCAAAGGCATTCTCTGCCAGCGCAATGGTCAGATTGAACGGGCAGACAATGCCGCCGGTCGGCGCCCAGAGCGCGGCGACGGCGTTTTTCGACACGTTCGGCTCCAGCTCGTGCAGACGCTTCGCGTCTACGATCTCCAGCTCCTTTACGCCGTTTTTTACGCCGTTTTCATACAGCGCGCGCAGCTTCGGCAGGTCCTCCTCGGACATACACACAACAAGCGAGCCGTTCATTTTGAACGCAAAATCAAGATCCTTCGCAAGCTGCGGCATCATGAGATTGCCTTCGAGATTCATTTTTGCCATCAGGCTTCCGTGCGCGGCGTCGAACCCTGCGTGGACAATGGCGCTGTTGGCCTTGGAGGTGCCGCAGCACACATCCTCTGCCTTTTCCAGCACCAGCATCCGTCCCTCATAGCGGGACAGGTACCGCGCGACCGCGCAGCCGGTAACGCCTGCGCCGATAATGATGATGTCGTACAAAAAGATTCCTCCTTCATCTGCCAAAGAAAGTCGGGCAGCCCAAATAAGCCTTCCGGTGGGAGGGTTGGACTGCCCGACACATTCACTTAGAGCAGAGTATATTCAGATGCGTGGGCAGTACTTACACAGCAGCCCAGGGGATGACGTTGTACAGCAGGACGGCGAGAAGACCACCGATGATGGGCCCAAAGATGGGGACGATCAGGCCGTACTTGAAGTTGCTGGAGCCCTTGCCCTTGATGGGGAGAATGGCGTGCGCGATACGCGGGCCAAGGTCACGCGCCGGGTTCAGCGCATAGCCGGTCAGACCGCCGAGGGACATACCGATGGACACGATGATGCCGAAGACCAGGAGCTTGCCAACGCCGTCGTTGAGCTCCGGAACCTGGTTCAGACCGCAGATGGCGAAGACCAGAACGAAGGTCGCAATGGCCTCCTGCACGATGTTGCGGACAGTGTTGGGGATGGAGGGGCCGGTGGAGAAGACGCCGAGCTTGGTGCCGGGATCTTCCGTCGCGTCAAAGTGATCCTTGAAGAGAATGTAGACCAGAACGCCGCCGACGATACCGCCGAGGATCTGCGCAATGACGTAGCCGGGAACCAGCGCCCAGTCGAACATACCGCCGGCTGCCAGTGCGATGGTCAGCGCGGGGTTGAAGCTCGCACCGGAGGCTTTGCCGAAGATGAACGCGGGAACCATGACTGCAAGGCCCCATGCAATGGTGATCTGGATAGAGCCTGCGCCCTTCATGCCGGACTTGTTGAGGGTCACGTTTGCAACGACGCCGTCGCCGAGCAGGATCAGCATCATTGTGCCAAGGAACTCACATAAGTACTTTAAGAACATGAATACTCCTCCCTGTCATACATCAATATTTGGTTGTTTTCCGTTTCTTCTCCTGAAAAAGCTTTTTTATTCGTCCTTCGCCCAGCCGTAGGAGCACTTGACAGCTTTGCTCCAGCCCTTCACCTTGGCTGCGCGCTCTTCTGCGGTGATCTCCGGATGGAATACACGGTCAATGGCGCGGTTGCGGACGACGTCCTCCTTGCTGGCCCAGTAGCCGACGGCAAGACCAGCCAGGTACGCAGCGCCCATCGCGGTCGTCTCGACACAGGTCGGACGCTGGACCGGAGCGCCGGAAATATCGGACTGCATCTGCATCAGCAGGTTGTTGGCAGACGCGCCGCCGTCAACGTTCAGCGCGGCCAGCTTGATGCCGGAATCGGCCTGCATGGCGACAAGGATGTCGTTGACCTGATAGGCGAGGGATTCCATTGTTGCGCGGATGATGTGGTTCTTGTTGACGCCGCGGGTGATGCCGACGATGGTGCCGCGTGCGTATTGATCCCAGTGCGGTGCGCCGAGGCCGGTGAACGCCGGGACGACATAGCAGCCGTTGGTGTCCTTGACCTTGCCGGCATAGTATTCGGAGTCAGGTGCGGACTCGATGATCTTCAGCTCGTCGCGCAGCCACTGGATCGCGGCGCCCGCAACGAAGACGGAGCCTTCGAGCGCGTATTCGACCTTGCCGTTCAGGCCCCACGCGATGGTGGTGACGAGGCCGTTCTTGGAGAAGACGGGCTTTTCACCGGTGTTCATCAGCAGGAACGCGCCGGTGCCGTAGGTGTTCTTGGCTTCGCCGGGATGATAGCAGGCCTGGCCGAACAGAGCCGACTGCTGGTCGCCCGCAGCGCCCGCGATCTTGATCGGGCCGCCGAGCAGCGCCGGATCCGTCTCGCCGTAGATGCAGCTGGAGGGCATCGGGGTTGGGAGCATGCATCTGGGGATGTTCAGCTCCTTCAGGATCTCATCGTCCCACTGCAGTGTGTTGATGTTGAAGAGCATCGTGCGGGAGGCGTTGGAGTAGTCGGTGACATGGACCTTGCCGCCCGTCAGCTTCCAGATGAGCCACGTTTCGACTGTGCCGAACAGCAGCTCGCCGCGCTCTGCGCGCTCGCGTGCGCCGGGGACATTTTCAAGCAGCCAGTGCACCTTCGTGCCGGAGAAATAGGCGTCAATGACGAGGCCGGTCTTGGCCCGGAAGCTGTCCGTCAGGCCCTTGGCCTTCAGGCTGTCGCAGTATTCGCTCGTGCGGCGGCACTGCCAGACGATAGCGTGGTGGATGGGCTCGCCTGTGACCTTATCCCAGACGATGGCGGTTTCGCGCTGGTTGGTGATGCCGATGGCCGCGATGTCGGCGGCAGTTGCGCCGATCTTCTGCATGGCCTCGACGGCTACGCCAAGCTGCGTAGCCCAGATCTCATTTGCGTCGTGCTCGACCCAGCCGGGCTTCGGAAAGTATTGGGGGAATTCGCGCTGCGAGACGCTGCACATTTCGCCGCTCTCATTGAAGAGAATGCAGCGATTGGAAGTCGTGCCGGCGTCCAGGGCCATGATGTATTTTGCCATGAATACGTCCTCCTTATCTTTCTTGCAGATTAAAATGAATCACTCTATGGTGGTATCTTCTAACTGTCAGTATACAGGAAACCTGTGCCGCTGTCATTAGACAAGCTTGGAATAATGTCAAAATCAACAAAAAATAAAATTTTATCGATTGATTTATAGCGTATATGCACACAACATTCTATGCGCAAAGCCAGAGAATAGAAGGGCTTCAAAAATAAAGAATCAAATCTGCTGCACGGTCAGGAACAGCGCCTGAAGCTGGTGCATAAACGCTTCCGCGTCGAGCGGCGTCCGCCGAGCGACGAGACTGTCGACGGTGCAGAACGCGGCATGACAGAGCATATCCAGCGCAAGCGACTGCGTTGCGCCGTCCACCGCGGCCGGATCCGGCAGGAGCCGGGCGAGCTGCGGGCGAATGACCTTCCCTGTGAGCCGGTACATCGTTTCCTGACCGAGTGCATGCGAGATCTTGCGCAGCAGCGGCTGCTTTTCCCGTAGCAGCGTCAGCGCCTGCAAACACCATTCGCCGGGGGCCTGTGCGCCGTCATACTGCAGCGGGGCGCACAGCTGCGTCTCCACGATCCATTCCAGCACGCTGTAGATATCCTGATAGTGATAATAGAAGCTCTGCCGCTTCATCTGCGCCTGCTCCATCACGCACTGCACCGTGATCTTGCAGACCGGCCTTGTCTGCAGCATCTGTTCAACAGCCTCGGCGATCCTGCCCTTTGTATCGGTGCACATATGCGGTTCCTCCTCACATCTGCCATACGGCGGGGGCCGTACTGGAAATGGCGAGCGCGCCCGCCTCAAGCGCCTGCATGACCTCTTTCTTTTCCGTGATGAGTCCGCCCGTCAGGATCGGCAGCCCCGTCAGCTGCCGCACCTTGCGCAGCATCGACGGCATCAGCCCGGGCAGGATGTCGATGGCGTCCGGCTTGAGATTTTTCGCGCTCAGCGCCGAATCGAGCGCCATGGAATCGATCAGAAAGACCCGCAGGATCGCGATCATATTCAGTTCCTTTGCCCGCTGGATCATGTTCGCGCGGGTGGAGATCACGCCGTCCGCCTGCGTGCTGCGGCGGAGAAAATCGACGGAGATCTCCTTCGCAGCCAGACCGCTGATCAGATCGGCGTGGACGATGGCAATCTTTCCGGCGTCCTTGATCTGCCGGACGATCTCAGAGATATTGCAGATATCGCCGTAAAGCACGAATACGGTCTGGATATCGGTGCGCAGGCACTGCGCCAACCCCTCGTCGTCGCGCACAGCGGCGATAATGGGGTTGCGCTGCAGGGCTTCATAAAGTCGTTGTTCCAAATTTCATTCCGCCTCCCTCCATATTCTGGCTTTTTCCAGATGCAAAAAAGCACAGCAAACACGCGGCACGATTTGTCCGCTTGTCCCCATGCTCAATACTCCGGGCGTTTTTTTGATTGTTAGTGTCCTCTTACATTTGACAGTATAGCACAACTGTCAAAAGAAATCAAGAAAAAGTACACGCGTTTGTTAAAACTGTCAGTTTCCACAAAAAATTCCCCCGCAGACTATTCATCCTGCGGGGGATTGGCCTGTACAATGAGGACTTGTGAATTTGTGCAGCATCCTGAAGAAGGGAACGGCTGCAAGTGAAATTGTAAAATCTGTTCTGAAACATGGATTCCGGCGGCAGACAGCGCGGATTTTTTGCGGGACTGGATTTACCGGCGGCTTTCTGGTAATATGAATGCAGACGGCGGGCGCAGGCGCGGCTGCCGCGCACAGGATAAAAACGCAACGCGGGCCTTCACCCGCCAGAGCTGGTAGGTAGCCCAGCCATCTGCACTTCGGCGCAGGTAAGTAACCCTCCCCTCCGGGTCGTCCGTTCCTGTGTACCATACAATCAGGAGGGTTTCGTGATGGACAGTGATCTGACAAGGCTGACGGTATTTTTTGAGGCGCCGTTCTGGGTCGGGGTGTTCGAGCGGTTCGAGGGCGGGACGCTCTCGGTCTGCAAGATCACCTTCGGCGCAGAACCGAAGGACTATGACGTGCTTTCGTATGTGCTGAAAAATTACGCGCGGCTCCGATTCAGTCCGGCTGTCGCAGCGGCTGTCAGGCAGGATGCGGCAAATCCGAAGCGTATGCAGCGGGAGATCCGAAGGGCTTCCTCCGGTTGCGGCGTGGGGACAAAGGCGCAGCAGGCATTGCAGCTGCAGCGGGAGGAGCAGAAGCTGGAACGGAAAACGCGCACCCGCGAACAGCGGGACGCGGAAAAGCAGCTGAAATTTGACCGCAGACAGCAGAAGCGAAAGGAAAAGCACCGGGGACGGTAACGGTACGCCCCCTCTATGTCCGACGGCGATTGCGCCGCTGTTCATGGAGGGGGCGTATTGCGCGGCGGCAAGTTGTGAAGAAATCCTGAATTATTTACGAAAGTGTTGCAATTCCGAAAAGATACGGTAAACTGGAAGCAGAAAACAAACACTGCGGCACTCGGCTGCGGAAAGAGGTGTCACGATATGAAACGGGTTTGGAAACGGATCTCCGCGCTGCTGGTGGTATGCGCGGTGCTGGCTGCGCTGGCTCCGGCTGCGCTGGCGGATGGCGGCGCGGATACATACAGGATCGCCGTCAGCGCTGTCCCCACCGTTGTAACGGCGGGCGGCTCCGCGACG
>HF990561.1:31102-43735 GCA_000432135.1 Firmicutes bacterium CAG:124
GGGGGCGGCTCCGCGGCGGTTTCCGCCACGGTCTACAGCCGGAGCGAGACGGACGGCGAATGGAGCGAATATCTTGGCGGCGGGGCCGTCATCACGTGGCAGGCGTACCGCGAGGGAGTTGCCGCGTTCCGGGGCGAGGACGCGGACAAGCCCGTCACGACGGCGCTGAACGCAGGTTCTTCCTCGTCGAGCCTTGAGCTGCTGACCAAAGCGGGCGGCGTGACCGGCTCCGCCGTGCAGCTGCCGCTGAGCGTCAGCGTGACGGTCGGGGGGAAAACATATTCCGCCTCCGGTGCGTTTATCACGATCACGCCGGCCGCGGCTTCCGTGCCGGGCCTCAGCGTGGAGTACGCAGCCGGCTTCGGCGGCAGCGTCCGCTTTTCCGAGGCTGATTTCAGCAAGGCATTTTCCGGTCGGGGCAAGCCCGGCGAAACGCTGGACTACGTGCTGTTTGCGGTGTCCCGCGCGACGGCTGAGACGGGCGGCAGGAGCTACGACCTGAGCGCCTCCGGCAGCGCCTCCATGTTCGGCGCGCTTTATACGGCTGCGGAGGACGGACAGGCGCTGGCCGATACGGACGCGTGCTATTATCAGGCGAGCTTTTCCCAGCTCGATCTTGACACGGCGGCGTATCTGACCGGCTCGTACCGCACACGGTATACCGTCTGCATCCCCTTTACCGCCGTCGGCACCGCCGGAACGCGCTGCGAGGGCAGCGCCGTCGTCACCGTCTCCGGAGACAGCACCGTCACGGCATCCGGCGCGTTCTTGAAGACGCTGGACGCCGCCGGTCGTATCGCGCAGCAATATCCGGATGCGGTCTGCGTCAGCTTCCAGCAGCCGGAGACGAGCGCAGGACGGCTGCTGAAGGACTTCCGCAGCGTGGCGGGCAGCGCGTATACCGCCGTCCGCTATCCGGAGGACCGGTTCTATCTGACGGACGACGGGAAATCGGAGCCGCTTCTGGACGCGCTCTACTTCCTCCCGGCAGCAGACTGCGCCTCGCAGCTGAAGCTCGTCTATACCGCCTATGACAGCGGCGGCACGCAGCTCGGCACGGGTGAGCTGACCGTCCGCGTCACGTCGAAGCAGTCCTCCGCCGTCTTCTCGGATGTGAACGCCGGGACGTGCGCATGGGCGGCGGACGCCGTTGATTTCATGAACGGCTACGGGCTGATTCAGGGCGCAGACGCGTCGACCTTCAATTGGCGCGGCAGCATGACGCGCGGCGATCTGATTTTGATTTTGTACCGGAGCGCCGGTTCTCCCGCCGTTTCCGGAGGAAGCCTCCCGTTCACGGACGTTTCGGAATCGGATTACGCCTATGACACGGTCGTCTGGGCCTGGAAAAACGGCGTTGCGGGCGGCGTGAGCGAGACGGAATTCTGCATGAAGCAGGCCGTCACGCGCGAGCAGCTGGCTTCCATTCTCTACCGGCTTTCCGGAAAACCCGCCGTGTCCGCAAGCCTGCGCAGCTATACGGACGCCTCCGATGTCAGCGCCTACGCTGTCGATGCGATGCGCTGGGCTGTCGGCTGCGGCTATCTCAAGGGAAGCGGCGCGAAGCTGAACCCCCAGACCGGCGCGAACCGTGCCGAGGTCGCCGTCCTGCTGCACCGATACCTGACAAAATAACAGGGTGCCCCGGAGGCGGCACAGCAGCCGATGCTGCACACATATTTCAGAAAACAGCCCTGCTTGACACTGCAAAGATGCCAAGCAGGGCTGTTTTTTAACGAAAATGTCTTATTGCAGATCGAATTTCAGAATTACAGATGCAGCACGCGGTCGCGGATCTCCTGGGTGCGGCCCTGGTTCCAGTACTGGGTGCCGATGTAGCCGCAGGTGCGGCGGGCGACGTTCATCTTGGACTGGTCGGTGTTGCCGCACTGCGGGCAGACCCAGATGAGCTTGCCGTCCTCGTCCTCCTTGATCTCGATCTCGCCGTCGTAGCCGCAGACCTGACAGTAATCGGACTTCGTGTTGAGCTCGGCGTACATGATGTGGTCATAGATGAACTTCATGACCTCCAGCACGGCGTCGAGGTTCTGCTGCATATTCGGGACCTCGACATAGCTGATCGCGCCGCCGGGGGAGAGCGCCTGGAACTGCGACTCAAAGGCCAGCTTATCAAAGGCGTTGATATGCTCGGTCACATGGATGTGATAGGAATTTGTGATATAGTTCTTATCCGTGATGCCGGGGACGATGCCGAAGCGCTTTTGCAGGCACTTGGCGAATTTATACGTCGTGGATTCCAGCGGCGTGCCGTAGAGCGAGAAATCGATGTCCGTCTCGGCCTTCCACTTGGCGCACGCGTCGTTGAGGTGGTGCATGATATCGAGCGCGAACGGCGTGGCGGCCGGGTCGGTGTGGGACTTGCCGGTCATGTACTTGACGCACTCATAAAGTCCCGCGTAGCCGAGGGAAATTGTCGAATATCCGCCGTAGAGCAGCTTGTCGATGGGTTCGCCCTTTTTGAGGCGGGCCAGCGCGCCGTACTGCCAGAGGATCGGCGCGGCGTCGGACAGCGTGCCCTTGAGCCGGTTGTGGCGGCACATGAGCGCGCGGTAGCACAGGTCGAGCCGGTCGTCAAAGATCTTCCAGAACTTATCCAGCCCGCCGCCGGACGACAGCGCGATGTCGACCAGATTGATCGTCACGACGCCCTGATTGAAGCGGCCGTAATATTTGGGCTTGCCCGGTTCATAGTTGCCGGCGTTTGCGACGTTGTTCCAGCCGGTGCCGGAGCGGTCGGGCGTCAGGAAGCTGCGGCAGCCCATGCAGGTGTACACGTCGCCGTGGCCCGGCGTTTCGCCTTTGGAGAGCTTCAGCTCGCGCATTTTTTTCTCCGAGATATAATCCGGGACCATCCGCTTGGCCGTGCAGCGGGCGGCCAGCTTCGTCAGCTCCCAATAGGGGCTATCCTCTGTGATATTGTCCTCTTCGAGCACATAGATGAGCTTCGGGAAGGCCGGGGTGATCCACACGCCCTTTTCATTCTTGACACCCTCGATGCGCTGGCGGAGCGTTTCTTCGATGATGATGGCAAGATCTTTACGCTCCTGCTCGTTCCGGGCTTCGCCGAGATACATGAAGACCGTGATGAACGGGGCCTGGCCGTTGGTGGTCATGAGCGTGACGACCTGATACTGGATGGTCTGCACGCCGCGGCGGATCTCGTCGCGCAGACGCGTCTCGACGACGTTGGTGATGGCCTCCTCCGAGGGCTGCACGCCGAAGGACTTGATCTCTTCGAGCACGGAACGGCGGATCTTCTGCCGGGAAATATCGACAAACGGGGCCAGGTGTGTCAGGGAAATGGACTGGCCGCCATACTGGTTCGAGGCGATCTGCGCGATGATCTGGGTCGCAATGTTGCAGGCCGTGGAGAAGCTGTGCGGCTTTTCAATCAGCGTGCCGGAAATGACCGTGCCGTTCTGCAGCATATCCTCCAGATTGACCAGATCGCAGTTGTGCATATGCTGGGCGAAATAATCCGCGTCGTGGAAGTGGATGATGCCCTCGTTGTGCGCGTCGACGATGTCCTGCGGCAGCAGCACGCGGGCCGTCAGGTCCTTCGACACCTCACCCGCCATATAGTCGCGCTGGACGGCGTTGACGGTGGGGTTTTTGTTGGAGTTCTCCTGCTTGACCTCCTCGTTGTTCGACTCGATCAGGGACAGGATCTTCTCGTCCGTCGTGTTGGACTTGCGCACAAGCGTGCGGGTATAGCGGTAGGTGATGTAGTTCTTGGCGACCTCGAACGCGCCGTGGGCCATGATCTGATTTTCGACCAGATCCTGAATTTCCTCGACGGACAGCGCGCGGTTCATGGACAGGCAGCTGTTTTCCACGCTCTCGGCGATGCGGCGGATCTGCATCGGCGTCAGCCGCTCGTCCTCCGAGACGACGTTATTGGCCTTGGTCACGGCTGCGATGATCTTGACGATATCGAACGTCGCCTCCGAGCCGTTTCGCTTGATGATCTTCATGCTGGTTCCTCGCTTTCTATTTGTGCGCGCGTAAAAAAACGCGCGGGGACAGGCTTTGCGTGCAGCACATCCCGTGCGGCGCAGTCATAACTATACTGGATATTGTGTCCGATGTCAAGGGCTTGTCTCTATATTTTGTGGATATCGAAAACAAATAATACCGTGAAACACAACATCTTGTGTTTCACGGTATCTGCGCATATAAAATCCCTGATAGCGTGCCGGTTACTGGTTCTCCCGGTAGCGGGCGAGGAACTGCTTTGTGCGCTCAGCCTGCGGGTTTTCGATCACATCGCGTGCCGGGCCCTGCTCGACGATCACGCCGCCGTCCATGAAGATCACGCGGTTGGCGACGTCGCGGGCGAACGCCATTTCGTGCGTGACGATGATCATCGTCATATGCTGCTCGGAAAGCGAACGGATGACCTTCAGCACCTCGCCGGTCAGCTCAGGGTCGAGCGCCGAGGTCGGCTCGTCAAAGCAGAGGATATCCGGCTGCAGGGCCAGCGCCCGCGCGATGGCCACGCGCTGCTGCTGGCCGCCGGAGAGCTGGTGCGGATAGAGATCCATCTTTTCCTTCAGCCCCACCTGCGTCAGAAGCTCCTCGGCCCGGGCGGCGATCTGCGCGTGGAGCAGCTTTTTCTGCGCCTTGTAATCCGGCTGCTCCTTTGCCAGCAGCTCGCTTGCCAGCATGACGTTCTGCCGGGCCGTATACTGCGGGAACAGATTGAAATTCTGGAACACAAGGCCGAAGTGCAGCCGCTTGCGGCGAATTTCACGCTCCTTCTGCGTATTGGGGTCGGCGTCGTCGAAGAGCGTTTCGTCGTTCACCACGATCTGTCCCTCGTCGGGGACGGTCAGGAAATTGAGGCAGCGCAGCAGCGTCGTCTTGCCGCTGCCGGACGAGCCGATGATGGCGACCGTCTCGCCCTTTTCAAGCGAAAAATCGACACCCTTGAGGACGACGGTGTCCTTACCGAAGCTTTTTTTCAGATTTCTGACTTCCAGAACAGACATATCGCCGCCTCCTTACGCCTTGAAATAGTCCAGCTTCTTCTCCAGCCCGTCAAGCAGCAGCTGCAAAACGCCGGAGAAGAGCAGATAGTAAATGCCCGTGAAGAACAGCGGCCAGATCGCGCCGGAAATGCCCTGTGAGCCCTTCAAAAACGCCTGACCGGCCCAGATGATCTCCTGCAGGGCGATGATGCGGGACAGGGACGTGTCCTTGACCAGCGTGATGATCTCGTTGGACATGGGCGGGACAATACGCTTGACCATCTGCAGAAGCGTGATCTTGAAGAAGATCTGCCGGTTCGTCATGCCGAGCACCTGCCCGGCCTCCTGCTGGCCCTTGGGGACGCCCTGGATGCCGCCGCGGAAGATCTCGGAGAAATAGCACGCGTAATTGAAAATGAACGCGATGGAGGACGCGAGGAAGCGCCCGGCTTCGCCGCCGCCCCAGATGTTTTTGCCCAGCACAAGGCCGGGAAAATAATAGAACACCAGCAGCTGGAGCATCAGCGGCGTGCCGCGCACGACCCAGATGATGAAGCGGACGATGATGCGGATGGGCTTGAAGTCCACATAGCACCAGATCTGGAACCGCTGCCACCACGTCAGCTTCGTGTTTTTCGGCAGATTTTTAAGAAGCGGGCGCAGAAAGCCAAGCGGCGCCCAGCTGCTCATAGAGCCGAAGGAAATGATCAGGCCCAGCGGGATCGCGCCGATGAGCGTTACGAAAAACAGCTTGAGCGTCTGTAAAAAGCCAATATTCAGCGCCTGAAAGACAATGGGGAACTGTTCGGAAAAAGTCGTCATGGTATGTACCGCCTGTCGTTAGTCTGGACACGGCGGTTTCCCCGGCGGCAGCTCCGCCGGGGAAACCGTTGTCTATCTTACTGGAAAAGCAGCGCTGTGTCAATCACTTCTGTTCGATGACGGCAGCCTGTACGCCGTAAGTCTCTGCGATCTTCAGCATGGAGCCGTCGGCATAGCTGGCCTTGAAGAAATCGTTCAGCTTCTGGACGAGGTCGGAACCCTTGCGGAAGCCGACGCCGTATTCCTCGGAGTTCAGGCCGCAGGTGTAGGTGAGGTTCGCGTAGCCCGTGCCTTCGCCGACCATGGCGGCAGCCATGAGGGAGTCGATGACGGCAGCGTCGGACGTCCCGGCGGCGACCTCCATCAGCGCGTCGGACTGGGCGGAGACGGGCGTGACGCTGTAGCCGAGGGCGTTCAGCTCAGCCTCACCGGCGGAGCCGGCTTCGGCGGCAAAGGTCAGATCCTTGACGGATTCGACGGTCTGATAGTCGGCGGCCTTATCAGCCGGGACGATCACGACCTGCGCGTTGTTGCAGTAGGCGTTGGAGCACGCCATGGCGCTTGTGACCTCGGACGTGAGCGTCATGCCGTTCCAGACGCAGTCGATGGTCTTGCTGTCGAGCTCCAGAACCTTGTTGTCCCAGACGATCTCGACGAATTCCACCTTGACGCCGAGGGACTCGGCAAAGGCCTTGGCCAGATCGGCGTCGAAGCCGACCCATTCGCCGGATTCGTTCTGATAGTCCATCGGGGCAAAATCGGTAATGCCGACGACGAGCGTTCCCTTGTCCTGAATGTAGGCAAGATCGGATTCGGCAGTCTCGGCGGGCTTGGACGCGCAGGCCGCCATGGACAGAACCATCAGCGCAGCCAGCAGCAGAGCGGTCATCTTTTTCATTTTTTGTTCCTCCTGAAAGTTTAAGATCGGGTAGTGGATTGTTTATCGTGCTAATAATTTACCATACTGATTCGCTAATGTAAAGAACCAATACTGCAAAAAGAAATTCCGTCCCGGATCTGCGGAATTGTGGAAAATCGACAAGTGCGGGCATATTTTAAACGGCTTCCCCGGAGGGGGAAGCCGTTGGGGTGCTGCTGCGGTCTGCTGCTTACACGTTGAACAGGAAGTTCACGACATCGCCGTCGTGCATGATGTATTCCTTGCCCTCGCTGCGCAGCAGGCCCTTTGCCTTCGCATTGGCCAGCGTGCCGCAGGCCTTGAGATCGTCGAAGGCGATGACCTCGGCGCGGATAAAGCCGCGTTCAAAGTCGGAATGGATCTTACCGGCGGCCTGCGGGGCCTTCGTGCCCTTTTTGATGGTCCATGCGCGGCACTCGTCCGCGCCTGCCGTCAGGAAGGAGATGAGGCCCAGCAGCTCGTAGCTGCACTGGATCAGCCGGTCAAGGCCGGACTGCTGCAATCCCAGCGCTTCCATGAACATGGCCTTCTCGTCCGGGTCGTCAAGCTCGGCAATGTCGGCCTCAAGCTTTGCGCAGATGGGCAGGACCTCGCTGCCCTCCTTCGCGGCCAGCGCCTGCACCTGCGTGAAATACTTGCAGGCTTCGGGTTGGTTTACGTCGTTTTCACTCAGGTTTGCGGCATAGATCGTCTTGCGGAGCGTCAGCAGATCGCTGGTGGCGATCATGGCGGCGTCGTCCTCGGAGCATTCGAACGTGCGAGCCAGATTGCCTTCGTTCATATAGTCGCGCAGGGCCGTGAAGACCTCGACCTCGTGGTTGAAGCGCTTGTCGCCGCCCTTGGCGTTTTTCTGCGCCTTGTCGATGCGGCGGTCGATCATTTCAAGGTCGGCCATGATCAGCTCGGTGTTGATGATGTCGATGTCGCGCAGCGGGTCGGTCGAGCCCTCAACGTGCGTGACGTTTGCGTCGTCGAAGCAGCGCACGACATGGACGATGGCGTCGCAGCCGCGGATGTTGGCAAGGAACTTGTTGCCCAGACCCTCGCCTTTGGACGCACCCTTGACCAGACCCGCAATGTCGACGAATTCGATCACAGCGGGGGTGAACTTCTTGGGGTTGTGCTGGTCGCGCAGCCATTCGAGCCGCTTGTCCGGCACGGACACAACGCCGACGTTCGGGTCGATGGTGCAGAACGCATAGTTGTCCGCCGCAACGCCCGCATTTGTAATTGCATTAAATAAGGTAGACTTGCCAACGTTTGGAAGCCCAACGATGCCCAATTTCATGGCTTCTTATCTCCTTTTCGCGCAAGGCCGGGGGAAAGCGCGGTTTATTTGCAGATATTGTACCACAGCGGCAGTCGTTTCTCAATAGTGAAAATGAAAGACCGTGCTGCGGGGCAGCACGGTCTTTTGGAAAGCGGGACTTAGCCGAAGACGGCGAGCAGGAAGCCTGCCGCGATGGCGGAGCCGATGACGCCCGCGACGTTCGGGCCCATGGCGTGCATGAGCAGGAAGTTGGCGGGGTTGGCCTTCTGGCCGACCATCTGGGAAACACGCGCGGCCATCGGGACGGCGGAGACGCCGGCCGAGCCGATCAGCGGGTTGACCTTCTTGCCGGACAGCTTGCACATGATGTTGCCGCCGATGAGGCCGCCGGCCGTGGAGATGCCGAAAGCGACGAGGCCGAGGAAGATGATCTTCAGGGTCTCGGGCTTCAGGAAGTTGGAAGCGACCATGGTCGCACCGACAGAGGTGGACAGGAAGATCGTGACGATGTTCATGAGTGCGTTCTGCACGGTGTCGGACAGACGATCGGTGCAGCCGCATTCACGGAACAGGTTGCCGAGCATCAGGCAGCCGATCAGCGGAGCCGTGGACGGCAGGAGCAGGATAACGAAGATGGTGACGATGATCGGGAAGAGGATCTTCTCGGTCTTGGAGACGACACGCGCCTGCACCATCTTGATCTTGCGGTCAGCGTCCGAGGTCATGAGCTTCATGATCGGGGGCTGGATCATCGGGATCAAAGCCATGTAGGAATACGCCGCGATGGCGATTGCGCCCAGCAGATGCGGGGCGAGCTTGTTGGTCAGGAAGATGGCCGTCGGGCCGTCCGCGCCGCCGATGATGCCGATGGAAGCAGCCTCGGGGCCGGTGAAGCCGAGGCAGATGGCGCCGAAGAAGGCGACGAACACGCCCAGCTGCGCAGCCGCGCCGAGCAGCAGGCTCTTCGGATCTGCGATCAGGGGGCCGAAGTCGGTCATGGCGCCGACGCCCATGAAGATCAGGGACGGGTACAGACCGGCCTTGACGCCGATGTAGAAGATATCCAGCAGGCCTGCATTCGACAGAATGTGGCCGTAGCTGTGATAGTAGGGGCTGGTGGAGTCAAGGAACGCGCTCCAGAGCTCGGGGTGGTACATGGCGTTGGTCGCGTTCAGCTCGGGGTTGACCGCGTCCAGACCGGGGAAGTAGCTGACGTTCGCAAGCAGACAGCCAAACGCGATGCCGACGAGCAGCAGCGGCTCGAAGCCTTTGACGATGCCGAGGTACAGCAGGACGCAGGCGATGACGATCATGACAAGGTTCTGCCAGCCGCCGTTTGCGAAGAAGCCCGCAAAGCCGGATTCCGTCGCCAGCTTTAACAGGGTATCACCAACATTAAACATCTTTGATCCTCCTTATGCCAGAACGACCAGCGGAGCACCCGTATCCACAACAGCGCCCTTGGTGGTCACGACCTGTGCGACCGTGCCGTCACGCGGGGCAAGGATCTCATTTTCCATCTTCATGGCCTCGAGCACGACCAGAATGTCGCCGGCCTTGACGGCCTGACCCTGGGAGCAGTTGACCTTCAGAATGTTGCCGGGCATCGGAGCCGCGACGACTTCGCCTGCGGCGACAGCCGTGGGAGCGGCGGGGGGTGCGGCAGGGGCGGGCGGGGGGGCGGGCGCGGCGGAGGGGGCGGCAGCGGGAGCAGCCGCGGGCGCAGGTGCTGCGGCGGGAGCGGGAGCGGCGGGCTTATATGCCTCGTACTCGTCGACGAGCATGGCCTGGCCTTCTTCGACCTCGACCTCGTAGGTTTTGCCGTTGAGCGTGATCTTGTATTTCATATCAGATGACCTCCTTCATCGATTTGAAGCGCAGGGTATTGAGGGGCTTGCCGAGCTTGTTGGCGACGATGGCCATGAGCATGGCGGCTTCGCGGTCGCCGACGTTATAGAGCTTGCATTCTCCGGCGGTGCCGGTGGCAAGTGCGGGGGCAGCCTTGGGCGCAGGAGCCGGAGCGGCAGTTGCTGCAGCGGGAGCGGCGGCAGGCGCGGTCTTCTTGGCAACCATGATCTTGCCGACGATCATAATGACCGCCATCAGCGCAATCAGACCGATAAACACGACGGCGTAGCCCAGCAGGGCTACGAGGCCTGCGGTACCGACGGAAATATCTTCCATCAAAGTATTGATCAGAAACATCTCAGGCCACCTCGCTTACGCTTCTTCGATGACGTAGGTGCAGATGTTTTCTTCCTTGGCCTTGCGATCCTCGAAGAACTTCATGGCCTGATCCGGATAGCAGATGTAGCTCATGACGTCCTCTTCCGAGCGTGCCAGATCGCCGAGTGCTTCCTTGGCCTTCTTGAAGTCCTCGCCGGTGCGCTTGGCGTCTTCAATGCGGCAGTCGACAGGCTTGCCGCCCTCGCCGAGGATCTTGGCCTGCAGCGATTCGGAGACGGGCGCGGGCGCGATGCCGTACTGGCCTCTGAAGTAGTTCTGCACTTCCTTGGAGACGATCTTGTAGCGCTCGCCCATCAGAACGTTGGTAACGGCCTGGTTGCCGACCATCTGGGACAGCGGCGTGACCAGCGGGGGATAGCCCAGATCCTTGCGGACCTCGGGGATTTCCTTGAGCGCTGCGTCGAACTTATCCATGGCCTTCATATCGGTCAGGTTCGCGATCATGTTGGAGAGCATACCGCCGGGAACCTTGTAGACGAGCGCCTGCGCGTCGGTCGCCATGGACTTGGCGCTGATGCGGCCGGAATCGACGTACTTCTGCTTGATGGGCTTGAAGTAATCGTTGACCTTGTTGATAACGTCCTCGTTCAGGCCCGTCTCGATGCCGTACTGGCCCAGAGCGTAGAACATGGTTTCGGTGGAGGGCTGGCTCGTGCCGTTGGAGAAACAGGAGGTCGCGCAGTCGATCACGTCGATGCCGGACTCGATGGCCTTCGTCACGGTCATGTAAGCCATGCCGGTGGTGCAGTGGGTGTGCAGGATCAGGGGGACATCGCCGACGGCGTCCTTGATGCCCTTGATGAGGTGCTCGGCCTCATACGGGCTCATGGTGCCGGCCATGTCCTTCAGGCAGATGGTATCGAAGCCCATGTTCTTGAGCTCCTTGCACATCTCGACATATTTTTCAACCGTATGCACCGGGCTCTGCGTATAGGAGATGCAGCCGGACGCAACGGTGTTCTTGGTGGCGTATTTCTTGGTGGCTTCCAGCGCGGTGGCGATGTTGCGGAAGTCGTTCAGTGCGTCGAAGATACGCAGGATGTCGATGCCGTTCTTGATGGACAGTTCGACGAACTTCTCGACGACATCGTCATGGTAGTGCTTGTAGCCGAGCAGGTTCTGGCCGCGCAGCAGCATCTGCAGCTTGGTGTCGGGCATGGCCTTGCGGATATCACGCAGTCTCTGCCACGGATCCTCGCCCAGATAGCGCAGGCAGGAATCGAACGTCGCGCCGCCCCAGCATTCCACGGAGTAATAGCCGGCCTTGTTCATTTCGGGCAGGATCTCGGCAAAATCAGAATACGGGAGACGGGTCGCCATCAGAGACTGGTTGGCATCACGAAGGACAGTTTCAGTAATTTGAACTTTTTTCATGTGTGCTCCTCCATTTTTTCACGCCGTATGGCGTTATCGATATGAAAACAGGACACATGGATGAAAAGAACACGCTGCAGCGAGATTGCCGCAGCGTGTCTCGCGCTATCATCCAGTATACCTGATATCGGGCCGCGTGTAAAATCAAGCGGCTGTTAAGAAAATGCCTTAAAGCGTCCGAAGCCCGCTTGCGCGTCTGATACGGGCTTCGGAGAAAAATGCCTGGTGCTTAGAGCTGCGGGCCAGCTGCGACGAGCGCCTTGCCGGCTTCGTTGCCTTCGTACTTGACGAAGTTCTTGACGAAGCGGGAGGCGAGGTCCTTTGCCTTGACGTCCCAGTCAGCCGCATCGGCGTAGGTGTCGCGCGGATCGAGGATCTCGGTGGCGACGCCGGTCAGCTCGGTGGGGATCTCAAAGTCGAAGTACGGCAGCTTCTTGGTGGGTGCCTTGTTGATATCGCCGTTCAGGATGGCGTCGATGATGCCGCGGGTATCCTTGATGGAGATACGCTTGCCGGTGCCGTTCCAGCCGGTGTTGACGAGGTAAGCCTTCGCGCCGCTCTTTTCCATCTTCTTGACGAGCTCTTCGGCGTACTTGGTCGGATGCAGCTCGAGGAAGGCCTGGCCGAAGCAGGCGGAGAAGGTCGGGGTGGGCTCGGTGATGCCGCGCTCGGTGCCGGCCAGCTTCGCGGTGAAGCCGGACAGGAAGTAGTACTTGGTCTGCTCCGGCGTCAGGATGGAGACGGGGGGCAGAACGCCGAAGGCGTCGGCGGACAGGAAGATGACGTTCTTTGCGGCCGGTGCGGAGGAAACCGGGCGGACGATCTTCTCAATGTGGTCGATGGGGTAGGAGACGCGGGTGTTCTCGGTGACGGACTTGTCGGCGAAGTCGATCTTGCCGTCCTTGTCGAGCGTGACGTTCTCCAGCAGCGCGTTGCGCTTGATGGCGTTGTAGATGTCGGGCTCGGACTCCTTGTCGAGGTTGATGACCTTGGCGTAGCAGCCGCCCTCG
>HF990562.1:0-8699 GCA_000432135.1 Firmicutes bacterium CAG:124
ATATCGATTTACCGCAGCTTCGTCATAAACATAGGGCTGAAACAGGTGCATATCCATATAGATAGACGCATCATTCGCCCAATGCTTGTACAGTTCGTGACATAGTTTTCGCGTCATCGCCTTTAACTGAATCGTTGGCATGTTAGACCTTACCTACCTTATCATTCCGACTTATCGCTTTGTTTAATTCGATCATGTGGCTTTAATATATGCAATAACATTCCCGGCAGACATTACTGCCGGGAATGAAACTGTCTTATGACTACCCGCCTTTGCTGCGCGGGCCGCATTTTGTTATGTGTCAGATCCCGATGCCTGCGGCTGCGCCTCTGCTGCCGCTTCCGGCTGGCGGGGCTTGATCTCAGCCAGCGCCTGACGGAGCGCTTCGTTTTCTGTGCGGAGTTCTTCCAACTCTGCGCGCAGCGGGGCGAGCTGCTTTTTGACCTTGCGGTCGGCAATGGCCTGATGCACCTTGTAATGGCTGTACACATTCAGCGCTGTGAGCGCGACGAACGCGCCGCCCGCGATCAGACCGATCTTTTTCATGTCTGACTTCCGGAGCACGTGATGCGATTTGTTCTTTCCGCCGCGCGTGATCTCCACGACAGCGGGATCATGCTCGGCAAGCTTCCGCGCAGCCAGCGCCGCGCAGCACTGTTTGACCTTGCAGTTCATATTCTGACCTCCTGTTTGCAAAAATCATCCATGTCTTTGCCTGTATTATATCCAATTCAGCAGACTTTTGCAAGGGGCAGATGGGCCTGTTTGTCCAAAGCCTACGCAGTCTCACGCGCAGCCTTTTTGTTCTGCACGATCTGCAGCGCGATGATCCCCGCGACGATCACAAGGCCGATCAGATCCGAGACGGTGCCCGGGATCAGCAGCGTCAGTCCGCCGATCACCGCAAGCACGCGCAGCGGCCAGTGCATCGTCCGGAGGATATAGCCCTCCAGACCGGCGGCGACGGCGAAAATGCCGAGAAGCGCCGTAATAACGATCTGAATGACCTGAAACACGCTTGTGACGTTCTCGAACAGCATCTGCGGGTTATACGCGAAGATGAACGGGACGATAAAGGCCGCGATGGCGAGCTTGGTCGCATTGATGCCGGTCTTCATGGGGTTCGATTTCGCGATGGCGGAGCCTGCGTAGGCCGCCAGCGCGACCGGCGGCGTGATATCCGCGACGATGCCGAAGTAGAACACGAAGAAATGCGCGGCAACGAGCGGGTAGCCCATCTTGATAAGGATCGGCGCGCACGTGGAGGCCATGATGCAGTAGTTCGCGGTCGTGGGAACGCCCATGCCGAGGATGATGCAGCAGATCATGGTCAGAATCAGGCCGATAAACGTTGCATTGCCAGCCAGCTGCACAACGGCGTTGATGAGAATGGAGGCAAGGCCGGTGACGGTGATGCAGCCCGCGATGATACCGGCCATCGCACAGGCGACCGCGACGGTAATGGCGCCCTTCGCGCCTGCTTCCAGAGAATCAAAGACGGAGTTCGCGGAATCGCCGGCTGCGCCGAGCGCGGCCTTGCCGACGGTGCGGAACGTGCGCGTCTGCGTGCTCTGCAGGCGGAGCATAAAGAAGTTGACAAGGCCGACTGCAATGGCCGCGAGAATGGAATACGCGGCGGAGTGCGACATGGTCTTCGTGCCGGAGGACACGAGCCAGACCAGCAGGATCAGCGGCAGGATCAGATAGCAATCGCGAGCCAGAAGCCGCCACTTGGGCAGCTGATCTCTCGGAATGCCGTTCAGGCCGAGCTTTTTCGCCTCCAGATGCACGGAGATGAAAATGCCGGTGAAATACAAGATCGCGGGCAGGATGGCCTTGACTGCGACCTGCGCATACGGAATGCCGATGTACTCCGCCATCAGGAATGCTGCTGCGCCCATGATCGGCGGCATGATCTGGCCGCCGGGCGAAGCAGCCGCCTCGACTGCGCCAGCGAACTCCGGCTTGTAGCCCGTCTTTTTCATCATCGGAATGGTAAATGAGCCGGTCGTGACCGTATTGCCGACCGAGGAGCCGGATACCATGCCGCACAGCGCGGAGGAAATGACCGCGACCTTCGCCGGGCCGCCGGAAGACCAGCCCGCGAGCCGGTTTGCGAACGAAATAAAGAAATTCGCAATGCCGGTGCGCTCCAGAAACGCGCCGAAGATGATGAACAGCACAATGTAGGTATAGCACACGCTGACCGGCGTGCCGATCACGCCGCTGGTCGTGTAGAACAGCTTGTAGATGATGTTTTGCAGGGCCTTATAAAAGCTTGCGCCATAGCTGAGCTGATTATAGAACGCGTAGACGACCAGAAGCCCGGCGACCACAAGGATCGGCAGACCCACGCAGCGGCGGCAAAGCTCAACCAGAACCAGAATGCCGATGCAGCCGATGACCACATGAATGGGCTGGATGCGGGTGGCAAGCCGGATCATCGTCATGGCGTTGCGTGCAAAGTAGAAAAAGCAGGCCGCGCCGACGAGCATCAGGAGAATGTCGTACCACGGCAGATAGTTGGGCCGCACGTGATGCTTGCTGGCCGGGAAGTTCAGAAAGCCCGCAAGGATGATAAAGCCCATGAACAGCGGCAGCCGGATCTCCGGCATGGCCGTGGAAAACAGCGTCATGCAGATGCAGTACACGGCGAAGCACGCCATAAAGACCTTAATGACAATGGCGCGCCAGCCGGACCAGATGCGGGTGTTGGATTCGCGGTCATATTTGCGCATGACCTCATCAACGTCGGCGGCGATATTCTGCTCTGTACCGGCGTTTGCGGTCGCGGGGGTGGTCTTGTCAGGATTCTTGGACAAGATGCATCTCTCCTTCTTCTTTTTGTACGACAACTACGGCAGGGAAGCCCTGCCGTAGTTGCTGCTATGCGTAAAGTACGCGTTAAGCTTACTTGGTGGGAACGTCAAAGCCCTTTTCCGCGAAATACTTGGCCGCGCCCGGATGATAGGGGACGGAGGTAACGGAAGCGCCGAACTCGGTGCTGACCTCCGCGTACTTGGCGTGGGTGTCGGTGAGACTGGCGGCGTTGTCGAAGATATCAGCGACCAGCTTGTAGATGGCGTCCTCGGAAACATCGTCGCGGGCGAGAACGACTGCGCTGACGGCGACGGTGATGGTGTCAGAATCAAGACCGTAAACATCCTTGCTGATGGTGACCTTGGTGTAGTACGGGGAAGAGGCAAGCAGCTTGTCGACGTGCTCATCATCGAGCGAGACAAGATAGACGTCCTTGGTCGTCGCAAGGTCAGTGACTGCCGTTGTCGGAGCACCCGCAACGATGAAGGCCGCGTCGATCTGGCCGTTTTTCAGGGAATCCGCGCTGTCGCCGAAGGACTGGTACGTCGGGTTGATATCCTGCTCCGTCAGGCCGTATGCGCCGAGCACATCCATGGCGTTGAAATACACGCCGGAACCGGCCGCGCCGATGGAGACGTTTTTGCCCTTGAGATCGTCAACAGACTTGATCTCAGGATCAGTCGTGACGATCTGCACCTGCTCGGTGTAGAGCGCGGCGACCGTGGAGAAGCAGCTGACAGCGCCGGTGTCGGCAAACAGGTTCGTGCCGTCGTAGGCGTAGGCCATCACGTCGGACTGGCAGAAGGCCAGCTCCGCGTTGCCGTCTTCCAGCTCAAAAATATTCGACTGGGAGCCGTTGCCGACCAGGCCGACAATGTCAACGCCCGCGTTGTTCGTCGCGTGCTGGGCAATGACGGAGCCGAAGGCGTAGTACGTGCCGGATTCGCCGCCGGTGACGAAGCGCAGCTTGGCACCGGAGGATGCTGCAGGTGTTTCAGCGTTGGAAGCAGGTGTATCGGATGCGTCAGAAGCCGTATCGGACGTCGTCTGCGTGGGAGCCGCGGGAGAAGCGGCACACGCGGCCATGCCCAGAACGAGGACAGCCGCGAGAAGCAATGCAAGAATCTTTTTCATATCTATTCCCTCCTGAATTGATTTGCTGTGTGAAAGTATAATACATCAAAGTGCATTTTTCAAGATGCAATTTGTCATTTCAAGAAAAATTTTTTTCAAGAAATTCGTATTTTCAACGGAAATCCTTCAAAAATTAGTATAAACCTGAAATATATGAACAATCAAGAAAGATTTGATTCATTTTGATGAAAGACAGCAAACTGGATTCCTGCATATTAAGGCGAAAAATCAGGCAGCCCACACGGGCTGCCTGATGCATGATAAATGATCTAATCTGAATTTTTATTCAGATATTCTTTCAAAAACAGAATGGCCTGCCGGTAGCCCTCGAAGCCGAGTCCCATGTAGGTCTTCACGCAGGCCAGGCGGGCATAGGAGATCTGCCGGAACTTCTCGCGCTTCGTCACGTCGGACAGATGCACCTCGACCGCCGGAAGCGCGACAGCCTTCAGCGCGTCCAGAAGCGCAACGCTCGTGTGCGTATAGGCCGCCGGGTTGATGACAATGCCGTCAAACACGCCGTAGGCCGCCTGAATTTCATCGACCAGCGCGCCCTCGTGGTTGGACTGGAAGACCTCGCAGGAGATATCCGCTTCGCGGCACGTATCCTCGCAGAAGCGCACCAGCGCGGCGTAATTCTGCCGCCCGTAAATATCCGGCTCCCGCAGGCCGAGCAGGTTGAGATTCGGCCCGTTCAATATCAGCAGCTTCATCCAAGCACCTCCAAAATCTGCCGCACAGCATCCTCTACTGTGCGGTCGTTGTCGATCATAGCGTCCGCAAATTTTTCATACAGCGGCTTTCTGCGCCGGTAAAGCTCCTCCGCGCCGAGTGCCTGCGAGACGGGCCGCCCGCTGATGGGAAGGCGGCTCAAATCGCGCGTCAGGCAGAAGATCGTCCCGTTCTGGTGCAGCAGCGGGTAATTTTCCGGCCTTGTCACGCAGCCGCCGCCCGTAGCGATGACCAGCCCGGAGCGCTTGCCCAGCTCCGCCAGCACCGCCGTCTCCCGCTGCCGGAAGCCATCCTCACCCTCAAGCCGAAAAATCTCCGGGATATTCATCCCGGCCTTCTGCTCGAGTACGGTGTCCGCGTCCAGGAACGTGCGGCCCAGCTGCGCGGCCAGCCGCGTGCCGATCGTCGTCTTGCCGCTGCCCGGCATACCGATGAGAACCACGTTCTGCATCTGCGCGGCCAGCGATTTTGCGATCGCGGCAATGCGTTCGTCTGCGATCGGTGCGCCGAGGAACGCCTCGCAGCTTTTCTTTGCCTGCGCGGTAAGCATCAGAAGCCCGTTTGCCCGCTTGAGGCCGAGCTGCTCCGCCTGAAGCAGAAATTCCGTGCGCGCCGGATTGTAGACCATGTCCAGCGCGGCCTCCAGCGCCGGGAACCGGATTAACGCAGACGGCGAGACACCGGTGTTCGGATACATACCGAGCGGCGTTGCGTTTACGGCGATTTCCGCGTCCGTGTGCCGGCCGAGATTTTCGTAATTGTCTTCCCCGTGCCGCGAGATGACAACGACCTCCCGCGCGCCCATCTGCCGCAGGACATACTGCGCCGTTGCCGACGCGCCGCCGCTGCCGAAAACGAGCGCCTTTTTGCCGCGTACCTCCGCGCCGCTGGACTGTACCAGCATGGAAAAGCCGTAAGCGTCCGTGTTGCCGCCCCAGAGCGTCCCGTCAGGCCTTCGGACGATGGTGTTGACCGCACCGATGGCGCGGGCCGTGTCAGACAGCTCCGCGCAGTAGGGGATGACCGTTTTTTTATAAGGGATCGTCACATTCAGACCGTCAAATTCCCCGGAGCGCAGAAAGCCCTCCAGCTCCTCCGGCTCCTTTTCATATAAAAGATAGGAATAGCCCGCAAGCTGTGCGTGGATGGCGGGGGAATAGCTGTGGCTGAGCGTCCGGCCCAGCAGTCCGCAGCGCAGTGTTTCAGAATGCATATCCAAGCTCCTTCTTTCTGCCCATCCACGCGTCCAGTACGGCGATCGCTGCCGCAGCCTCCACGCACGGGACGGCCCGCGGCACGATGCACGGGTCGTGCCGCCCGTGGATCACAAGCGTCGTGTTTTCCATTCGCGAAAGACTGACGGAGTCCTGCTGGCGGGAAATGGACGGCGTCGGCTTGAACGCGGTGCGGAACACGACCGGCATGCCGGTCGAAATCCCGCCCAGAATGCCGCCGCAGCGGTTCGTTTCCGTCACAATACGCCCATCCTGTACGCGGAACGCGTCGTTATGTTCGCTGCCCCGCAGCCGCGCGGCGGCAAAGCCTGCGCCGAATTCCACGCCCTTGATTGCCGGAATGGCAAATACGGCGCGTGCAATCAGATTTTCCAGCCCGCCGAACATCGGCTCGCCAATGCCTGCCGGAAGCCCGTCTATCACACATTCGACCACGCCGCCGACGGAATCCCCGTCTGCTTTTGCCTGCGCGATCTCCGCCTGCATGGCCGCTGCCGCATCGTCGGAAACAGCCGGGAACGGCTTTTCCGCGACTGGTGCGTCAAACGGCGCGCTGTCCATGGCGTGCCCGATGGACAAAATGCGTGCGCGGATGGAAATGCCTTCGCGTTCCAGTAGCTGCATACAGACGCCGCCCGCAATGCACAGCGGCGCGGTCAGCCGTCCGGAAAAGTGCCCGCCGCCGCTTACGTCCTGCGCGCCGCCGCATTTGACCTGCGCGGTGTAGTCCGCGTGGCCGGGGCGGGGGATATCCTTCAAATTTTCATAATCGCCGGAGCGTGTGTTGGTGTTGCGGATGATGGCCGTGAGCGGCGCGCCGCAGGTTTTTCCGTTTTTCAGCCCGCATAAAAATTCCGGCGCGTCGGCCTCTCTGCGCGGCGTCGACCACGCGTTCTGCCCGGGCGCACGGCGGCTCAAAAACCGCTGCAATTCATCCGGATCGACCGGCAGCCCGGCAGGCAGCCCGTCGACCGTGACGCCGATGGCGGGCGCGTGGGACTGGCCGAAGATAGAGACGGTCAGATTTCCGGTATACACGCTGCTCATACTGCATCCTCCCTCAAAGAAGCAAAATCCTCCCAGAATGCGGGATAGGACTTCGCGACGCATTCGCTTCCCAGTACCGTGACCGGGCCCTCGCAGCCGCAGGCGGCCATGGCGGCGCTCATCGCGATGCGGTGGTCGCCCCCGGCGGCCCCCGTGCCCCCGGGGAGGGGGGGGGGGGCCGTGCCGCCGGAAAGGCGTGCGCGGCCAGAGATGACCAGTCCGTCCGGCAGCTCCCGCACGCTGCCGCCGAGCGCGGAAATCAATGCCGCCGTCGTTTGCAGACGGTCAGATTCCTTCAGCCGCAGCCGCGCCGCGTTTTCAATCCGTGTTTCGCCCTCGCAGAGCGCGGCGAGGCACGAAACGACCGGGATCAGATCGGGAATCGGCCCGGCATCCAGCGTAATTCCGTGCAGCGCGCCGCGCCGCACGGTGACAGCTTGTCCGGAAATGGTCAGCTCCGCGCCGAAGCGCGTTAAAAGCCCCGTAATGGCCCGGTCTGCCTGCAGGGATTCGGGATTCAGCCCTGTTACAGTCACGCCTGTCTCAGACAGCGCGCCCATGCACAGGAAAAACGCCGCGTTCGACCAGTCGCCCTCGACCGTCTGCACGGCGGGCGCGGCATAGCGCTGCCCGCCGCCGATCTGCCAGACCGGCCCGTCCTTTTTTGTGAGAATGCCTGCTTCTGCAAGCGCCTGCTCCGTCATGGCGACGTAGCGTGCCGATTGGAGCGCGCCCGTGACCGTCAGCGTGCTGTTTCCGTTTAGAAGCGGCAGCGCAAACAAAAGCCCGGAAATAAACTGCGAGGAAACATTGCCGGGCAGGGAATAGTCTCCCGTGCATAATTGCCCAGCCGTATGCAGGACGGCCCCGTCCTGCTGCAGCTGCATTCCATGCGCCTCCAGAACCTCCCACAGCGGGGACAGGGGCCGCTCCGGGAGCCGCCCATGCATCTGAATCTCTGCCTGAACGCCAAGCGCGCCGAGAACCGGCAGCAGAAACCGCAGCGTCGACCCGCTTTCGCCCACGTCAAGCTTTGCATTTGCGGGGCGTGATCCGATTGGGGTGATCAACAGCCCAGCCGTTTCCTGCGTAAGCTGCGCGCCGAGCGCTTCCAGACACTGCACCGTCGCCTCAATATCCGCGCTGAAGCCGTCCAGAACCAGCCGGGACGGCGCTTCGGAGAGCGCCGCGCAGATGAGCATCCGGTGCGCCTGCGATTTGGAGGCCGGAATCTGAACCGCGCCCGTGCACGGGCCGGGCGACATCGTCCGCGTCATTTCGCACCTCCGGCCCTCAGCCAGTCGGAAATTTCGGAGGCAGGGGTCTTTCGTATTTCGCAGCTTCCGACAGCCGTTGGAACGATCAGATTGATCGAGCCGCCGGAGGCTTTCTTGTCGTGTAGAATCGTTCCAAGCATCTGTTCGACCGGATATGCGCAGTCGACCGGCAGGCCGTACTGCCGCAGCAGCGCCAGCACCGCGTCCCGCGTCCCGGCGGTGCAGAGGCCAAGCTGCGCAGCCGACCGCACGATCATCGCCATACCGATGGCGACGGCGGAGCCGTGGCTGACGGCAAAGCCGCTGCACGCCTCGATCCCATGGCCGAAGGTATGGCCGAGATTCAGAAGCTGCCGCTGTCCGCGGTCAAATTCATCCTGCGCAACAATATCGCGCTTCATCCGCACGCACGTTTCAATGATATGCTCCAGCTGCGCATGCGGCGGCGTGCGGT
>HF990562.1:8721-39319 GCA_000432135.1 Firmicutes bacterium CAG:124
GTGCGGTTCAGCTCCTCGAAAAACGGCGCGTTTCCAAGCACCGCGTATTTGATGACCTCCGCGCAGCCGTCGCGGAAAATTTCGTCCGGCAGGGAATCCAGACAGTCCGGGTCGCAGAGCACGAGCCACGGCTGATAGAACGTCCCGGCCAGATTTTTCCCGGCAGGCAGATCGATGGCTGTCTTGCCGCCGACGGAGGAATCGACCATGGCCAGCAGCGTCGTCGGGATCTGGATGAAGCCGATGCCGCGCAGATACGTAGACGCGGCAAAGCCCGTCAGATCACCCACTACGCCGCCGCCCAGCGCGACGACTGCGTCCGCCCGCGTCAGCTGGTTTTCACACAGCGCGTCGAGAAGCGCCAGATACGTCTTCGCGCACTTGGAGCTTTCCCCATGCGGAAACACAAACCGGCACACGGAAAACCCGGCGGCTGCAAGGCTTTTCTGCACCGTTTCGCCATACAAAGGCCATACGGAATCATCCGAGACAAGCATGACCGTGCCTGCGTTCGTCACGCCGCGCACCAGCTCGCCCGCGCGCCGCAGCAGCCCGCGCTCGATCAGAATGTCGTACCGCCTTGAGGCGGAGACCGTGACTGTTTTCATCGTCCGTCGACCTCCTCCTTGCGTTTTTTGCCATCCTCCAGCAGCTGCGTCAGCGCTGCTGCATCGTCTTCCGCGATTGCGGCGCGGTATTCCATCAGTCTGTCCATCAGACAGTCCAGCTCATGGAGCATATTGTCCCGGTTTTCCAGAAACAGCTCCGACCACATCGGCGCGTTCAGCCACGCCACGCGGGTCATGTCCTTATAGCTTCCGGCGGAAAAGCCCTTGTGCGCCCTTGCCGTCGGGCTTTTGATATACGCATTCGAGACAAGATGCGCCATCTGCGAGGTAAACGCGATCATTTCGTCGTGCTTCTCCGCCGTCGTGACGGAGTAGCTGCCGAAGCCCGCCGGGCGCAGCAGCTCCTGCACGCGCGAGAGCAGCGCGATATTGTCAAAATCCGGCGGCACAATGACCATCGGCGCATTGTGATACAGATTCGCACGCGCATGGCCGAACCCGGAATACTGCGTACCGGCCATCGGATGTCCGCCGAGATAGGTAAACCGGTACTGCTCCGCCAGCGGGAACGCCGCCGCGCAGACCACGCGCTTCGTGCCGCAGCAGTCGATCACGACGGGCCTGCTTCCGATATGCGGTGCGGCAGAACGCAGATAGTCGATCGCGGCAAGCGGCCGCACGCACAGAAGCACCAGATCGCACGTGCCGATGTTCTCCATCGTAAGCGGCGCGTTCACCGCATCTGCCAGCTGCGCGAAGGCAAGCATACTTTCGTCCACATCATAGCCGTACACCGTCCAACCGGCAGCGTGATACGCCTTTGCAAACGAGCCTCCGATGAGGCCCAGACCCACGATCCCGACCGTCATTCCGCCACCGCCTCGCGCACCGCGCGTACCTTCCGCGCGACCTCTGCAAACTGCTCACAGGTCAGAGACTGCGCGCCGTCGCACAGGGCGTGGATGGGGTCATTGTGTACCTCGACGATCACGCCGTCGGCCCCGCAGGCAGCAGCAGCCAGCGTCATCGGCGGCACAAGCCGGTTGATGCCTGTAGAATGGCTGGGATCGACGATGACCGGCAGGTGCGACAGCTCGTGCAGCATCGGAACAGCCGCCAGATCGAGCGTATTTCTGGTGTAATCGTCAAACGTGCGGATGCCGCGCTCACAGAGAATGACGTTGTCGTTGCCGCTGGCCATGATATATTCCGCGCTCATCAGCAGCTCCTTGAGCGTGTTGGCAAGCCCGCGCTTGAGCAGGATCGGCTTTTTGACCGAGCCCATCTCCTTCAGAAGATCATAATTCTGCATGTTGCGCGCGCCGATCTGAATGACGTCGACGTTTTCAAACAGCGGCAGATGCTTAATGTTCATCAGCTCCGTCACGATGGGCAGCCCCGTCTCCTGCTTGGCGATCTCAAGCAGGCGGATGCCCTCGCCGTGCAGCCCCTGGAAGTCGTACGGAGACGTGCGCGGCTTGAACGCGCCGCCGCGCAGCAGCTGCGCGCCTGCGGCCTTGACAGCCTTCGCAACGTATACGATCTGCTCCTCCGATTCGACCGAGCACGGCCCCGCGATCATCGCGAAATGCCCGCCGCCGAATTTCGCATCCCCGACCGAAACCACGGTATCGTCCGGGTGGAACTTGCGGTTGCAGCATTTGAAGGGGTCTGAAACGCGCTTGACGGAATCGACGATATCCAGACTTTCCAGCAAAGACATATCGATCCGGCTCGTGTCGCCGACCAGACCCAGCACGGTCTGGTACTCGCCGAGCGAGGGGTGTACGTCGATTCTCTGGCTGCGCAGCCAGTTGATGAGCTGGTTCCGCTTTTCCTCCGGGACGTTGTGCTTCAATACGACAATCATGGTTTTGACCTCCAGTACAATAAAAAATGCGGCACAGTCAATTCTGTGCCGCATACAAATCACAAGCTCTTCTGCGCATCACAAATTGACCTTACTATCCGGCGACAGTAAAGTAATAATAGGACGCGAAAACAGAAGTGAACATGAGAAGACTCTCCTTATGAAAATCTGTGACAATCATAGCACGCTGGACGCCGCTTGTCAACCGGGCGGGCGTGAAAAATGGGGAATCAGAGCGCTTCCGCCTCCGCAAGCCACAGGCTGCCCGACGCGTCCGACGGCATACGCCAGTCGCCTCTGGGGCTGAGCGTCACGGAGCCGACCTTCGGGCCGTCCGGGATGCACGAGCGCTTGAACTGCTGCTGGAAGAACCGGCGGCAGAACGTTTTCAGCCAGTGCCGGATCACGTCGTCCGGATACCTGCCGCCATACGCGTATTTCGCCATCCGGAACAGCTTGCGCGGCCGTGAGCCGAAGCGCAGCAGATGGTACAGGAAGAAATCATGCAGCTCATACGGGCCGACGAGATCCTCTGTCTTCTGCGCAATCTGTCCGTTTTCGTCCGCGGGCAGAAGCTCCGGCGAAACAGGCGTATCAAGAATGTCCAGCAGCACCTCCCGCAGCGCAGGCGCGCTGCTCCCGGCCTCATACTGCACGATGTAGCGCACCAGCGTTTTGGGAACCGAGCAGTTGACCGCGTACATGGACATATGGTCGCCGTTATACGTCGCCCAGCCGAGCGCAAGCTCAGAAAGATCACCCGTGCCGATGACCAGTCCGCCGGACTGGTTCGCGATGTCCATCAGGACCTGCGTGCGCTCCCGCGCCTGACAGTTTTCATAGGTGACGTCGTGCACGGCTTCGTCATGGCCGATATCCGCGAAATGCTGCCGGACGGAGGCTGTGATATTGACCTCCTGCACGCTGACGCCAAGCTCCTCGCAGAGCCTGACCGCGTTGGACTTCGTCCGCTTCGTCGTGCCGAAGCACGGCATGGTGACGCACTGGATCTCCTTCCGGCTGCGTCCGGCCAGATCGAACGCGCGCACGCACACCAGCAGCGCCAGCGTGCTGTCCAGTCCGCCGGAAATGCCGAGCACGACCGTTTTCGCGTGCGTGTGCTCCACCCGCTTTTTCAGGCCCTGCGACTGGATGCGCAGAATCGCCTCCGCGCGGGCGCGCAGCTGCTCGTCATACGGCGGGACGAACGGATTGGGCGCAATGCGCCGCGTCAGAACCGTGTCGCGCAGCGGCTGATGGAAAACGACCGGCTGAAGGCCGGGAACGGAATCGTAGCTCGTCGTGCGGTGCCGTTCGTGCATGAGCCGCTGCACGTCGATCTCGGAAACCGTCAGCGAAGCGTCCGCAAACGGCTCGTTTTCTGCCAGGATCGTCCCGTTTTCCGCGATCAGATGGTGCCGCGAGAAGACCATGTCCTGCGTCGATTCCGTCGGCGATGCGCTGCAGTAGACATAGCCGCAGGCCAGCCGCGCCGACGTCGCGCCGACCAGCGACCGGCGGTACTCTGCCTTGCCGATCACCTCGTCGGAGGCGGAGAGATTCAGAATGATGGCTGCGCCGCCCGCGCAGAGCCGCGTCGACGGCGGGCAGGGAACCCACAGATCCTCGCAGAGCTCCACGCCAAAGGTGTAGTCCTGCATGCCGGAGCAGCAGAACAGGAGATCCGTTCCAAACGGAACAGTCTGGCCGCAGAGCGTAATCGTATAGACCTTCCCATCCAGCGTTTTCGCGGAGGAAAACTGCCGCAGCTCATAGAATTCGCCGTAATTCGGCAGATGCGTCTTCGGCACGACGCCGAGCAGCCGTCCTGCGTGGACGACTGCCGCGCAGTTATAGAGTTTTCCGCCGAAGCGAAGCGGAAGCCCGACCGCCGTGACCGGGTAGAGGTCCTTCGACGCCTCCACGATCCGCGCCAGCGCAGGCTCGACCGCGCCGAGCAGGCAGTCGGAGAAAAACAGATCGCCGCACGTGTAGCCCGTCAGGCAAAGCTCCGGCAGCGTCAGCAGATTCACGCCCGCCGCGTCCGCCTCACGCATCCGCGCCAAAATCTGCTTCGTATTATACTGCACATTCGCGACCACGACGTCGATCGTCCCGGCAGCGGCCTTGATAAAACCGTCTTTCATGGAACCGTTCTCCTGATTTTATAAAGTATCATATATACGATACACGGTTTTGCCGGAATTATCAAGAATAAAAACAAATTGGGTCGGAGACTGGAAAATCTGCGCTTTTGTGCAGAATATATATTTTGAAAGCGGTGTATTGACAACAAACTGTTCAACTTGTAAGATAGAAGAGCCGCCGCTGTGCGGCAGATCGAGTGAAAGGCGGACAGGACATGATTGAACTCAACGGCATGGAGCTGACGATCGAGCAGGTCATCGCGGTGGCCAGACACAACGAGCAGGTGCGAATTTCCGAACCGGCGAAGGAAAAAATCAACCGGGCACGGGCCTACGTGGACGAAAAGCTTGCGCAGAAGGCCGTGATCTACGGTCTGACGACCGGCTTCGGCAAATTTTCCGACACGTTTGTCCCCGAGCAGGAGACAGCTGCGCTTCAGCGCAATCTGATCATCAGCCATGCCTGCGGCATGGGCGCGCCGCTGCCGCGCGAGGTCGTGCGCGGGGCGATGCTGCTGCGGTGCAACGCGCTTGCACGCGGCAATTCCGGCATCCGCCTGTCGACGCTTGAAACGCTGCTTGCCATGCTGAACCGCGGCGTGCATCCGGTGATCCCAGAGAAGGGCTCGCTCGGCGCGAGCGGCGATCTTGCGCCGCTGGCGCATATCGTGCTGGTCATGCTGGGCGAGGGCGAGGCGGAATACCAGGGAACAGTCATGCCCGGAAAACGGGCCATGGAGCTGGCAGGCATTGCGCCCGTTGAGCTTGCGGCCAAGGAGGGCCTTGCGCTCATCAACGGCACGCAGATCATGACCGCCATCGCCTGCGGCGTGGTATACGACGCCGTGCAGCTGGCAAAAACGGCGGATATCGCCGCCGCCATGACGTGCGAGGCACAGCTGGGCATTCTGAGCGCGTTTGATCCCGAGGTGCACGCGCTGCGCGGCCAGCAGGGGCAGATGCGCACGGCGCAGAATCTGCTGCGGCTTCTGGACGGGAGCCGTCTGGCCTTCGCGCACAACCCGGAGAAGGTGCAGGACGCCTATTCGATCCGCTGCGTCCCGCAGATCCACGGCGCCAGCCGCGACGCCATCCGCTATGTGTGGGACATCGTCAGCCGCGAGATCAATGCCGTGACCGACAATCCGCTCATTTTCCCCGAGGAGGACAAGGTGATCTCCGGCGGCAACTTCCACGGCCAGCCGGTCGCGCTTGCGATGGACTTTCTGGGCATAGCCCTCAGCGAATACGCCAACGTGTCCGAGCGCCGGCTGGAGCGCATGGTCAATCCCGCGCTTTCCAACGGCCTTCCCGCGTTCCTGACAAAATACGGCGGCGTACACTCCGGCTTCATGATCACGCAGTACGCGGCGGCCTCCATGATGTCGGAAAACAAGGTCTACGCGCACCCCGCGTCGGTGGACTCCATTCCGTCCTCCGCCAATCAGGAGGACCATGTCAGCATGGGCACGACCGCAGCCAGAAAGGCCCGCATGATCCTCGACAACAGTCAGAAGGTCGTCGGCATTGAGCTGCTTGCCGCAGCGCAGGCGCTGTGGCTGCGCGGCGAGTCGCTCCTCGCCCCCGCGACGGCGGCAGTCTATCAGAAAATCCGCCAGACCGTCCCGCCGGTCGATACCGATGTCGTCATGTACCCCCAGATGGCCGAGCTTGACCGCCTGGTCAAGTCGGGCGCATTGCTCGAAGCCGCAGAACAGGTCTGCGGCAGGCTTCTGTAAAACCGGAGAAAACCGCCGCCCCGGGCTGTGTATGGACGCACGCCCGGGGCGACAGACGGTTTCACTTATAATTGATGATTCCCACATGAACATAAGGAGGAAATACTATGGCAAAGCTTGTTGAGTGCGTTCCGAATTTCAGTGTCAGCCGGGAAAAGGATCCGGCGGTGTTTCAGGGCCTCGTCGACACGGCGAACAGCATCCCCGGCTGCTTCGTCTTCGACGTACAATCCGACGGCAACCATAACCGCTGCGTCTTTACGCTGCTCGGCTCCCCCGAGGCGATGGGCGAGGCAGCGTTCCAGCTGACAAAAAAGGCGACCGAAACCATCGATATGCGCCGGCATACAGGCCAGCACCCGCGCATGGGCGCGACGGACGTCATTCCTTTTATCCCGACCATGGACACGAGCGTAGAGGAATGCGTGGAGCTGTCAAAGCGCGTTGCCGCCCGCATCTGGGATGAGCTTCGCGTGCCGTCGTTCCTGTATGAGGACTCCGCCTCGCGCCCGGAGCGCAGAAATCTGGCCGCCTGCCGCAAGGGGCAGTTCGAGGGAATGTCGGAAAAGCTGCTGGAGCCGGACTGGGCGCCGGATTACGGTGAGCGGAAGATCCATCCGACTGCGGGCATCATCGCCATCGGCGCACGGATGCCGCTCATCGCCTACAACATCAATCTCGATACCTCCGACATCGAGGTCGCAAAGAAGATCGCAAAGGCTATCCGCGCCAAGGATGGCGGCTTTGCCTGCTGCAAGGCCATCGGCGTGATGCTTGAGGGCCGGAACATCGCGCAGGTGTCGATGAATCTCACAAACTTTGAAAAAACGCCGATCTACTACGCCTTTGAAATGACGCGCCAGCTGGCCGACCGCTACGGCGCGCGGATCATTGGTTCTGAGGTGGTCGGCCTGACGCCCGCAAAGGCGCTGCTCGACTGCGCGGAATTCTATCTGAAGCTTGAAAATTATGACTGCCGCAAGCAGGTCATGGAATATCATCTGATTGGGATGGAATGAGAGGTGTGACGCATGGAACTGGCAGAACTGACGGTACGCGGCTTTGCGGAGGAGATCGCCTCCGCGTCTCCGGCTCCCGGCGGCGGCAGCGCCGCAGCGCTGGCGGGCGCGGTCGGCGCGGCGCTGACCGCAATGGTCAGCGGCCTGACGCTCGGCAGAAAAAAATATGAGGCCGTGCAGGAGCTTGCGCTCCGCGCACAGGCGCAGGCAGACGCGCTGCGCAAACGGCTGCTGGCCGCGATGGAGCAGGACACGCAGGCATTTTTGCAGGTCAGCGCGGCCTACGCGATGCCGAAGCAGACGCCCGAGGAAAAGCAGGCGCGCAGCAGCGCCATCGAACAGGGCCTCAAGGCCTGCACGCAGCCGCCGCTTGCCGTGATGCAGATGTGCGCAGAGGGGCTGGAGCTGCTGGAGAGCCTTCTGGGCAAGACGAACGCAACGGCGGCCAGCGACTTTGGCGTCGCCTGCCTCAGCCTCCGCGCAGGGATGCAGGGCGCGTGGCTGAACGTGTGCATCAATACCGGCTCCCTGCACGACGCCGCGTTTGCCGCCGGTGCGCGCGCAGCGGGGCAGAAGCTGCTCGATACCGGCCTTCCGCGCGCCGACCGTTGCTACGCGGCGATGCTGGCCGCGTGCAGTGAAAAATGACGCAGGAATTCCTGCATTCATGCAAGAATGAATTGAAAAATGCAAAAGAAGCTGTTACAATATCATCAATGGGGGAGATCACGATGCAGCTGGAACATACCGAAACCTTGCAACTTGATTACGAACTGCCGGAATACCCGGAAATAGACCCGCGCTATCGCCGCGCACCGCGCCGCGAATCGCACCTGAGCCGGGCGGATCAGGCGCTGGCGATCAAAAATGCGCTGCGCTACATCCATCCCGATCACCACGCGCAGATGGCAAAGGAATTTGCGCAGGAGCTGGCCGAGCATGGCCGTATCTATGGCTACCGCTTCCGTCCCGCAGGCGCGATCTATGGAAAACCGATCGACGAATACAAGGGCCGCTGCATTGAGGGCCGCGCGATCCAGGTCATGATCGACAACAATCTGGACTTCGACGTCGCGCTTTATCCCTACGAGCTGACGACCTACGGCGAGACAGGCCAGGTCTGCCAGAACTGGATGCAGTACCGCCTGATCAAGAAATACCTCGAACAGCTGACGGACGAGCAGACGCTTGTCGTCATGTCCGGCCATCCGCTCGGCCTGTTCCACAGCCACAGGCTGGCCCCGCGCGTGATCATTTCGAACGGCCTGATGGTCGGCACGTTCGACGATCAGGAGAACTTCAACCGCGCTGCCGCGCTGGGCGTGGCGAATTACGGCCAAATGACCGCGGGCGGCTGGATGTACATCGGCCCGCAGGGCATCGTCCACGGCACGTTCAACACGCTTCTGAACGCAGGCCGCCTCATTCTCGGCATTCCGAACGATCAGGATCTGGCCGGACGGCTGTTCGTCTCGGCGGGCCTTGGCGGGATGTCGGGCGCACAGGGCAAGGCGGCGGAGATCGCCGGTGCGGCGTCCATCATCGCCGAGGTCGACGATTCCCGTATCGATACGCGCTTCACGCAGGGCTGGGTCAGCCACAGAACGTCGGATCTGGCCGAGGCGGTGGAGATCGCCCGGACACACCAGAAAAACGGCGAGCCGTGCGCAGTCGCCTACCACGGCAATATCGTCGATCTGCTGGAATATCTGTACGAAAAGCAGGTGCACGTCGACCTGATGAGCGACCAGACCTCCTGCCACGTGCCGTATGACGGCGGCTACTGCCCGCAGGGCCTGAGCTTTGCCGAGCGCACGCGGATGCTGGCCGAGGAGCCGGAGGCGTTTCGCGCGCTGGTCGATCAAACGCTGCAGCACCACTATGAGATGATCTGCAAATTCCACGACCGGGGTACCTATTTCTTCGACTACGGCAACAGCTTCCTGAAGGCGGTCTATGATTCCGGCGTGAAGGCGGTCTGCAAAAACGGCGAAAACGATCTGGACGGCTTTGTGTTCCCGTCCTACGTTGAGGATATCCTCGGTCCGTGCCTGTTTGACTACGGCTACGGCCCGTTCCGCTGGTGCTGCCTGAGCCGGAAGCCGGAGGATCTGCACAAGACCGACATGGCCGCCGCAGAATATATCCGCACGCACAACCGGCGCTATCAGGACTACGACAACTACGTCTGGGTGCGCGACGCGGAGAAGAACCGGCTCGTCGTCGGGACACAGTGCCGCATTCTCTATCAGGATGCGATGGGGCGGATGAATCTGGCGCTTAAATTCAACGAAATGGTTCGCAACGGGGAGATCGGCCCGGTCATCCTTGGCCGCGACCATCACGATACCGGCGGAACGGACGCGCCGTTCCGCGAGACGTCCAACATCAAGGATGGCTCGAATATCATGGCCGAAATGGCAACGCAGTGCTACGCGGGCAACGCCGCGCGCGGCATGAGCTACATCGCCCTGCACAACGGCGGCGGCACGGGCATCGGCCGCGCCATCAACGGCGGCTTCGGCATGGTGCTCGACGGCTCGGAGCGCGTCGATACCATCCTCCGCATGGCAATGCCGTGGGACACCATGGTCGGCGTCGCCCGCCGCAGCTGGGCCTGCAATGAGCACGCCATGACGACGGCGGCGGAGTATAATAAACTTTATGCCGGACAGGATCACATCACAATGCCCTATGTGGCGGACAGCGCCGTCGTCGAGCAGGCTGTGGCGCAGCTGGAGCGCTGACCGGGAAAGGAACAGGCAATGAAGAGAACGCTGATCGCCAACATCGGTATGCTTGCCACACCGCAGGGAACCTCTGCGCGGGGCGGCAGGGCACAGGGCGAGATCTGCATTCTGAAAAACGCATGGATCCTGATCGAGAACGATCTGATCGCGCAGGTCGGGACCGGCGCAGCGCCTGCGGCTGCCGACGCGCAGACGATCAACGCCGAAGGGAAGCTGGTCACGCCCGGTCTGGTCGACGCACACACGCATCTGATCTTCGGCGGCTGGCGGCAGAACGAGCTGGCGCTCAAGCTGCACGGCGCGGGCTATCTGGACATCCTCGCCGCAGGCGGAGGCATCCTGTCCACCATGCGTGCAACACAATCGGCAAGCGAGGAGCAGCTGGAGGCGAAGGCCTCCGCCGCGCTGGATGAAATGCTTCGCTTCGGCACGACGACCGTAGAGGCCAAGAGCGGCTACGGCTTGTCAACCGAGGAGGAGTGCAAGGCGCTGCGCGTGATCGGAAAGCTGCAAAAACACCATGTGATGGATCTCGCTGCGACCTTTATGGGCGCGCACGCCGTGCCGGAGCTCTACCGGGACAACCGGCAGGGCTATCTGGAGCTTCTGTGCGAGGAAATGCTTCCGGCAGTACGGGAGCAGGGCATTGCGGAATTCTGCGATGTGTTCTGCGAAAAGGGCGTTTTTTCCGCCGAGGAATCCCGCCGCATTCTGCTTACCGGCAGACAGTACGGGCTGCTGCCCAAGATCCACGCGGACGAGATCGAGGCCATCGGCGGCAGTGAGCTGGCAGGTGAGATCGGGGCCGTCTCGGCGGAGCATCTGATCGTCTGCCCGCCGTCCGGCATCGCGTCCATGGCAGAGGGCGGCACGGTCGCCTGCTGCCTGCCCGCAACAAGCTTTTATCTGGGCGCGGCCTACGCGCCCGTACAGGATATGGTGCAGGCCGGTGTTCCGGTCGCCATGGCGACGGACTTCAACCCCGGCTCCTGCCCGTGCCTCAATATGCAGCTGGTCATCAGCCTCGGCTGCCTGCGCTACCGGCTGACGCCCGAGCAGGCGCTGACCGCAGTGACGCTCAACGGCGCTGCCGCCATCTGCCGCGCCGACCGCATCGGCTCCATCGAGCCGGGCAAGCAGGCGGACATTCTCATCTGGAACGCAGAGGATCTGGACTATATCTGCTACCGCCTTGGCAGCAATCTGGTCGATACTGTAATCAAAAAAGGAAACGTCGTTTAGACAAAAGAACAGGCAATGCCCATCCGGACATTGCCTGTTCCGCAAGGAAACTCGGTTTTTATGCAAAAAGCAGCCTGCCTTGAACACAGTTGGTAGGGGCGGGGCTCTGCTCCGCCCGTTGGGCAGCCGCAGATTTGCGCAGCACACTGTAGGGGCCGATGCCCACGTCGGCCCGGCAGAATGCACCGTTTTAACGGAAATCTTCGGCACATTCGTAACTTCCCAACGGGCCGATGTGTGCATCGGCCCCTACAACCAGGTATGCAGGTGCGCTGCATAACCCAACACCTCACCCGTGGATTGTTTCAAGCTTCCGGATATTTTCTTCGGAGTCGTCTCCGACACAGCCGACCAGCATATACGTCTTGTGGAAGTGGTCGTAGATAAAATGATCGAGCAGCCGGAAGCCGATGATGCGGCCTGTTGAGCGCACATGGGTGCGCGGCCCGGTGCAGTAGTGCTGTGCGCCGCCGAGCAGAATGTGGCTCTCGTCATAGTAGTCGATGGGCAGATCCTGCCGGATCAGCTCGTTGACGCGCGCTTCGAGCGTGGGAATATCGATATCCGGCTGGTGCTCGTTGAATTCGAGCACGAAGCCGTGGCGGATATCGCCGTGGCTGCACGCAAGCATCTGCTCCTGCGTCATGGCGTATTCGCACAGATCCTCTGCGCTGTGCGCCATGAGGCGATAGGCAAGCGACGGATAGACGATGTCGCACAGCTCCTGCGGCAGAGGGCCAAAGAGGTTCGGCCGCGTGATGACGATCTGCTCGCCGACGCCGATGAGCAGATTCGCGTTGACGCCGAGCAGGGGATAGATCAGGTCAAAATGCTCGATGATGATGCGCTTGCCGCGCCGGACAGCCAGCCGGACGGCGTCCGCCAGCTCCGAGAGCTGATGGAAGCCCGTCTCGAAGCGGATGTCCAGATGGTAGGTGTGCGGCGTGAAAAAGCCCGTTTCATACTCCTGCTCCAGAAGCGGGAGCGGGCGGACGTTGACGCCGTCGTCGTCGTTCGTAAGCTCGATGCCGGGGAACATGCCCTTGATGAGCACGCTCTTGCCGGAGCCGGCTTCCCCGATGAAGCCGATGATCTGGTCGAAGGGCGAAAGATAAAGCTGCGCGATCTGCATACCGAGCGTGTAGATCCGGCTGCGGCCGCGGGGTGCAAAATACGTGCTGTAGATATGGCTGCTCTGAATCGCGTTTGTCGTCATGGGCGTTTTGCCTCCTGTGCCGTTTTCTTTCAGTATAGAGGATAAAGCCCGCTTTAATCAAGGAAAATCTGCTGCAAGCAGCATGAAATATTGAAAAACATACAAGGGGGAATTTTGGTGGTTATCCGAAACGAGGCTTCTGCCGGAGCGGCGGAGTCGGCGGACGTACTGGTCACGGTGCGGCCCGCTGAAACGCTTGAGCTGCGGATCGCGTCGACCGTCCGATTGCAGTTCGGCGCTGCGATCGAGCAGACGGTGCACAGCGTTCTGCGCGCCGCAGACGTGCAGCAGGGAGAGATTGCCGTAGACGACCACGGCGCGCTCGACTGGATCCTGCGTGCCCGGCTGGAAGCCGCGCTCGCACGGGCGGAAGGAGGGACCGCATGAGACGTTCCATGCTCTTTGTACCCGGAAATAACCCGAAAATGATGACAAGCTGCGGCTTTTTCGGCGCGGACGCCATCATATTTGATCTGGAGGACGCCGTATCGCCCGATGAAAAGGACGCGGCGCGCATACTGGTCAAATACGCGGTGACGAATGTGGACCGCTGCCGCAGCGAGATCATCGTCCGCGTCAATGCGGCGGACACGCCGCTGTTTGCACAGGATTTAGAGGCCATCGTGCCGCAGAGGCCGGATTACATCATGCTCCCGAAGACCGCGTCGCGGCAGACCGTCTGCGGCTGCGACGCCGCCATCGGCGAAATCGAACGCCGCTGCGGCATGGAGCCGGGCACAATTGGCCTCATCGCGCTGATCGAGACGGCGCTCGGCGTGGAAAACGCATTCGAGATCGCGACGGCCTCCCCGCGTGTGCGGGCACTGTTTCTCGGCGCGGAGGATCTGAGCGCCGACCTGCACTGCAGCCGGACAAAGGAGGGCCTTGAGATCCTCTATGCCCGGACGCGCCTCGTCACAGCGGCGCACGCCGCCGGAATTGATGTCTACGATACCCCCTTCACCGACGTGAACGACGATGAAGGCATCGAAGCCGACAGCCGCCTTGCCCGCAGCCTTGGCTTTACCGGCAAAGCATCCATCTCGCCCCGGCATCTGGACGCGATCAACCGCTGCTTCAGCCCCTCGCAGGCGGAGGCGGACTATGCCAGACAGGTTCTCGCGGCTATTGAGGACGCAAAGCGCTGCGGAAAGGGCGCGGTAGCGCTGCGCGGAAAGATGATCGACGCGCCGATCGCCGCGCGGGCCAGACAGACGCTGGCCGCAGCGGAAGAAATTCTTGCGGAGGGAGGTACGCTGCAATGAAGGAGTCCAAGGTCGTTTCCTCTCTGCGTGAGGCGATCCGCCTTTCCGGCCTGCAGGACGGGATGTGCGTCTCGTTTCACCACCATCTGCGAAACGGCGACTATGTCGTCAACATGGTCATGGAGCAGATCAGCGCCATGGGCATCCGCGATCTGACGGTCAACGCCAGCGCGCTGTTCGACGTGCACCTGCCGATGCTGGAGCATATCAAAAACGGAACGGTCAGCAGACTGCTGACCAACTATATGTCCGCCGGACTTGGCCGCGCCATTTCGGGGGGCGTCATGGACCAGCCCGTGGAGTTCCGGACGCACGGCGGCCGCCCGCGCGATATTGCAGGCGGCGAAACCCCAATCGACGTTGCATTCATCGCCGCGCCAAGCAGCGACACGATGGGCAACTGCACTGGCAAGGTCGGAAAATCGGCCTGCGGTTCGCTGGGCTACGCCTTCCCGGACGCGCAGTACGCGAAAAAGGTCATTGTTATCACCGATGAACTTGTGCCGTATCCGCTCTGCGGCTGGTCGATCCCGGAAATTTACGTGGATTATGTCGTCGCCGTGGACGCCATCGGTGACCCCGCCGGAATCGTCTCCGGCACGACCCGCATGACGCGCAATCCCGTCGCGATCACCATCGCGCAGACCGCCGCGCGGGTCATTGCCAGCTCCGGTCTTCTCAAGGATGGCTTTTCCTTCCAGACGGGCGCAGGCGGCGCGTCGCTGGCGACGGCAATGTATCTGGAAAAAATCATGAAGCAGCAGAACATTCACGGCAGCTACGCGCAGGGCGGGATCACCGGTCTGCTGGTCGATATGCTGAACGAGGGACTGTTCCGGGCGCTGCTGGATGTGCAGTGCTTCGATCTGAAGGCAGTAAGCTCCATCCGCGAAAATCCCTGCCACTGCGAAGTATCGGCGGAGCAGTACGCCAGCCCCGGCTGCCGGAGCGCGGCGGTCGACTCGCTGGATGTTGCCGTGCTCGGCGCGACAGAGATCGACACTTCGTTCAATATCAACGTCCACACGGACTCCAACGGCTCCATCATGGGCGGCAGCGGCGGCCACAGCGACGCGGCTGCCGGCAGTAAGCTCGCGCTCATCGCCGCGCCGCTGTTCCGGGGACGGCTGCCCATCGTGCGCGACCGCGTGACCTGCATCTCCACGCCCGGACAGGATGTGGACGTACTCGTGACGCAGGCGGGCGTCGCGGTCAATCCGAAAAACGCGGAGCTGCGCGAACGCCTTCGGGCGGCGGGACTTCCGGTCGTGGACATTCACGAGCTGAAAGAGCGCGCCGAGCGCATCACAGGTGTTCCTGCACCGCTTCCGGTATCGGACCGGGTGGTCGCAAGGGTGATCTCACGCGACGGAGAGCTGCTGGACACGATCCGTCAAACGGACAATAGGAGCGGAATATGAGAGAAATACAGGCGGAGCTTCTGACCAGTACTGTGGCGCAGATGTGCATCCGCGCCAATTATGACCTGCCGCGGGATGTGCTGCGGCAGCTGCAAAGCGCGCAGGCGGCAGAGACGTGGCCCGCAGCGCAGGAGATCCTGCGGCAGATTTTAGAGAACGCGGAGCTTGCCGCCGCCAACGCCCAGCCGATCTGCCAGGACACCGGCATGGCCTGCGTGTTTCTGGAGATCGGACAGGAGGTACATATCGCGGGCGACCTCAAGGCCGCCGTGCAGGAGGGCGTGCGAAGAGGCTACGCGGCGGGCTGGCTGCGCAAGTCCGTCGTGCGCGACCCGTTTGACCGCGTCAACACGGGCGATAATACCCCGGCCATGCTCTATTTTGACCTTGTCCCCGGCGAACAGATCAAAATCACCGTCGCTCCCAAGGGCTTCGGCAGCGAAAACATGAGCCGGATCGCCATGCTCCGCCCGTCCGACGGGCTGGAGGGCGTCAAGCGCTTCGTTTTGCAGACCGTGCAGGACGCTGGCCCGAACCCGTGCCCGCCCATCGTGGTGGGCGTGGGGATCGGCGGCACGTTCGACAAAGCGGCGCTGCTGGCAAAGCAGGCGCTCCTGCGCGAGCTGGATACGCCGAACGAAGACCCGTTTTACCGGGCATTGGAGCAGGAGCTTCTGGAAAGCATCAACGCGCTCGGCATCGGCCCGCAGGGCTTCGGCGGCAGGACGACGGCGCTGGCAGTCAACATTCTGACCAGCCCGACGCATATCGCGGGCCTGCCCGTGGCGGTGAATCTCAACTGCCATGTGACGCGCCATGTAACGGAGGTGCTTTGAGATGGCGATTGAACTGAAAACTCCCCTTGACAGCGCGGCAGCGCGCGCATTGCGCGCAGGCGATATGTGCCTGCTGACGGGCGAACTCTACACCGCGCGTGATGCCGCGCACAAGCGCCTCTGCACGCTGCTCGAAGCGGGGCAGCCCCTGCCGTTTGATATGCGCGGCGCTGTTATTTATTTTGTCGGCCCGACGCCGGCAAAGCCGGGACAGGCGATCGGCTCGGCCGGGCCGACGACCTCCTACCGCATGGACGCCTACAGTCCGGTGCTGCTGCGTCAGGGTCTGACCGGCATGATCGGCAAGGGCAAGCGCAGCGAGGCGGTCATAGAGGCGATCCGCGCCTGTGGCGCCGTCTATTTCGGCGCGACCGGCGGCTGCGGCGCGCTCTTGAGCCAGTGCATCAAAAAAGCGGAGGTCATCGCCTATCCCGACCTCGGCCCGGAGGCCGTGCGGCGGCTGTATGTCGAGAATTTCCCCGTGACGGTCATCATCGACAGCGAGGGCAATAACCTTTATGAGATCGGAAGACAGAACTATCTTGACAGTATGCGGCAGCGTGAAGCGTGCGGCAGCGGAGTATGAGGTGCAGCTATGAACGAAGAACGGAAAAAGGTACTCATCATCGGCGTCATCGGCGCGGACGTGCACGCGGTTGGGAACAAGATCCTCTATCACGCGTTCACCGAGGCGGGCTTTGATGTTGTGAATCTGGGTGTCATGGTTTCGCAGGAGGAGTATATCGAGGCGGCGATCGAAGCGGACGCGGACGCTATCGTGGTGTCCTCGCTTTACGGTCAAGGGGAGCTGGACTGCCGCGGAATGCGGGAAAAGTGCGACGAGGCCGGTCTTGCCGGAATTCCGCTGCTCGTCGGCGGCAATATCGTCGTCGGCAAGCAGGATTTCGCGGACGTGGAAAAGCGCTTCAAGGCCATGGGCTTTGACCGGGCCTTCCCGCCCGGCACGCCGCCGGAAACGACCATCGCCGCGCTGCGGGAGATCCTGTATCCCGAAGAGGGACCGCAATGAAGCCAGTATTGTTGACGGATTTCGGCAGCACCTACACGAAGCTGACTGCCGTTGATCTGGACGCAGCCAAGCTTCTCGGCACGGCGCAGGCATATACAACGGTCGCTTCGGATGTGCGCATCGGTTTTCAGAAGGCGCTGGACGCGCTGCTTGCGCAGACGGGGCCATTGACATTTGCGCAGTCGTATGCCTGCTCCTCGGCGGCGGGCGGCCTGCGGATGATGGTCAGCGGACTTGTGCCGGAGCTGACGATGGAGGCCGCGCGGCTGGCAAGCCTCGGCGCGGGCGCAAAGATTGTCGGGCAGTTTTCATTCGAGCTGACGCAGGACGATCTGGAAACCATTCAGCGCGTGAACCCGGACATTTTTCTTCTGGTCGGCGGCACGGACGGCGGCAACAGCGCCTGCGTCATTCATAACGCGCAGATGCTCGCCGCGATCTGCCCGCAGTTCCCAATCGTTCTCGCGGGCAACCGCACGGCCATGCAGCAGTGCCGGAAGGCGCTGGAGGGCTTCGAGGTATCCGTCTGCGAAAACGTCATGCCGAAATTCGGCGTGCTCAAAACGGAGGACACGCAGAAGACCATCCGCAGCATTTTCCTGCGCCGCATCGTGCAGGCAAAGGGCCTGAACGCCGCGGCAGAGCGCATGAGCGGCCCGATGATGCCGACGCCTGCGGCGGTCATGCAGGCCATGACGCTGCTGGCGAAGGGAACGGACAAAACGCCCGGCATCGGGGAGCTGATCGGTGTGGATGTCGGCGGCGCGACGACGGACGTCTATTCCATTGCCGAGGGGATGCCCCGGCAGATGAACCGGGTCTACAAGGGTCTGCCGGAGCCGTATGTCAAGCGGACGGTCGAGGGCGATATCGGTATGCGCTATTCCATCGAGGGCGTGCTGGCTGCGGCGGGCGCGCAGCGGCTGGCGGAGCTTTCCGGGCTTTCGCCGGAGCGGGTGGAGGCGCTCGTGCAGCTGCTTGCGCACAATACGCAGACGCTGCCGGAGCACGATACGGAGCTGGAGATGCTTGATTACGCGGTCGCCTCCATGGCCGTGCAGACCGCCGTGATGCGCCACGCCGGTACGCTTGAGGAAACGTATACGATGCTTGGACAGACCTTCGTGCAGAGCGGAAAGGATCTGAGCGAGGTGCGCAGGGTCGTCGTGACGGGCGGAAGCCTCATCCATTCGCAGCGGGCGCGGCAGATCGCGCGCTTTGCCTGCTGCGACCCGGCTGCGCCTGCGTCGCTCCGTCCGAAAAAGGCGGATATCATTCTGGACAAACGTTATATTCTGGCGGCGATGGGCCTGCTTGCGCAGAGCGAGCCGGAGATCGCGCTCCAAATCATGAAAGAGGAGATCAACTGATGGAAATTCAGAACAGAAAGATCCCGGAAGGGGAATTCATGGCAATGCGGCAGGAGGTTCTGCAGCAGTGGCCGACGGGCCGGGACGTCGATCTGACGGAGGCCGCGGCGTATCAGAAGCAGCAGAAGCCGAGCCGCAATTTTTCCGCCAGACTGATCGAAGCGAAAAAGGAGCACAGGACGCTCATCCAGCCGCGTGCCGGTGTGCCGGTGCTTGAGGAGCACATCAAGCTCATGCAGTATCTGGAAAAAGAGGGCGAGGCAGATCTGCTGCCGACCACCATCGACAGCTACACCCGCCAGAACCGCTATCACGAGGCCGAGGAGGGCATCAAGGCCTCCAAGGAGGAGGGCCGCGCCATGCTCAACGGCTTCCCGGCCGTCAACCACGGTGTTTCCGGCTGCCGGAGAGTCGTGGAGAGTGTCAATGTGCCGGTGCAGGTGCGCCACGGCACCCCCGACGCCCGGCTTCTGACCGAGATCGCCTACGCGGGCGGCTTCACCAGCTACGAGGGCGGCGGCATCTCCTACAATCTGCCCTACTGCAAAAACGTCCCGATGGAGACGACCATCGCCAACTGGCAGTACGTCGACCGGTTGACCGGCCTGTATGAGGAAATGGGCGTTTCCATCAACCGTGAGCCGTATGGGCCGCTGACCGGCACGCTCGTGCCGCCCTGCATTTCCCACGCGGTCGCCATCATCGAGGCGCTGCTTGCGGCGGAGCAGGGCGTGAAAAACATCACGGTCGGCTACGGCCAGTGCGGCAACCTGATCCAGGACATCGCCGCAGTCCGCACACTTGAGGAGCTGACGGAGGAATATCTTGCAAAGTACGGCTATCACGACGTAGTTGTCACGACGGTGCTGCACCAGTGGATGGGCGGCTTCCCGGCGGACGAGGCAAAGGCGTTCGGCGTCATCTCGACCGGCGCGCTGATCGCGGCGCTTTCCAAGGCCACGAAGGTCATCGTCAAAAGCCCGCACGAGGCCATCGGCATCCCGACGATGGAGGCGAACGCGCAGGGGCTGCGCTGCACACGGCAGGTCGTCAGCATGATGACCGAGCAGACGTTTGCCAACACGCATCTGGACGAAGAAATGGAGATCATCCGGCAGGAAACGCGCTGCATCGTCGACAAGTGCTTCGAGCTTGGCATGGGCGATATCGCGCTCGGCGCGTGCCGCGGCGTAAAGGCGGGCGTTCTGGACGTTCCGTTCGCGCCCTGCCGCTTCAATGCCGGTCAGATGCTGCCGTGCCGCGACAACGACGGCGCGGTGCGCATCATGAACATGGGCAATCTCCCGTTTACAAAGGAGCTTCGGGATTATCATATGGGAAAAATCGCGGAACGCGCTGCGTTTGAGCATCGGAAAGCGACATTCCAGATGGTGACCGACGACGTTTACGCCATCAGCAAGGGACGCCTGGTCGGGCGGCCCAGATAAAGAAACAGGAGGAACAGAACATGAAAATCAAGGATGTTGTTTGCGCTGCGGGCAGCACGGGGTTTTATTTTGATGACCAGCGCGCCATCAAGCGCGGCGCGGGTCACGACGGTATGTTTTACATCGGCCAGCCCGTCACGGAGGGCTTTTCCGCCGTGCGCATGAAGGGCGAGGCCGTCTCGGTCATGATCGTTCTGGAAGACGGCCAGATCGCCTTCGGCGACTGCGCGGCGGTGCAGTATTCCGGCGCGGGCGGACGCGACCCGCTGTTTCTGGCAAAGGACTTTATCCCCATCATCGAGCAGTATGTCCGCCCGATGCTGCTGGGCCGGGAGGCAGATGATTTCCGCGGCCTGTGCGCGCAGATGGAGGCCATCGAGGTAAACGGCAAGCGCCTGCATACGGCCATCCGCTACGGTGTCTCGCAGGCCATTCTGGACGCAGTCGCCAAGGCGACGGGACGGCTGATGTGCGAGGTCGTCGCGGACGAATACGGCTGCACGGTCAGCCAGACGCCGATCCCCATCTTTACGCAGTCCGGCGACGACCGCTATGACAATGCCGACAAGATGATCATCAAGCGTGCGCAGGTGCTGCCGCACGCGCTCATCAACAACGTGCAGACCAAGCTCGGTGAGCACGGCGAAAAGCTGCTGGAGTACGTCAAATGGCTCCGTGACCGCATCCTGACCATGCGCGCGGACGAGAGCTATCAGCCCGTCCTGCACATCGACGTCTACGGCACCATCGGCGCGGCGTTCGGAAACAACAACTATGCCGCCATGGCCGATTATCTTGCGGAGCTGGAGCAGGCGGCAAAGCCCTTCCATCTGCGCATCGAAGGGCCGATGGACTGCGACTGCGACCGCGAAACGCAGATCGTTGCGCTTGCGGGCCTGACGGCGGAGCTTGACCGCCGCGGCATTCAGGTCGAGCTGGTCGCTGACGAATGGTGCAACACGCTCGAGGATATCCGGGAATTTGCCGACCGCAGAGCCGGTCATATGGTGCAGATCAAAACGCCCGACCTCGGCGGCATCAACAATACCATTGAGGCAGTGCTCTACTGCAAGGCGCATGGCATCGGCGCCTATCAGGGCGGCACCTGCAACGAAACGGACCGCTCGGCCCAGGTCTGCGTCCACTGCGCCATGGCGACCCAGCCGGTGCAGATCCTTGCCAAGCCCGGCATGGGCGTCGACGAGGGCTACATGATCGTGTCCAACGAAATGAACCGCATCCTCGCCCTGCGTCAGGCAAAGCAGCGCAGCTGAGCAAGAACCAAAACACGCCGCTGGCCGAGAGGCCAGCGGCGTTCACTCTGTCAAAAACAGTTGATCCTTCATTTTTTGTGCGGGATTTTCAAGGTCTGCGTAGGGGCGGACGGCTCTGTCCGCCCGGCGGGGTGTACTGGTTTTACAGAAATTCACGGCGAAGACATATGCACCAGCAGTATCGAATGCTTGAAGATGCCAAGCGAAACACAGCTGCTCCCCGCCTGCATCAGTCTGCGCCGAAGACCGCATCGCTTCAATTCGTTCCGATGGGCAGGTCCACGCTGCGGAAGATCATCGGCTCGAGCATCACGTCATGCGCGTAATAGATGGATGCGCCATGCTCCGGGTCGAGCGCCGTGAGCGCCAGAGTTCCGTCCGGGGCCAGGCTCACGCGCCAGCCGGTGTCGGAAGAGAAGTCCGGCAGGAGGCACTCGTACTGTTCCTGTATGCGCGCGCTGTCCAGCTTGCGTGTGTTACACCTGCTCCGTATTCCGCGGAAGTGTCCGTGTCAGGATCAGGGTATATCCGACCGTGAGCAGGCTCAGAGCGGCAAGATGCAGAAGCTGCGTCTGCATTGTAAGCTCTGCATCATTTGCAAACGTGCCGAGCGTGTTGATGGCGGAATGGACGAGGATGCAGGGGAGCAGACTGCCGCCGCGGGAAAAGATCGTGACCAGCAGGAAGCCGACCGCGATCGCAAAGACGATCTGGCACAGATTGCTGACAAGCTCCATCCCGCTGCCGTTGAACAGGTTGATGATATGCCCGATGCCGAACGTCACGCTTGAGATGATAACGGCGGATTTGATATTGTTCCTTGCAATGGCCGTAAACAGCAGACCCCGGAAGATCACCTCCTCCAAAAACCCGACGCAGAGCATACAAACGACCCGGCAGACCGTTTCTGCGGGCGAACAGGTGAGCGCAGCGCCGTTCCAGAGGTTCCCTGACGCCAGAATCACAAGCGGCACATAGTAAAGGAAGCGGCGGGCGGGAACAGAGGATCTGCAAAGCCCGTACCGCTTCTGCAGGCCGTTTCTCCGGATAAAGACAAAAAGAACAATGGTCTGCAAAACACAGAAAGCAGCGCTTGCGGCGTATGCAGTGCCGATGATCTCGTTGAGCGGATTCGCAAGCGATTGCAGAACGCAGTAAACCGCGATCCACACAAGCGCAAAGGTCAGTTCGCTTTTCTCATACAGCTTTTTCATGTTCAATATCTCCATTCTCTGCATATGCCTGCATGGCGTCAGAAAGCTCTGTGATAGAGCAGCCTTTACTCTCATAATACGCAAGCATCTCCGGCAGCTTCTTTTTATCATAGCTTGTGATGCAGTCCGACAGCACGTGGACGGCATATCCGCCTTTCCTCATGTTGAAGCAGGTGGATTTGATGCAGGCCGCCGCGTCTGCCCCGACAATGTAAAACTCGGAAATCCCATGCTCCTGAATAAAAGCGGCGAACGCCTCGCTGGTCAATGCATTGCTTTTTGACTTCGTAAAGATATGACCGGAAACGACGTTCAGCTCCGACACCAGCTCTGCGCCGCGCGTGCCGGGTTTGAAGGTCCTCGTTCCGGCGGACAGGTTGTTGTGCTGTATGTAAATGACCCACAGTTCCTTTTGGACGGCCCAGTCAATTGCCGCATTGACGGGGTCAATGATCTCTCTGTAGTGCTTCGTAATATCATTTTGCAGGTCGATCACGACCAGCGCGCTGTTTTTCATCCGATCTTCCTCCGTGGATTTCTTCCTCCGATGCCCGGCGGCTCAGTCCCGAACGCCTGCCAGCGCCAGAAATTTCTTGTCTGACTGAATGCTCTGCGTCAAAAACTGCCCATCCCGGAACAGGGCATAGGTCGTGACCGGCGCGGGGACATTCTGCGCAGAGTCCCTGTCGGTAATATGGATTGCTTTGAACGGAATGCCGTGTTCCTTCGCTGTCTCCTGCACCCGCGGCACCCAGTAGCAGGTGAACGGGCACTGATCGGTATAATAAAGGACAAAGCCGTCTCCGTCTGCCTTGGGATGTCTGGCACAGTCCCTGAATTTCGGCGGCTCGGCGTTCGGCACAAGGGGCAGATACATCAGGCTGATCCCGCAGTCGGAGATATCAGCTGTCCGGAAGCCCTTGTAGGCCAGATACTTCGGGTCGGCGAGAAATTCCCGCTTCCGTCCCTCGGCGCACAGAATGCAGACGCCGTTCTTTTCCTGCGCTCTGGCCTCCCGGATGCACTCGTTCAAAAGGTCGGTCGAATATCCGTGCCCCTTCATCGCGCCTGCGATCCACAGGCAATTGATATAGAGATATCCCGCTGCTTCAATGGGCACCCATGCGTTTTCTGCGGGAATATATTCGATAAAGCACTTGCCGCGCTCCTCGCTGCGGTAAAAAACAAGTCCCTCGTCGAAGCGCTGCCGGAGCCATTCCTTTTTCGCCAGGCTCTGCTTGCCGGACATCGCGCAGCAGATATGCTCTTTGTCAAGGTTTTCTTTTGTGATATGGATGTAGTTCATGGGTTCCTCCTGAATGCCGTGAACACAAATAGACGCAGTGCGAACCGATTCCCCGGTCTGCACTGCGTCTATGCGTCTGGCAGTTTAATATCTTCGATTTTACCGTCCTTGAAACGGATCACACAGGTATATCTGCACTTTGGGCAGAACAGGGGAAAATCCTCCAGCACCGTATGTGAGCGTATCTGCGTTCTTGTCTTGCCGCCGCATTTGGGGCAGCAGAGCCAATCTGATTTTGTTTGCGGATTTTCCGTCATTTATACCACACCTCGCCGAATCCGCCAAATGGCTTCATATTGCGTCCTCCCGCGCGGCCAATATCGCGCCCCGGTACGCCTGCTGCAGCTGCGAATCGATGACCGCTTCATCGTATTTCATCGAATTATTGGCGATGATGCTTGCATACCCGTGCGCAAACAGAAAAACGGTCAAAAAGACCTGCTTCGTCTGCGCCATGCCGATTCCCAGCGCTCCCTGCATCGCCGAAAGAACAGGGGTAAGCGCCTCGGCGTCGATCAGCTCCAGCAGCGTGCTTCCGTTAAAGTAATCCGACTGAAACAGGAACCGGAACAGATGCGGCTCTTCGATCGCAAAGCGGATATAATTCATTCCGATCCCAAGCGCAGCGCCCTTCTGCGGCTTTTTGATCCGCATCAGATAGTCCGAATGGTACTGGTCCGCCTTCGCATAGACTGTCCGTTTCAGTTCTTCAATCGTCGCGAAATGATACATGACGGGCTGCGTGGAGCAGTGCAGCCGTTCCGATACGGTCCTTGCACTGATGGTTTCCGCGCCCGTTTCACGGGCAACCGCAAAGGCTGCATCCACGATCATTTCCCTTGTAACTTTTGCTTTTGCCGGCATCGCTGTGCCTCCATATATAATCTGGATTATATATAATGCAAATTATATAACAGGAAACAGTCCTTGTCAACCCCGCCGGAACAAAAATCACAGACAGCCGGTCCTCCCGCCTGCGCACAGTCCGGACTCCGCGTTTCCCGTGCAGCCGCAGTATAATGGCCTCCGTGACCTTAGGGTGTATCTGAAAACTCCCAACGCACACGGACAGCGGATCTTTTCACGCTGCGCTGCACCATTTTTCCTTGAAATACGTCAGTATTCCTGCGAAAAAATGTCTTGCGCAGCGCAAAAATTTCTCGCTGCCGGTCACATTGGGAGTTTTCAGATACACCCTAGCCTCGTAAAAAGCGCCGCCGCGCCCTCGCCCCCGGTAATTTTCGATCTCAAACAGCAGCCGGGACATGGCAGGGAAGTCCGTCGCCTGATCGACGCTCTAAAACGCTGCCGGAAGATCAAAATAAAGCTCCGGGTAGTGCGTTTTCAGGAACTCTTCATAGTACGCGGGCAAAATGTCAATGCCGGCGGAATGGATGGGGATACGCTCGTGGTGGACAAGGGACAGATCGTCCAGCGCGGCACACACGAGGCGCTGATGGCGCAGGGCGGCATCTACCGCCGCTTCATCACCGGCCGCGAACAGGCCGTGGGCTGGAAGCTGTAAAAACGCGTTCAGACCCGCACAGATTCCTCCTGCCCGCGTATGCTGACAGGGGGGATTTTTTATGTGTGTGAAGACCGAGCGGCTCGGGCTGCTTCTGATCGGGGCGGGCGTTGGACTTTTGCTGTCGTTTGCGCTGTGCGGGTGGTTTTTGCGGGTGCTGATCGCGGCCATCCTGATCGTGCTGGGACTTTTGCTGCTGAAATAATTTCCGAAACATATCCTTGTCCGGCTCCGCGTATATATATCCCAGAACATATACAAGGAGTTGAGACTATGGAGCTTGCATTTGAACAGAAACAACGGTCCTGCCTGCATCGCACGGCGCATCTCTCGCTTGCGCAGGAGCAGACACAGGAGCTCATCATACCCGACAGTATGCCGGACGCTTCCCGCACGCTCATCTGCTGTGCCGAGCCGGAGGTACAGAGCAAAACGAACCGGGAGGGCAGTCTTCTCGTGACGGGGACGCTGCGCACGTGCTGCCTGTACGCAGACGAAGCGGGCGGCTTGCAGCTGCTGACCTCCGAGCTGCCGTTTACGGTCAAGCTGGAGTGCGCCGAGCTGCGCGAGGACACGCAGACGCTCGTGCGCTGCTGCGTCCGCAGCGCGGACAGCCGCCTGATCAACTCGCGCAAGGTGCTCCTGCGCGTGAGCGTTCTGGTTCAGGCGGACGGCTATGAGCCGCAGACGCAGAGCATGAGCGTCCTCAAGGATCCGCCCGCCTGCCTGCAGCTGAAAACGCAGACCTATGAGACGAATGCGCCTGTGGAGCTTTCCGAGCGCGCGTTTCAGGTCAGCGAGGAGCTGAACCTACCGGACGGCAGGCCGCAGATCACACGGCTGGTCAGCTGTTTGCTCACGCCGGTCGTGCAGGAGCAGGGGCTGGTCGGGAGCAAGGCCGTCCTGAAGGGAACCGCAAATCTGCAAATTACTTATCTGGACAATGAAAACGCCCTGCGGACGCTGAGTTTTTCCGTGCCGTTTTCGCAGTACTGCCAGATGGAGGGCGACTACGATCAGGACGAAACGCTCGAATCGGTGCTGCTTGTGACCGGCGTGCAGCTGGAGCCGGTCGCGTCGGAGCAGTCGCAGAAGCTGCTGTTCGGCGCGGGGCTGCTGGCGCAGTGCATGGTCGTGCAGCCGCAGGCGCTGACGCTCTGTGAGGACGCATATTCGACCAAGGGCGAGTTCCAGCCGCAGTGGGAAACGCAGGAGCACACCATGCGCCTCGACGCGCAGACGCTGCGCGAGCCTGTCCGCGCCTCGTTCCCGGTGCAGGCCGCCGCCGTGCTCGACTGCCGGGTCTACCCGGACGCACAGGCGCTTGAGCGGACAGACGACGGCGTTACCGTCCATGTACCGCTGCGCGCGGACCTCGTCTATACCGACCCGGACGGCGCGGTGCAGGCCGAGACGTTCCGTACGGAGGTCAGCTGCCATACAGCGCTGAGCGAAAACGGCCTCTGCGAGGCCGTGTGTACGATCCAGCCGGAGGGCTACGCCTCGGCGGGCAGCGGCGCGGTCGAGCTGCGCTATGACGCGGTCTTTCAGGTACAGACGTTTTCCCGGCAGACGCTGCAGAATCTGTCCGGCGGGACGCTCGACCTGACGAAGCAGCAGAACACGCAGCGGCCGTCAGTCGTCATCCGGCGCATGAGCGAAAACGCCGCGCTCTGGGACCTTGCGCGGCAGTACCGGACGACGGCGCAGTCGATCCAGCAGGCCAATCATCTGACGCAGCCGGAGGCGGACGCCGGACGGCTGCTGCTGATCCCCATGTGAGACGGGAGGCGGGAATATGGAACAACGTTCGATCTACGCGCAGATCGCGGACCGCACGGACGGCACGGTCTATATCGGCGTCGTCGGCCCTGTGCGGACGGGAAAATCCACCTTTATCAAGCGCTTCATGGAGCAGCTCGTGCTGCCGAACATCGAAAACGTCTATGAGCGCGAACGCGCCACCGACGAGCTGCCGCAGTCCGGCTCGGGCCGGACGATCATGACGGCGGAGCCGAAATTCGTCCCGAACGAGGCCGCCCGCATCAGCCCGGACGGAAAAACGACATTGCAGGTGCGGCTGATCGACTCTGTGGGCTACATGATCCCCGGCGCGGTCGGCGACACGGAGGACGGCAAGCCCCGCATGGTCACGACACCCTGGGCCTCCGAGGAGCTTCCCATGGCACAGGCGGCGGAGCTTGGCACCAAAAAGGTCATGGAGGACCACAGCTCCATCGGCGTGGTCGTCACGACGGACGGAACGGTCACGGATATCCCGCGCGAGGATTACCGCGAGGCGGAAGCCCGCGCCATTGCGGATATGCAGAAAACGGGCAAGCCGTTCGTGGTCGTCGTCAATACGCAGGACGCGAAAAAGGGACAGGCGGACGCGATCTGCGCCCGCATCCGGGCCGAATACGGCGTGCAGGCGCTGACGATGGACTGTGCGGTGATGCAGACGCAGGATATTGCGCGGCTGCTCGAAGCGGTCATGTACGCGTTCCCGGTCGAGGAGCTGCGGTTCTTCCTGCCGAGCTGGGTGCGGGCGCTGCCGGACGATCACCCGGTCAAAGCCGCCCTGTATGACGCAATGCTTGACCGCGCCTCAAGGCTCACAAGCCTCAGCGAGGCGGAAAGCGTCATGGGGTCGCTGCGGGAGCTAGATCCGGTCGACGCGTTCCGCGTGCGGGAGGTCGATCTCGGAACCGGCACGGTCACCTGCGAGCTGCATCTGCCGGAGACGCTGTTCTACGAAGAACTGTCCAAGCAGGCGGGCGTGGAGATCGCGGACGACGAGGCGCTTATGCAGATGCTGCGGGAGCTTTCGCAGACGAAAAAGCTCTACGAAAAGGTACAGACCGCGCTCGAACAGGTCAAGGCGACCGGTTATGGCATCGTCATGCCGGGCGCAGAGGAATTGAAGCTCGAAAAGCCGGAAATCGTGAAGAAAAACGGCAATTACGCCGTCAAGCTGCGCGCCAGCGCGCCGTCCATCCACATGATGCGCGCGCAGATCGAGACGGAGATCAGCCCCATGGTCGGCGGCGAACAGGAATCACAGCAGCTCATCGACTATCTGCTCGGCGAATATGAAGAGGACACCGATAAGCTCTGGCAGAGCAACATCTTCGGCAAATCGCTCTATGAGCTTGTCTCCGAGGGCGTCACGGCCAAGATCATGCGTATGCCGGACGACGCGCGGCAGAAGCTCACAAAGACCCTTGGCCGCATGATCAACGAAAACACCGGCGGGATGATCTGCATCCTGCTGTGAATACCCGCAGCGCCCCCTGTCATGCTGTGACATGACAGGGGGCGCTGGTGCGTGCTGATATTGTCTGTGCGTCCGGCGCGGTTACGCCAGCTTGTATTTTTCCTCAAACGTATTGTACTGCATCAAAAATTCGTTGCTGCCGGATTTGACGTCGCCGAGGTACTTGTGCAGATCGATACGCTCGTTCTTCATGTCGAGCAGACAGCCTGCGATGTTCGAGCAGTGGTCGGCCACGCGTTCCAGATTCGTCAGCAGATCGGACAGTACGAAACCTGCGGCCAGCGAGCATTCGCCGCGCTGGAGACGGGCGATGTGATTCGTGCGCAGCTCGTCCTTCAGCTTGTCGATGACCTGCTCCAGCGGCTCGACCTGCCGCGCAAGCGTCAGATCGTCCTGCAAGAACGCCCGGCTCGTCAGATCGACGATCTCGCCCACGGCGTTCAGCATCGTCTGCAGCTCCTGCTTTGCGGAGTCTGTGAACGAAACGCCCTTCTCCTTCAGCTCCTCCGCCGATTCGATAATATTGACGGCGTGGTCTGCAATGCGCTCAAAATCGCCGATCAGATGCAGCAGCTTCGACGATTCCACGCTGTCCTGCTCGCTCATCGGCTGCGTGGCCAGATGTACGAGGAAGGTTCCCAGCGTGTCCTCATAGCGGTCGGTATCGTCCTCCCGCTGCCGGACGGAGGCGGCCAGCTCCGGCGTAAAGCCGAGCACGGCCTGTAAGCTCTCATGCAGCGCAAGCTCGGAGTCCGCAGCCATGCGCTTGGCCAGCTCCTCGCTCTTGACGAGCGCAATGGCGGGAGTTGCAAACAGGCGCTCGTCCAGAACAGTTGCGGTGTCGGTGCTGCGGCCATCCGGGATGATCCGGTACGACAGCTTTTCCAGCAGTCCGCAGCACGGCAGCAGCATCAGCGTGCAGGCCAGATTGAAGATCGAGTGAATGAGCGCGATATGGAACGTATCGATAGCGGTCGAGACGAACGCAAAGCGGAAAATTGCGTTTGCAGCCTCAAACAGCGCCAGCCAGACGACTGTGCCGATGATATTGAAGCTCAGATGCACGACGGCTGCGCGCCGCGCGTTCTTGTTCGTGCCGACGGAGGACAGCATGGCCGTCACGCACGTGCCGATGTTCTGTCCCATGATAATGGGGATCGCCGCGCCGTAGCTGACAGCCCCGGTCGAGGACAGCGCCTGCAGAATACCGACCGACGCGGACGAGGACTGCACAATGCCCGTCAGAATCGCGCCAGCCAGAACGCCCAGAATGGGATTCGAGAACAACAGGAAGAATTTCGTGAAGTTCGGGTCGTCCCGCAGCCCGGAGACAGAGCCAGACAGCGATTCCATGCCGAACATCAGCGTCGCGAAGCCAAGAAGGATCAGGCCCGTGTCCTTTTTCTTGCCCTTTGCGGTCAGATACAGAATAATGCCGATCACAGCCAGCACCGGCGTGAACGACGACGGTTTCAGAAGCTGCACGAACAGGCTGTCCCCGCTGATGCCGGACAGCGACAGCAGCCACGCTGTCACAGTCGTGCCGATATTCGCGCCCATGATAACAGGAATGGACTGCTTGAGGCTCAAAAGCCCCGAATTGACAAAGCCCACGACCATGACCGTCGTAGCCGAGGACGACTGAATGACCGCCGTAACGGCAAGCCCCGTCAGAAGCCCGGAAAATTTCCCGTTCGTCAGCTTCGCCAGAATGGCCTTCAAGGACCCGCCCGCGCGTTTTTCCAGCGCCGTGCCCATCACACTCATGCCGAACAGGAACAAACTCAGCGAGCCGAGCAATGTTAAAAAGTTAAAAATCGTCATATCCGCACAGACCTCTTTCCAAATTCGTTTTATCTGATATAAATATAGAAAGAGAATGTCAAATGCGCGTCCAGAATTACGTTAAATCTTCGTGATATTTCGCTGAGAACCTTAAATCCAAATCAATTCCCGGTTAAACCGCCGACAGGGCTCCTCTGAAAGGGCAATGTCATCAACTTAAGACCGGTGCATTTGTTTTATGCGAAAAAACGGCAAAACGAATGCAGTTGGTAGGGGCGGGGCTCTGCTCCGCCCG
>HF990563.1 GCA_000432135.1 Firmicutes bacterium CAG:124
GGCTCCCGCAGCCGCTCCCGCCGCAGAAGAAGCCGCGCCCACAGCTGCCGCAGCGCCTGCCGCCGCAGCCGAGCTGAAGGCCATTTCTCCGCGCGCTATGGCCAAGGCCGTCGCGAACAATGTCAACCCGGCCCTTGCCACCGGCACCGGCCCCAACGGCCGCATCATCGAGCGCGATATCGACAAGCTGATCGCCTCCGGCGCAGCCGCCGCGTATGCAGCACCTGCCGCAGCAGCGCCCGCTGCCGCCGACTTTGAGGATGTCAAGTGGAGCCCCGTGCGCAAGGCAACGGCCAAGTCCATGACGAAGAGCCTGTCCACCATGGCGCAGCTCACCCAGCAGTATTCCTTCGACGCGACCCAGATCCAGGCCTACCGCGCCATGCTCAAGCCGCTTGACGCGCCCATGGGCAAGGTCAGCCTCAACGACATGGTCATGTTCGCCGTTGCGAAGACCATCAAGTCCTGCCCGGATCTGAATGCAAACGTCCTCGAAGAGAACATCGTCCGTCACTTCAATACCGTCAACCTCGGCTTCGCCTGCGACACCCCGCGCGGTCTGATCGTCCCCACGATCTTTAACGCCGACCAGATGACGCTGCTCGAGCTGTCCATGGAAGCCAAGCGGCTTGCCGCCGAGGCCCGCGAAGGCAAGCTCAGCCCCGATTATATGTCCGGCGCGACCTTCACCATCTCCAACATCGGCTCGTTCGGCTGCGAGGCGTTCACGCCCGTGATCAATCCGCCTCAGACCGGCATTCTCGGCGTCTGCAATATCCAGACGAAGATCAAGTCCGCGAAGGACGGCGTCATTGAGACGTACCCGGCCATGGGCCTGTCTTTGACCTTCGATCACAGAGTCATCGACGGCGCACCTGCCGCGCGCTACATGAGCGAGCTGTGCAAGAGCCTTGAGAACTTCATGACGCTGCTTGCCAAGTAAGAGAAAGGAAGGACGAAATTATGCCGAAATCTTTGTATATCGATCCCGTAAAAGTCCGCGAACCCGGCTATATCCACTTTGAAGATATTCCCGTCTGCCAGTACAACAAGACCATCAAGCAGGAACTGGACGAGGGCAATTACACCAAGGAAGACCTCATCCGCATCTACCGCGACATGGCCATCTGCCGTGAGTTTGAGCATATGCTCACGCTCATCAAGACGCAGGCCAACTATAACGGCGTC
>HF990564.1 GCA_000432135.1 Firmicutes bacterium CAG:124
CATTTCATCTATAGTGTTCGGCAATCATGGAGGTGCCGCCCAGATTTGAACTGGGGAGTGAAGGTTTTGCAGACCTTTGCCTTACCACTTGGCCACGGCACCGGATATGAAAATAGGAATGCTGCGAAGGCATTCCTATTTATTTTGGAGCGGGTGACGAGGCTCGAACTCGCTACCTCCACCTTGGCAAGGTGGCGCTCTACCGGATGAGCTACACCCGCATAATGGTGCCTCCGGTCGGAGTTGAACCAACGACACGCGGATTTTCAGTCCGCTGCTCTACCTACTGAGCTACAGAGGCATATTGAGGCGAGATCACTCTCGCCTCAATACATTATGGCGACCCGGAACAGACTCGAACTGTCGACCTCCAGCGTGACAGGCTGGCGTGCTAACCGACTGCACCACCGGGCCAGGTAAATTGGTGGAAAGTACAGGGCTCGAACCTGTGACCCCCTGCTTGTAAGGCAGGTGCTCTCCCAGCTGAGCTAACCTTCCGTTCCATCAAGCCGCATCTCTCAGCGACGTGTGTATTATAACGGCCAGTTCGGCAAATGTCAAGAACAATTTTTAAAATCGTGAAACTTTTTCACTGGCGGCTACACCGGCTGCAATTCCATGCTTGAGAATACCTCCGTCAGCATGGTATCATAGCTGGTGCCGGCGCCCTCCGGCACGCTGACGGTCAGCGCGTAGCAGTAGCTGCCGTCGGAAATCACCTTGCAGCGGTACATACGCCCGCCCTCGTCGGAGGCCGCGTACCACGCAAACTGCCAGACGGGCCGGTCCTTGCCGCCGCTCTTATACACGTGCAGCGCGGACGCATCGAAGCCCGACAGCCGCCGGACGATCGCGGCGGCGGGCGCGGCGTCCAGAATTTCCGTCGTGATCTCATAGCCTCCGCCCGGCTGGGTATAGATCTGCCGCGCACCGCGCTCGGCAAAGACCTCCTCGACCGCGTCCTGCGGCAGGGCAATGCGGATCGCATAGGCCGCGCCGCCTTCAGCCGGCACACAGCCGCCGTCCACCGTTTCCCAGACTGTCTGCGCCGAGCAGGCGCACAGCAGCGCGCTCAGCGCCGCCATCCAACCGATCAGAATTCGCTTCATACCAGATCGCCTCCAATAGAAAGGAATGGTTCCATGCTTGTTTTCCTGCTTCTAATGAATGCATCCGGCTTCGCAATTATGCTGCTGGATAAAAATCTTGCCCGCTGTCACCGCCGCCGTGTCCCGGAGGCGCTGCTGCTGGCGTTTGCGGCCTGCTTCGGCAGTCTCGGTGTGCTGGCGGGGATGTATGTCTGCCGCCACAAGACGAGAAAGCCGCTGTTTACCATCACGGTCCCGCTGCTGCTTCTGGCGCAGTGCGCGATATTATATTTCCTGTTCCGCTGATCACTGGCGCAGCTTGCGCTTGTTGCCCTTGCTGTCGACGATGTAGGTGTTGTCGAGCTGCTGGCGCAGATCGCCGACGACGGAATCGATATACGCCCGGCGCAGCACGGCGCGCTCCTCGTTCTCCTCCGGTGTGAGGCCGACGGTCTTGGCCTTGCGGGCCAGCTCATTGATGCGGTCAATGTCTTCTTTTTTCATAGCAGATGCTCCTTACAGAAATCTTGTAATTTCAACGCAGATGCGGCCCTTTTTCGTATTGCCGCCGACGGCGTCCAGCCGGATCTTGCCAAGACCCCGGACGGTGATCACGTCGCCCTCCGCCGTCTGCTTGTCGCCCTTTACGCAGGGCGCGTAGTTCAGCTCGCATTTTCCGGCGCTGATATACTCCGCAGCCTTGCCGCGGCTGATGGAAAAGCCGGAGGAAACAATGCCGTCGAGCCGCAGGGAGGGCACGGTGTCGCGGATCTGCCGGACCTTCTGCTCCGGCACGGAAACGTCCGGGACCACGATGCGCTCCACGTGCAGCTTCGTGCGTCCGGCGGACAGAAAGTTCTGCAGCAGATACGGCAGCACCTCGCGCGTGACGAGAAAGTCGCAGCGGCCCTCGGCCACATAGATATCTCCAATCGTCTCGCGCTTCACGCCGCAGCCCATCAGCGCGCCGAGAAAATCCCGGTGCGTGAGCGTATCGCCCTCGAAATAGGATGCGCGGACGGCGGCGATCGGCCCGTCCTCGCTCTCCAGCCAGCTCTCGTCCAGATAGTCCGGCAGATAGCAGCAGATCTCGCGCTCAGCCATGGGCGGCCCGCCGTAAAACCGGATGTCCTGCCCGCGCAGCAGCTCAGCGGCAAGCATCTGCTCCCGTTTGGACAAAAAGCACGTTGAGGCCGGGATGCTGCGCGCGGCGGCGTTCGTCATGCGCTCGTACACTCTGGCCAGCAGCATTTCGTCTTCCTTTGTCTGCGCCATGCGCGCGATCTGTTCGCGTTTGTCCATTGCTCCGCCTCCTTTCGGTCTGTATTGTACCAGTCCTGCGGAAAAAATGCAATCCTGTCCGGATTTTCTGCCTGTTTTCATTACAGTTCTGTTACAAACAGGCCGGTTTGCTTGCAATCCTCCCGGCTGCCGCCTATACTGAATATAAATATACGTGGAAGGGGGCATCGCCTTGAAAAAACTGCTTTGCGCGCTGCTTGCAGCTGTGCTGACGCTGACACTTATGATCCCCTGCACAGCAACGGACTTTGCAGGCTTTTCCGACCAGCAGGAGATCGAAAACAACAACGCCGTGCGGATGCTCTACGACCTCGGCCTGATCTCCGGCTATTCGGACGGCAGCTTCGGCCCGCAGAACCCCATCCGGCGTGAAGAGGTCGCCAAGCTGATGGCGCTTTTGCGCGAAGCGGAGCCGCAGGCCCAGAACGCCTCCGCTCCGTTCTATGACAGCACCACATCGTGGGCTGCAGATTATATCGCCTACTGCGCCGAGCACGACATTATCGCCGGCAGCAGCGGGCGCTTCCGCCCGGCGGACCATGTGACGATCCGCGAGCTTGCAAAGATGCTGCTCGTCATTCTCGGCGAGGACGCTTCGCGCTATGTCGGCGCGAGCTGGGCGCAGAACGTCGACGAGGACGCGTTTGTGAAGGGGATCTACGCGGGCGTCTCCGCCAACTATGACTCCGCCGCTACGCGCGATACGGCGTGCCTGCTGATCTACAACGCCATGCTCTGCCCCAAGGTCGCGGACGCCTCGCTGGAGGGCGATCAGCGCTATGTGCTCGACGGCCTGATGAACCCCATGTCGTATCTGGAGATCCGTTTCGGTCTGACGCGTTACACCGCCACGCTGACCGGCAACGAATGCGCCGATCTGACGAGTGCAGGCAATACGCTTTCCGCCGGGACGAGCAAGCTGGCCGGTCACAAGGCGTTCGATATCTCTACGGATCTCAGCCTGCTTGGCCGGAACGTTGATATCTATGTGAAGGACGGCACAGTCTTCGGCATTCCCTGCTATGCGGTCGACGAGGTCTATTATACCTTCACCGACGCGTCCCAGCTCAAGGAGATCTGTGCCGGCGGCGGCTTCCGCCTGACGGAGGAGACGGCGTATTACTACAACTACACGCCCTCGAACAAGGATATCCTGAACACACTGTCCGAAAATGACAAGATCACCGTGATCGACCACGACGGCGACAACGCGTTCGACGTGGTCCTCGTCACGACGAGCTATCCGGCGACGGTCACCTCCGTCTCCCCGCTGACGGTCGACGTCGACGGCGAGACCCAGACCGTCCGCGCGTTCAGCAGCACCGACGTGTTCACTGTCGGCGAGGCGGTCTACTACAGCCAGATCGGCGGAAACGGATATATCCGCAGGCTCAGCTGACAATTGCAAAACAGACCAAAGGGGCTGCCTCTTAGAGAGGCAGCCCCTTCCAGTTTGTCAAAAAGGCCGATTTTTTCAGTATTTGCATTTCTTCCATCAGCTTCGCCGCCAGCGTCCCTCCTCCTATTGGCCGCTTGTGCGAATTCGCCGAAGCCCCCAAAGCCTCCTTTTGCCGTGCCCCGCGCGGTAAGCGGAGGCGGCACTTCCAAAGAAAATGCCGGAGGGAATGTGCCGCAAATTTCAGAGTGCTCCGGGATTTGCAGCGGACGGCTTTGTTATACCTTCAATATAAGCACTTACTGAACAGGGTGCCACGCGATGAAGTAGTCCCATTCCTTCCGCATTCTCCAACCAAATGCTTCTTCTGATTCAAAGCTGGAAATTTCTTTGTTCAGACGGTCTGCTTCTGCCTTCATAGCCTGCTTTTGCTTTTCCTGTTCCGCTATTGTTTGTTTCAGGGCTTCGATCTGTTCGGCAGCTTTCTTTTTTCCAAAAATTTTTCTCTCAAGCGAAGCTATCTTTTCATTAGCGGCACCGATACTCTGCGAAATCGTCTCAATTTTGTCTTTACAGGCTTTCAGTTCATCCGTTTGTTTGGTGCGCTGCTTTGCCTTTTTGTAATACTCTGCAACCTGCGCGTTGAATTTCTCTCGCTTTTCCGGATAATACATGAAATAGTTTTCAACGATCTCCTGCGCGGCTTCCTCTGCAATCACGCTTGGATAAATCTGGTTTTCTTCAAAACGTGTGCAGTCTCTTGGTGTGTGCTCAGGATATTGCAGCGGAGAAGTCAGAAATGACTTGTCCCAATAGTAAAGAATCCCATCTTTTTCACGGAGTTTTGGAATGAAAGCGCCATCTACATACTCGTAATGCTGCGCAGAAATTGTTCTAATAATATATTTTGTGATCCATTTTGTATTATATTCTTCGTAGAACTCCTTATTCTTTTCCCAACGATATGCGGCAGTTGTTTTTTCGGTGGTTCTAATCAGTTCATACAGGAATGGATCTGCAACAATCATCATGCCGCAGGTTTCGGATTCAAAGAAATACGGAGCATATGAAATATAGTCTCCCGTCAATGCGGTGTATTTATTGCAGATATATGCGTACAGGTATTCTTTGAACGCTAAAGGAAAATGCAAGCCGCGATATGTCGATTCCTCTTTTGATAATTGCAGATACCGAAAGAAATTTTCGATAAAGATATCAAGCGCACTGCAATATGCGGCATAGTCTGCAAGGGACGTCGGCGTAGCCGGTGTATATTCTTCGGGCGGTGCGGGGGCGTAAATGCTGCGGTCGTATCCCATACGATGCGCAAAGAGTCTCAGATAGTCGATTGCTGCATCAAATTCTTCCTGTGTAGCGGTTCCCTTGCTTCTCAGCAGTTCCATGCCATGTTTTTCTTTCAAATCCTTTTGCTGTTTTAATTCCATCGCCAGTTCATCGGCACCGCCGAATTCAATATTTTTAAACTTTGACGTGAGGTATTCCCATTCTATCGGTGAGCCGCGAAGCTTCAAATGTGCTCTTGCGTTCAAGCTCATAACGCCAAGATCAATCACCTGCTTAATTTCTTCTGGCATTGCATAGCTAAGTGTCATACCGCAATCCGGACATTTGAATACTTGCTGCTGTTGGTTTTTAATTCCTGCCGCAGCCCCTCCAGCGCCAAGTATCGCCGTGCCAACCGCGCCTTTCAGATAATCGTACTTTAGTCCTCCGATTTGCGTATCCGTCACAACATTCGGACTGCCGCAAGCCGCGCAACGGTAAAGTGCCATCGTTATGTTTCTTCCTTTCTCAATTTGTTTTCATGCTTCGCACATGATCTACACAATCCAACGCAGCGACCATCAAAGGCAAGTGCTTCGTCATAGGTATCAAACCACCTGACATGATATGGGAGGATTTTACTTTCTTTGCAGTATCCTTTGATATGGAGCCGGTGCGTTCTTTCATTGTAGAAATACTGTTTCATAGAACCCCTTCTTGATAAATCCTAAAATTCTCTGTTTTCTACCATTATAGAGATTTATATTCCCTAAGTCAATCAAAATATATCTTTTTATTATCTGAAAATCGCCATGCTGAGAATTATACTATACGCACAGCGAGGTGATTGTATGGATTATCTGGAATGGTTTTACCGTCGGATAGCCGAACTGCGGGCGCAGAAGGGGGTTTCCGCGCGGGATATGAGTCTTTCGCTTGGGCAGAGCGAGAGCTATATCAATAAGATCGAGAACAGAAGAACATTGCCGTCGATGACGGGTTTTTTCTATATTTGTGAATACCTGAATATTACGCCGCAGGAGTTTTTTAACTTTGATGCAGCTGCACCGCGAAAAGCAAAGGAGCTTCTGCATGAAATCGAAAAACTGACGCCAGAGCAATCCGAGCACGTTCTGCAAATTGTCAGGGACATATCGTATAAATAATAAAGGGGCTGCAGCGAGGTTCATTTCGCTGCAGCCCGTTTTGCTGATATGATACTCAATAATTTTCTTCGCGGAGTTCAAAATAGCTCTGCGGGTGATTGCAGGCGGGACAGACCTCGGGGGCCTTTGTGCCGACAGCGATGTGGCCGCAGTTGCGGCATTCCCAGACCTTGACTTCGCTCTTTTCGAACACCTGCGCTGTCTCCAGATTGTGCAGCAGTGCGCGGTAGCGCTCTTCGTGGTGCTTTTCGATCTCCGCGACGAGGCGGAAGCGCTGTGCCAGCTCCGGGAAGCCCTCTTCCTCGGCAGTCTTGGCAAAGTCCTGATACATATCCGTCCATTCGTAGTTTTCGCCTGCGGCGGCAGCGGCCAGATTGGCCTTCGTGTCGCCGATGCCGGACAGCTCCTTGAGCCAGAGCTTTGCGTGCTCCTTCTCGTTCTCCGCTGTTTTCAGAAACAGCGCCGCCATCTGCTCGTAGCCCTCTTTTTTCGCGACGGACGCGAAGAAGGTGTACTGGTTCCGTGCCTGCGATTCGCCTGCAAAGGCTGCGCGCAGATTCGCTTCGGTTTTCGTGCCTGCATATTTGCTCATGATCCCGTCTCCTTTTTAATAATCAGTTATTTTAGTATTCCTTGCCTGTCTGAAATGATTCTAACATATCTGATTCAATTTTGCAAGTAGTTATCATTATTATTTTTAGTCAAAATAAAACTCGCCGTCCTTTTTCCGGGGGCGGCGAGTTTTTCTGTCATGTCTGCCGGTCAGTCCGGCTGCTCGAAGCTGCTGTCCATGAGCGCCTGTTCAAGCTGCCGGGCGTGGTCAAGCTCGGAGTAGGGGACGAAGAAGTCCGTCCGGGTGCCGACCTCGCCGGTATAGGCCGCGGTGCGCGGGCTCCACTGGCGGATGATGACGGGGATATGGTCGTCCTTGAGAATGCCGTGATACATCTCGGCCCACGGGGAGCATTTGTTGCCGATGAAGCAGTAATCGTCCATTTTCGGCCCGCGCGTGAGTCTGCTGCCGCAGAACGCGCAGGTGTTTTCCTCGTTCAGCAGATAACAGTTTTCACAGTAAAACATGACGCAGCTCCTTCCCGGCGCTTATTTCCGCGCCCGCAGCTCTTTGCGCTCCTTCTTTGTCTTGCAGAAATGCTCCAGCACGGGGATGAACAGGAAGCAGGTGAAGGCTGCCGTAAAGCCGCCGTTATACAGGCAGAACGCGCCGTGCAGCAGCGGGACGCAGGTGACGAACGTGTAATGGATCATGCCGAATACGATGCCGGCCAGCCAGCCGTAGACGCCCGTAACAGGGGACAGGCCGTTTGCAAAGCAGAGGCCGATGACGATGGCCTGTGCGTTTGCCATGAGCGTATGTTCCGCGCCGGTGAGGCCGCAGACGAATTCCGCGATGTAGCTTGCGGCAACATAGCCCACCATGATCGGCCAGACATTGGCCGGATGGCTGCCCTTATAGCAGCAGCAGACCATGCAGAACACGCAGCCCAGCGTCGCGGCGTTCCACTTTGCGCCGATAAGCAGGTAGTACAGGACGATAAACAGCCCGTAAATGCCGAAATTCAGGATCGCCGCGCCGGAGCCGTATTTCGTGCCGTAGTCGACGTTGTAGCCGGAATCGCGCAGGAGCCTGCCGTATTCCTTCGCCCCGCCGAGCGCAAGGCCCCAGATGATGGCCAGCGCGAACACCACCAGACAGAAGCCGACGCTGACGGGCACGAAGCTGTCTGCCAGACCGACGTTTTCCGATGCGGGAGGCGCGGAGGTGAAGATCTTATACAGAAGCGAGCGCAGGAAGAACGCAATCAGGCCGATGGGCACGGCTGCGTTATAAAGGTCGTAGCCCTTGTGCATCTGCGGGCTGTGCGGCAGGACGGCAGGGAAGAGGAAGCCGATAAAAACGCCGACAGCCAGCGCAAGAACGATGCCGAGGCCCGTAAAGCCGTGCCACGCCTCGCCGGGATAGCGGAAGAGCATTTCCGTGATGAGCGGGGCAAGACCCGTGGAGAACAGGAAGGCATTCGCCATCGCACCGGGCTTTTTCTTCATGGCAAGACAGTAGACCAGAACGCCTGCGAACGAGAACCAGATGTTGAGGATTGTCGTGCCCCAAAAGCAGAAGCCTGCCGTCAGGAAAAACGCGAGGACGGACACGCCGTCCGGCTTGCTGCCGGGCAGGCAGTAAATCCCGAGACACACGGCGCAGACCAGCGCGGCATTCAAAAACGTTCCGCCGAAGCCGCCGTAGCTGCTGTCAAAGTAGCTCTTGACGGTCTGGCCGGACTGCGTACAGATGCGGCCAAGGCCCGCAAAAATGTCGGAGGCCGACTCGTGGTACAAAGCAGCACTGATGACCGCGGCCAGCAGGCACAGCAGCGTGAACCCAGCAAACAGCCAGCGGATGGCGGTCTGCGGAGTCTTGAATTTTTCTTTCATACTTCCACTCTCCCTTCGAAAAACTGCCGCCGGAAAAGACCGGCGGCAGCGCGGTAAAACGGTTTACAGCGTGCGCTCGGCAGCCTCGACCACATGGCCGATGAGCACGGAGGTTGTGACGGAGCCGACACCGCCGGGAACCGGCGTGATCGCGCCGACAATGGGTTCGACCTCGGAGAACACGGCATCGCCCGCGATAGCGCCCTTGCCGCCCTTGGAATTGACCTTCTCGGGGTCCCAGTTGATGGACACGTCGATAACGATCTGGTTTTCGGAGACATAGTCCTTCGTCAGGCTGTTCAGAACGCCTGCGGCGGAGACGAGAATGTCCGCCTTGCGGGCGATCCCGGCCACGTCGACGGTCTTGGTGTGGCAGACGGTGACGGTGGCGTTCTTGGCCATGAGCATCATCGCGGCAGGCTTGCCGACGACGAGGGAACGGCCGATGACGACGGCGTTCTTGCCCTTGCAGTCAATGCCGTAGTAGTCCAGAATTTCCATGCACGCCTGCGGGGTGCAGGGCGCGAAACCCAGCTTCTTGCCGGTGAAGACGCCGGCGTTGGAGAGGTCGGTCATGCAGTCGACGTCCTTGCGGGCGGCCAGATGGTTGCAGATCTCGTCCTGATCGGCCTTCAGATGCTTCGGCAGGGGCCGGAACATGAGGCAGCCGTGGATGGAATCGTCAGCGTTGATCGCTTCGATCTGCGCGATGAGCGCTTCCTTCGTCACGTCCTCAGGCAGGACGAACTTCTGAACCTCCACGCCGATGAGCTCTGCGCGGGCGGTCGCGCCCTTTTCATAGGACAGGTCGGAGGGATTCTCGCCGCAGCGGACGATGGCAAGCTTCGGGCTGACGCCCTTTTCCTTCAGAGCCGCGACACGCGCCTGCAGCTTTTCGTTCATCGCAGCGGTAACTTCCTTGCCAAGCAGTAACTTTGCCATAGTTCTCTCTCCTTCTTATTTAAAGAAACCGGCCTTGACCGTCTCGAAAATCTCATCGGCCATTTTGCCGTATTTGTCCAGCATCCCGAGGCATTTGGCGTTCATTTCCTCGGCCAGCTCCCGGTTCTGGAGCGTTTTGGTGTTGATAAAGACGTTGAGCGAGGCCGCCTGCAAAGCGGACTTCACGATGGCCGCGCCGCAGCCCGCGTCGGAGACGGCGAGGCGGGAGCCTTTGGCGGCGAAGACGGAGATCGCCTCGATGGACTCGCAGCACAGCTCCATGATGTGCATTGGGACCTGGCAGGCCGTGATCGTGGCCTTTTCCATGATCTCCGGGCGGCTGGGGTCGTCCTTGGGGATGCCGTAGGCCTTGGACAGGGGGATGAAGCCCTCTGCGTCGGCGGGGACCTGATCGAGAAGCTCGGTCTGGAGCTTGTCGCATTTTTCCTTCAGGGCGATAATCTCAGCCTCAACGTCGGCGTACTTCTTCTTGCCGACGGTGAGAGAGCCGACCATGTTGCCCAGCGCCGTGCCGAGCGCGGCGACCAGCGCGGACGCGCCGCCGCCGCCGGGGGCAGGCTCGCTCGAGGCGAGCACCGTGACAAATTCACGGCAGGATCTTGTCGTATAATCCATAATAACTCCTTATTTTCAGCAAGGCAGGCGGCGGATGTCCGCCGCCTGCCGGTAAGTCATGTAAATCAGAACAGGCCGGAAACCTTGCCGGTCTCGGTGTCGACGTCGATGCGGCGGTAGGCCGGGTTTGCGGCAGTACCGGGCATCATGGAGATGGTGCCTGCCATCGGGCAGAGGAACTTCGCGCCGCCATACTCCAGAATGTCGCGGATGGCGAGCCGCCAGCCGGTGGGAACGCCCTTCTTCGTCGGGTCGTCGGACAGGGACAGGTGGGTCTTGACCATCATGGTGCAGTAATCCTTGTACTTCGGGTCAGACTCGAAGCGCTCAGCCTTCTGCACAGCCAGAGGTGCCCAGTCAACGCCGTCGGCGCCGTAGACTTCCTTGGCAATCAGTTCCACGCGCTGACGCAGCGGCATTTCAAGATCGTACAGGAACTTGATGTTGACCGGCTCCTCGCAGGCTTCGACGACGGCCTTGGCCAGTTCGATGGCGCCTTCGCCGCCGTAGCGCCAGTGGTTGGACTCCGCGCAGCGGACGCCGTGCTCCTTGCAGAGCTTCTTGAGAAGGGCGATCTCCGCGTCGGTATCGGTGTAGAAGCGGTTGATGCAGACGACCGGGTTGATGCCGGACTTTTTGATGGTGTTCACATGATGGAACAGGTTGCAGGTGCCCTTTTCCAGAAGCTCGAGGTTCTCCTCGGTGTATTCCTTCGGCAGGGGAGCGCCCGGAGTGACCTTCGGGCCGCCGCCGTGCATCTTGAGCGCGCGGACGGTCGCGACCAGAACAGAGACGTTCGGGGTCAGGCCGGACAGACGGGTCTTGACGTTCCAGAACTTCTCGAAGCCGATGTCGGCAGCGAAGCCGGACTCGGTGACGTGATAGTCGAACAGCTTCAGAGCCAGACGGTCAGCGATGACGGAGGACTGGCCGATGGCGATGTTGGCGAACGGGCCGGCGTGAACGAGAACCGGCTGATGTTCGACGGAATAGCACATGGTCGGGTTGATGGTGTTGCGCATCCACGCGGTCATCGCGCCTGCAACCTCAAGATCGTCACAGGTGACGGGCTCGCCGCTGCGGGAGTACGCGACGACGATCTTGCCGATGCGCTCACGCAGATCCTTCAGATCACGGGCGACAGCCAGAATGGCCATCAGCTCGGAGCCGACGGCGATGCCGAACTTGGACTCCATCATGAAGCCGTCCAGACGGCCGCCGATGCCGATGATGATGTTGCGCAGGCCCTGCGCGCAGAAGTCCATGACCCAGCCCATCTCGATGCGCTTCGGGTCGATGTCGAGGCGCTTGAGGCCCTTCTTGGCCAGCCACTCGTCGTTGTTGTTGCGCTCGTGCTGCATACGCGCGTTCAGGGCGACCATCGCCAGGTTGTGCGCGTTCATAATGTCGTTGATATCGCCGGTCAGGCCGAGGGAGAACTCGGTCATCGGCATCAGAAGGGCGTTGCCGCCGCCGGCCGCAGTGCCCTTGACGTTCATGGTCGGGCCGCCGGAGGGCTGACGCAGCGCGCCGCCGACGTTCAGACCCAGCTTGCCGAGGCCTTCGATCAGGCCCAGGGAAACGGTGGACTTGCCTTCGCCGAACGGGGTCGGGGTAATGGCAGTGACTTCGATGAACTTGCCGTCGGGCTTATCCTTCAGACGCTTCATGACCTTGATGAAGTCGATCTTCGGGGTCTTGCCGTAGGGGATGATCTCCTCGGGCAGCAGGCCGAGCTTCTCGCGGAAATAATCCACGGGGGGCAGATTCTTTTCTGCTTCCTCTGCGATCTGCCAGTCCTTGTACACGGTCGGGTCGAGCGTGACGCGGCCGGTCTGCGGGTCTACGTACTTGCCGTCTTTGAATTCGATTGCCATATGTTATTGTATCCTCCTTGCAGGCGCGGGGCCTTAACTATCCCGTTGCCTGGTATTTTCGGCGCTGCGTGTCCAGTCGTGCGCGGGTTCCGGCGCCATGTCTGTAATCGATATTGTTTTATCGGTTACGAAAAAAGTTTACCACGAACGCCTCCGGAAGTCAATCATTCCGGCGCGCTGCGGGTGTGGAAAATAGCACGAATTTTCCATATCAGAATTGTCATATTTGCCATACTATAAATGTGATACTTAATTTGTGAAAACCAAGCATATCAAAAATGATATAGGATGCACATAAAAAGCCTCCCCTTGCTGTGCGCATCGCACGGCAAGGGGAGGCTTTGGCGCGCTGCTTATGTCAGCGCATAGAGCGCGGAGAATTTTTTCTCCAGATAGGTCAGGAAATAGTCCGGGTTCAGGCTTTCGCCGGTGATGGCGCGGATCCATTCATCCGGCGTTGTGACGGAGGCGATGGAAAATACGTGCGATTTCAGCCAGTCGCGGATGGGGAGCAGATCGCCCTTTGCCGCGCAGGCAAAGACGTCGAAGTCCTTCTCCATCGTCCGCAGGATCTGCACGCCGTAGGCGGAGCCGAGCGCGTAGGACGGGAAGTATCCGGCGGGCATCGTCCAGTGCACGTCCTGCAGGCAGCCCTGCGCGTCGTCCGGGACGGTGACGCCGAGATAGTCCTGATATTTCTGATTCCAAAGCGCGGGAATTTCATCGACCGTGATCTCGCCGTTCATGAACGCCTTTTCCAGTTCATGGCGGATCATAATGTGCAGGCAGTAGGTCAACTCGTCTGCGTCGCAGCGGTTGAGGCCTGGCGCGGCGGCATTGACAGCCTCATAAAGCTGCCGTTCGGACAAGTAGGCAAACGTACCGCCCCTCAGTTCGGAAACGTCGGCAAACGTACCGCCGCTCAGCTCCTGCAGCTTGGGATAGATGAAGTGCACAAACGCCTCGCTGCGGCCGATCAGGTTTTCGTAGAAGCGGGAAATGCACTCGTGCATCCCGTTCGTCATGGAGTCTGCGGCGTGCTCGCGGTAAAATTCCTCCGGCTCGTTCTGCATGAACAGCGCGTGGCCGCCCTCATGGAGCGTGGTGAAGATATTGGAGACGAAATTGTTCTCATAATAATGCGTCGTGACGCGCACGTCCCTGGGGCCGAAGTTCGTGGTGAACGGATGCTCGGTCGTCATGAGGACGAGCGCGTCCTGCTTTAAGCCCTCCAGCTCCAGCAGGTATCTGGAGAACGCCTCCTGCTGCGAAATGGGGCACGGGCGGGACATGAAATCCGTGCGGATGGGCTTGCCCTCCGCCTGAATGCGCCGCACCAGCGGGACGATCCGCGCGCGCAGCGCGTCAAAAAACGCGTCGAGCTGGGCGATGCTGCCGCCCTTTTCGGTGTCGTCCAGCAGCGCGTCGTAATACGTCGGCTTTTTGTTTTCACGCAGATCGAGCGCCTTGTGCGTGTAGGAAATGATCTCGGCCAGCGAATCGCGGAACAGGGAAAAGTCCGCTGCCTGCTTCGCCTCCAGCCATTTGGAATAGGCGCGGTTGTAGGCGAGGCTCATTTCGTAATTCAGCTTTGCCGGGATATTCTTTTCCTTCTCCCACGCCTCATACAGGTGTTCCACGACCTTCTTCTGCACCGGCGTCAGTCCCTCACTGTCCGCGTGCAGCTCGGTTACAAGCTGGGCGTAGCGCTTGGTGTGCGTGAGCCGGAAATGCCGGTCGGACAGAACGGCCATATCCGCGCCCGCCTGCTCCATGCCGTCCTTCGGCGCGCAGCACTGCATATCGAAATCCAGCTTGCCCACGGCACGGGCATAGACACTGGCTTCGTCGAGCAGTTTACGCAGACGGTCAAATTTCTGCTGATTTGTCATAGGGATCCCTCCTTTTCTTTCATCGTACCACGATTTGTCTGCGGACGCAAGACACGGGCATTGCGAAACATGGACGGGATATGCTATAATCCCAACAGAGTATTATTAATGAAGGGAGATTTCCATGAAATTTTCTGAAATGCCGTATGCACGGCCCGATCTGAACGAGCTGAAGCAGCAGCTGCAGGCGCTGACCGACCGGCTGAAGGCCGCGCCGGACTATGCCGCTGCGCGCGAGGCGTTCCTCGCCCAGCAGAAGCTGTCGATGCACATCGATACGCTCGCCACGCTCTCGAGCGTCCGCAACTCCATCGACACCCGCGACAAGTTCTATGACGCCGAAGAGGAGTTCTGGAACGAAGCGGGGCCCGAGCTTCGCGCCTATGACGACGCGTGGACGGCTGCGATGCTGGAAAGCCCGTTCCGCAAGGAATTCGCGGCGGAATACGGCGATCTGATGTTCCTCAACGCCGAGATTGCCCGCAAGGCGTTCTCTCCCGCCATTGTCGAGGAGCTGAAGCAGGAAAACCAGCTCGTGCAGGACTATCAGAAGCTGATCGCCAGCGCACAGATCGAGTTCGAAGGCGGCACCTACACCATCTCGCAGCTGTCCCCGTTTAAAAACGACCCCGACGACGCGCGGCGTCTGGCTGCGTGGCAGGCCGAGGGCGGCTGGTACAAGGCGCACCAGATGGAGCTGGACGAGATCTATGACAAGCTCGTGAAGCTGCGCGACGCGATGGGCCGCAAGCTGGGCTATGACGGCTATACCGAGCTGGGCTATTACCGCATGGGCCGCAACTGCTACACGAAGCAGGACGTGGAGAAGTTCCGCGCCGCCGTCGTCAAGTACGTCGTGCCCGTGGCGGCATCCGTCTACGAAGCACAGGCCAAGCGCCTCGGCAAGACCTACCCCATGACCTTTGCCGACAACGCCCTCTCCTTCCGCAGCGGCAACCCGAAGCCCTGCGGCACCCCAGACGACATTCTCGCGCAGGGCAAGCGGTTCTATGAGGCGCTTTCCCCCGAAACCGGAGAATTCTTCAACACGATGCTCGATAACGAGCTTCTCGACGTGCTGTCCACCCCCGGCAAGCGGGCCGGCGGCTACTGCACGAGCCTTGGCGAGTACCGCGTTCCGTTTATCTTCGCCAACTTCAACGGCACGCAGCACGACGTTGAGGTCGTGACGCACGAGGCGGGCCACGCCTTTGCCGCGTATCTCAACCGCGACCGCGTCCCGACCGAGACGATCTGGCCGAGCCTTGAGGGCTGCGAGGTGCATTCCATGTCCATGGAATTCTTCGCGTGGCCGTGGGCCGAGGGCTTCTTTGGTGACGATACCCGTAAGTTCCGCTACAGCCATCTGGCCGGCGCGCTGACCTTCATCCCCTACGGCACGATGGTCGACCATTTCCAGCATATCGTCTATGAAAAGCCGGAGATGACCCCGGCGGAGCGCCATGCAGTGTGGAAAGAGCTTCTGGGCGTGTATATGCCGTGGATGAAGCTCGGCAGCGAGATCCCCTTCTACGGCGACGGCGAGGGCTGGCAGCGGCAGCTGCATATCTATGTGAACCCGTTCTATTACATCGACTACTGCCTCGCGCAGACCGTTGCGCTGCAATTCTGGGCGCGCATCCAGAAGGATCTGCCTGACGCGTGGGCGCACTACATGGCCTACACCCGGCAAGGCGGCAGCAGGGTCTTTACGGAGCTGCTGAAAAACGCGGAGCTGGACAGCCCGTTTGAGGAAAGCTGCCTGCGCGGCGTGTGCGAGGAAGCCAAGGCGTGGCTCGACAGCTATGACCTGACCGGCATCGCATAATCACGGTTGACATTCCGGAACAAATACGGTATAGTAATTCCAGAAATATCGTTCGCGGCCACAAGGGCGGAATTGGCGTTCCCAATTCCGCCCTCGGCCTGTCTTCGAAAGAAAGCGAGGCGAGAACCCTGAAACAGAAGAAAAAAAGCTCCAATGGGCGGACGCTTGCGCGGCTGCTGCACGGCAGCTGGCGGTATTTTGCCGCCTGCATTGCCGCAAGCCTGCTCTTTACGCTTTGTGAGCTGATCATTCCGCAGATCATCCGCGTGAGCGTCGACTCCCTGATCGGGCAGGCCCCGGTGAAGTCCGCGGCGGCGCGGCCTATCGTCGAAGCGCTCGGCGGCGCGGCGTATCTGCGGCAGAACCTCTGGGTCCCGGCGGTTTTTATGGCGGGACTCGGGCTTCTCTCGGCCGTCATGCGCTACTGCGTGAATATCTACAGCTCCAAGGCGGGCGAAACACTCGTCAAGACCAGCCGGGACCTGCTGTACCACCACATCCAGCACCTGCCGTGGAAGTGGCATATGCAGAACCCTACCGGCGATATCATCCAGCGCTGCACCTCGGACGTCGAGCGCATCAAGACCTTCTTTGAAGAGCAGTTCGTCTCCGTGTTCCGCGCTGTGGCAATGATCGTGTTTGCGCTCGTGTGCATGGCGCTTATGAACTGGAAGCTGGCGCTCGTGCCGGCGGTCATGTTCCCGATCATCATCGTCTATTCTCTGCTGTTCCACAACTCCATCCGCGAGCGCTACACCGCCTGTGACGAGTCCGAGGGCGTGCTGTCCACCATCGCGCAGGAGAATCTGACCGGCGTGCGCGTTGTGCGCGCCTTTGGCCGCGAGGAATACGAGCGGCAGCGCTTTGAAAAGCAGAACGAGGACTATACCACGCTCTGGGTGCGCCTGTGCCGCACGCTTTCGGACTTCTGGGCCGTCGGCGACGCGACGGCCTGCATCCAGACGATGCTTGTTGTGCTGATCGGCAGCATTCTGTGCGTGCGCGGCGAAATGACCGAGGGCGAGTTCGTCTCCTTCGCCATTTACAACACCATGAGCATTTCTCCCGTGCGCCGTCTGGGCCGCGTGATCTCCGAGATGAGCAAGGCGGGCGTCTCCGTGTCCCGTATCGGCGAAATTCTCGACGCCCCCTGCGAGCAGGACAGGCCGGACGCGAAGGAGCTGCCCATGGACGGCGATATCGTCTTCGACCATGTTTCGTTCCGCTATGAGACGGGGCCGGACGTGCTCTCGGACGTGTCCTTCACCATTCCCGCCGGGTCGAGCTTCGGCATTCTGGGCGGCACCGGCTCCGGCAAGAGCAGCCTGCTGCTGATGCTGTGCAGGCTCTACGCGCCGTCGGAGGGCCGCGTGACGGTCGGCGGGGAGGATCTGGCCGATATGCCCGCAGCCTGGGTGCGCGACCATGTGGGCGTTGTCTTACAGGAGCCGTTTTTGTTCTCGCGCACGATCGAGGAGAACATCGGCATCTGCGGCGCGGACGGCGAAACGGTACGCAAAGCCGCCGCGACAGCCTGCATTGCCTCCGATATCGAGCAGTTCGCGAACGGCTATGACACCATGGTCGGCGAACGCGGCGTGACGCTCTCGGGCGGACAGAAGCAGCGCGTGGCCATCGCGCGGATGCTGACGAAGAAAACGCCCGTGATGGTCTTCGACGATTCCCTGTCCGCCGTCGACACGCAGACGGACGAGCACATCCGTGAAGCGCTGAACCGGGATCTGGCCGGGACGACGACCATCATCATTTCCCACCGCATCACGACACTCATGGACTGCGACAATATTCTGGTGCTGGAGCACGGAAAGGTCCTCCAGCGCGGCACGCCGCAGGAGCTGCTGCGGCAGCCCGGCCTGTTCCGGCAGATCTATGATATGCAGATGTCCATCGGAGAGGAGGAGCCGGCATGAAGCAGGAAAAAGAAAAAAAGGGCCTGCCGTTTTTCGGCATCCCGAAGCTGGCTCCTTATTTAAAGCCCTATAAAATGCTGTTTTTCTGGATGGTTGTGACCGGCACGGTCGGCAGCGGCATGGACGCGATCATCCCCCTGTTCCAGCAGCACGCCATCGACCATTTTATCGCGGACAAAACCATGCAGGGCGTCGGCGGCTGGCTGGCACTGTACATTCTGGTCATGATCATTCAGACCGCGACGAACTACATTTCCGCCTACGGCGCGTGCAGGGCCGAGCTCTATATCGGCCGCGACTTAAAACGCGAGACGTTCAACCATCTGCAGACACTGTCCTTCTCCTACTTCAACCAGAACAGCGTCGGCTATACCCACGCGCGCGTCATGTCCGATACCGACCGCATTGCAAGCACACTGGCCTGGGGTCTGATGGAGGGCGTGTGGTACATCGCGTATCTGCTGCTGGCGATCGTGATGATGTTTGCGCTCAACTGGAAGCTGGCGCTGTGTGTGATGGTCATTGTGCCGGTGCTGGTGATCTCGGGCGGGTATTTCCAGAAAAAGCTCGTCTTCTTCCACCGCCGCGTGCGCGAGCAGAACTCGAAGATCACCGGCGCGTTCAACGAGGGCATCACCGGCGCGAAAACGACCAAGACGCTGGTCATTGAGGATAAGGTCGAGCAGGAGTTCGACGATCTGACCGGCGAAATGAAGCGCCTGAGCGTCCGCGCCATGCACTTCCGTGGCGTGTTCATGTCCACGACGGCCTTCGCCGCGTCCATTGCGCTGGCGATCGTCCTGTGGCGCGGCGGTGTGATCACAAGAGACGGCGTGATCCTGATCGGTACGCTGTCGGTGTTTATGAACTATGCGCAGGGCATGATGGAGCCGATCCAGTGGCTCGTGCAGGTCATGTCGTCGCTCGTCAACGTGCAGGTCAACGTCGAGCGCGTCACAAGGCTGCTCGAAACGGAATCCGACGTCAGCGACACGCCGGAGGTCACGGAAAAGTACGGCGACGCGTTCCACCCCAAAAAGGAAAACTGGGAGCCGCTTCACGGCGACATTGAATTTCAGGACGTCACCTTCCGCTACCCCGACGGCAGCGAAAACGTGCTGGAGCATTTTAACCTGAAGGTCCCGCAGGGCACGAACGTCGCCATTGTCGGCGAGACGGGCGCGGGCAAATCCACGCTGGTCAATCTCGTCTGCCGCTTCTTTGAGCCGACGCAGGGCCGCATTCTGATCGATGGCCGCGACGCGCGGGAACGCAGCCAACTCTGGCTGCACTCGAACATCGGTTATGTGCTGCAAACGCCGCATCTGTTCTCCGGCACAGTTCTGGAGAACCTGCGCTACGGCAGGCCCGACGCGACGATGGACGAGATCGAAGCGGCTGTAAAGGCCGTCTCCGCCGACCAGATTATCGCCCGTCTGCCGGACGGCTATAATACCGACATCGGCGAGGGCGGCAATACCCTCTCCACGGGCGAAAAGCAGCTTTTGTCCTTTGCCCGTGCGCTGCTGGCCGACCCGCGCATTTTCGTGCTCGACGAAGCGACCAGCTCCGTCGACACCGTGACCGAGCGGCTTATTCAGGACGCCATCGAAAAGGTCATGGCGGGCCGCACCTCGTTCATCATCGCGCACCGCCTGTCGACCATCCGCCGTGCGGACGTGATTCTGGTCGTGCACGACGGCAAGATCATCGAAAGCGGCACGCACCGCTCTCTGATGGAGGCAAAGGGCGCGTATTACCAGCTCTACACCCGCCAGTACCGCGAGGAGCAGACCCGCTCCATGATGGAATAAGCAGCGCTAGGGTGTATCTGAAAACTCCCAACGCACCCGG
>HF990565.1:0-3559 GCA_000432135.1 Firmicutes bacterium CAG:124
GGAAATCGAAATCCCCCCGGGCTCGTTTTCTTTTCCCAATCTTTTCTTTTGGAGAAGCAAAAGAAAAGACTGGACAGCAGCCGCAGATTTTTAATACGAGTTCTTACTTTGCCGTGCGCCTCAAAATGCTGCGGCTTTTCGTTTATTCCACGCCGGTGACTTCGTAATCCTGCGCTTCGACGGCAGCCTTGAGCGTCTCGTTCGAAACATCCTTCGTGAGCGTGACGACGGCGGTGCCGTTGTTGTGATCCGCGACTGCGGAAGCAACGCCGTCCACGGCTTCGAGCGCCTTTTTGACGCGCGCTTCGCAGTGACCGCACATCATGCCCTTTACGTGTAATGTCTTTGTCATACCAGTTTCCTCCTTATTTTGTTCTGCCAGATGAATTTCCGGCATGGGTTTTCCTTTGTGATCGTGTTTGGCGCTGTAGAGTTTGCACAGGTTCAGCCGCAGCGCGTTCGACACCACGCAGAAGCTGGACAGGCTCATGGCCGCCGCGCCGTACATCGGATTGAGCGTCAGCCCCAGCCCGACGAACACGCCGGCTGCCAGCGGGATGCCGATGACGTTGTAGATAAACGCCCAGAACAGGTTCTCGTGGATGTTCCGCAGTGCCGCACGGCTGAGGCGGATGGCGGCGGCGACATCGAGCAGCGTGCTCTTCATAAGCACCACATCCGCCGCATCGATGGCGACGTCGGCTCCCGCGCCGATGGCAATGCCTGTGTCGGCGGCGGTGAGGGCGGGGGCGTCGTTGATGCCGTCGCCGACCATGGCGACGGGGCCGTATTTCTGAAGCTCACGCACGACGGCCTCCTTGCCGCCCGGCAGAACGCCCGCGACTACATCGTCCACGCCCGCAAGCTTGCCGATGGCGTCGGCTGTGCGCTGGTTATCGCCCGTCAGCATCACGACGCGGATGCCCATGCCGCGCAGCTGCCGGATGGCCTCCGGGCTTTCCGGCTTGATGGCGTCCGCCACGGCGATGAGGCCGAGAAGTCTGCCGTTTTTCGCGAACAGCAGCGGCGTCTTGCCGGATTGCGACAGTGCGTCCGCCTGCTTGTGGATCTCCTGCGGCAGGGCGAGCTGCGAGGCCATATATTTGACGCTGCCGCCGAGCAGCTGCGCGCCCAGTACCGTCGCGGTCAGACCGCTGCCGGTGATGGCGGCGAAGTTCTCCGCCGCTTCGGGCTGCAACTTTTCTTCCTCGCCGCGCTTCATGATCGCCGCGGCCAGCGGATGCTCGCTCTTGGCCTCCAGCGAGACGGCTGCCTGCAAAAGCTCCCGCTCCGTCACGCCGTCCGCCGGGATGAGATCTGTGACCTCCGGCTGGCCGGAGGTGATGGTTCCGGTCTTGTCAAGGGCGACGATGCGCGTCCGACCCGTATGCTCCAGACTTGCCGCCGTTTTGAAGAGAATGCCGTTTTTCGCGCCCACGCCGCTGCCGACCATGATGGCGACCGGCGTGGCAAGGCCCAGCGCACACGGGCAGCTGATGACCAGCACGGAAATGCCCCGCGCAAGCGCAAAGGAGAATTCCCGGCCCAGCAGCAGCCAGACAATTGTTGTGACAAGCGCGATGGAGATGACCGCCGGGACGAACACGCCCGCGACCTTGTCCGCCGTTTTGGCAATCGGCGCTTTCGTCGCCGCCGCATCGGAGACCATGCGGATGATCTGGCTGAGTGTGGTATCCTCGCCGACGCGGGTGGCCTCGCAGCGGAGGAAGCCCGAGCAGTTGACCGTCGCGGCGGAAACGCCGTCGCCGGGGGCTTTATCGACCGGGACGCTCTCGCCGGTCAGCGCTGCCTCGTTGACGGCGCTCGCGCCGTCCAGCACAACGCCGTCGACCGGGATGCTCTGGCCCGGACGGACGACGAACACGTCGCCCTTGCGGACCTGCGCGGCGGGAATTTTGACCTCTTTGCCGTCGCGGATCACCGTCGCCGTCTCCGGTGCGAGGGCCATGAGGCTCTTGAGCGCGTCCGTGGTTTTGCCCTTGGAGTGCGCCTCAAGCAGCTTGCCGACGGTGATGAGCGTGAGGATCATGGCGGCGGACTCAAAATAAAATTCGTCCATATACGCCATGGCGGCTTCGCTGCCGCCGTGCAGCTGCGCGTCCGTCATGGCAAACAGCGCGTAGACGCTCCACCCGTAGGACGCCGCCGCGCCGAGCGAGACGAGCGTGTCCATGTTCGGCGAGCCGCGCAGCAGGCTCTTGGTGCCGCTCACGAAGAACTCCTGATTGATGACCATGACGATCCCGGCCAGCAGCAGCTGGACAAGGCCCATGGCGACGTGGTTGCCGTCAAACCAGCCTGGCAGCGGCCAGCCCCACATCATGTGGCCCATCGAGAAATACATCAGAATGAGCAAAAATGCGACAGAGGCGATCAGCCGCTTTTTAAGATGCGGCGTCTGCCTGTCCTCCAGTGCGCTTGCGTCCGCCGCAGGAGCGGCTTCCTGCCCGCGCACAGACGCGCCGTAGCCCGCGTCCTCGACGGCATTGATGATGGCGGCAGGCTCCGCCGTACCCTCGACGCCCATCGAGTTTGTGAGCAGGCTCACGGCGCAGGACGTAACGCCCGGGACCTTTTTGACCGCCTTTTCCACACTTGCGCTGCACGCGGCGCAGTGCATGCCGGTCACGGTATATTGCTGCATGAAAATCCCTCCTTGGGAGCAAATTACTTCATTAGCTTTTGCAGAGTTGCCGCCAGTTCATCTACGATCTCTTCATGGCCGTTTTTCAAATCCCGCGTCACGCACGTGCGCAGATGCTCGGCCAGAAGCTCGCGGTTGAAGGCGTTGATGGCGGCGTTGACGGCAGCAGACTGCGTCAGCACGTCGTTGCAGTAGGCGTCGGCCTCGACCATCGCCTGCAGGCCGCGCACCTGTCCTTCAATGCGGCGCAGGCGGTTCAGAAGCTTCTTTTTCTCCTCCTGCGCGCGCAGTGTATGCTTTTCGCAGCAGGAACATCGCTTGGGTTCCGGCATGGGCCAGCCTCCTTTTATCTCAGATACCCCATCGGGGTATCTTGACTATATACCCTGACGGGGTATTTGTCAAGTGTAAATTTACAGGGCTTCCTGTAGGGGCCGATGCCTACTCGGCCCGTTGGGAAACTGCGAATTCGCAGTAGATTTCCGTAAAAGTCGGTGCGTTCTGCGGGCGGACAGAGTCGTTGGCCCCTACAGGGAGCGGAGGGGTATTGTAGGGGCCGACGACTCTGTCGGCCCAATAAATGTGACGAATTCGCCGAAGATTCCAGTAAAAATGGTGTGTTCCGCCGGGCCGATGTGTACCGGCAAGCGGCAGACCCACATCCGTAACGCTCCTTCGTCGCGAACGGCTGTGACCGGCATCGGCCCCTACAAAGCTCCCACGCCGGTGTCACCCCATCTTACAAAACTGTAAGATGCGCAGGGAAAAGTGTAAGCCAAATCGATAGCGTTCTGGCGTGCGGCGCGGTATACTGGGGGCAGAAATCAACACAGGAGGCTTTTCATCATGCAGATTCTCGAAGTAAACGGACTGCGCAAGGTCTACACGACGCGC
>HF990565.1:3596-19368 GCA_000432135.1 Firmicutes bacterium CAG:124
CGCTTTGGCGGCGCGTCGGTCGAGGCGCTCAAAAATATCAATTTCAGCGTGGAAAACGGGGAATACGTCGCCATCATGGGCGAATCCGGCTCCGGCAAGACGACGCTTTTAAACATTCTGGCCGGGCTTGACAAGCCGACCTCCGGCTCTGTCCTGCTGGACGGCAAGGACCTTGCCTCCATCAGGGAAGCCGACCGCGCGGCCTTCCGCCGCGACCATCTGGGCTTCGTATTTCAGGAATTCAATCTGCTCGACACGTTCTCGGTCGAGGACAATATCTATCTGCCGCTCGTGCTGGCGGGCGTGCCGCAGAGGGAGCTTTCTGCGCGGCTGGAGCCAATCGCGGCAAGGCTCGGCATTACGGAGCTGCTGAAAAAATATCCGTATGAAATTTCCGGCGGCCAGAAGCAGCGCGCGGCCGTCGCCCGCGCGATCATCACGAACCCGCGCCTTCTGCTGGCCGACGAGCCGACCGGCGCGCTGGACTCCAAGGCGACGGACGAGCTGCTGCGCGTGTTCTCCGACATCAGCCGCAGCGGGCAGACGATCCTGATGGTCACGCACTCCGTCCGTGCGGCCAGCCGTGCCGGACGCGTCCTCTTTATCAAGGACGGCGAGGTCTATCACCAGCTTTACCGCGGCAATCTCACCGACGATCAGCTCTACCAGAAGATCACCGACGCGCTGACCGTTCTGCAGGCAGGGGGCGAGCAGGCATGACACACAGACTCTATCCGCGCCTTGCCTGGCAGGGCATCACAAAAAACAAACGGCTGTATCTGCCGTTCCTGCTGGCCTGCGTCGGCATGGTGATGATGACGTACATTCTGCTGTCGCTTGCCTCCTCCCCCATCCTCAGGACCTTTCCGGGCGGAGACACCATGCCCATGATTCTCGGCATGGGCAGCTTTGTCATGGCGGCATTCGCCGTTTTGTTCCTGTTCTACACGAATTCCTTCCTTATCCGCCGCCGGAACCGTGAGTTTGGCCTTTACAACATTCTCGGCATGGGCAAGGGGAATCTGGCAAAGGTTCTGGCATGGGAAACGGTCATCATGGCGCTCATTTCCATCGCGGGCGGCGAGGTGCTGGGCATTGCGCTCGGAAAGCTCTTTGAGCTGCTGCTCGTCAATATCGTGGACGGCACCGTACAGATGCAGTTTACCGTCTCCGTTCCGGCCACGACCATGACGACGATCCTGTATCTCGCCATCTTCGCGCTTTTGTTCCTGCGCTCGCTGGTGACGGTCTGCAAGACGAACGCGGCGGCGCTTCTGCGCAGCGAAGCCTGCGGCGAAAAGCCGCCGAAGGCGAACTGGGTGTTCGGCCTCGCTGGCTTTCTGATCCTCGGCGCGGCATATTATATTGCCGTGACGATCAAGCAGCCGCTGACGGCGCTGGCGGTGTTCTTTATCGCCGTTCTGATGGTCATCGCGGCGACGTATCTGATCTTTATCTCCGGCTCCGTGGTGCTGTGCCGCGCGCTGCAGAAGAATAAGCGGTATTATTATCAGAAAAACCATTTTATTTCCGTCTCGTCCATGGCTTACCGTATGAAGCGCAACGGCGCGGGACTGGCCTCGATCTGTATTCTTGCCACGATGGTGCTCGTTATGCTCTCGTCAACGACCTGCCTCTATTTCGGCAAGGAGGATGCGCTGCGCACACGCTATCCGAGCGATCTTTCTGTTGAACTGCGCTTTGTCAAGGACGAGGGCGGTATGGATGAAGCAAACATCGCCATCGCGCGCGGCATGATCGAGGACGTTATCAAACAGGACGGACTTGACGTGCAGGGGCAGTTCGATATCCGCAGCGCATGGTTCTCCGGTCTTCTCACGGGCAATACTTTCTCCCGCGCCGAAGAGAGTACGCTTATGGACTATGAGCGTGCGGTCGATCTGACGATCCTGCCGCTGGAGGACTATAGCCGCATGACAGGTGAAAGCCTGACGCTGGAGCCGGACGAGGCATATTTCTGCTGCCCGCGCATGGCCTACACACAGCCGGATATCCGCATCGGCGAGCTGACCTATCAGATCAAGGGCCAGCTGCCAAGCTTCGGCGGCTTCGGCGCGGACAGCGCAAACATCACGACGACGATCTATCTGATCGTCCCGGATTTTGACGCAGCGGTAAACGCGCTGCGGACGCAGAACACCCGCTATCCGGTCGTCGTAAGCTGGCAGTATTCGTTTGATTCCGGCAGCCCGGATGAAGCGCAGATCGCGTTTCTCCGCGATATGATGGGGACGTTTGCCGATAACAGGGAAGGGCTGGTCTACGCGTCGTACACGGTGGAGTCCATCGCGTTCAACCGCGAAGATTTCGTCGGCACCTACGGAAGCCTCTTTTTCCTCGCGATCCTGCTGAGCATCGTGTTCCTCGCCGCCGCCGTTTTGATTCTATATTATAAGCAGATCTCCGAGGGCTATGAGGATCAGGCCCGGTTTGAGATCATGCAGCGCGTCGGCATGACGAAGACGGATATCCGCAAGTCCATCAACTCGCAGCTCCTGCTGGTGTTCTTCCTGCCGCTTTTGTTTGCGGGGCTGCATCTGGGCTTTGCGTTCCCGTTTGTTCATAAAATGCTGGTGCTGTTCAACCTCACGAATCTGAAGCTGCTCATCGGCACGACGGTCGTCACCTTCGCCATCTATGCGGTCTTCTACACGCTTGTCTACCGCATCACATCCAATTCGTATTATTCCATCGTCGCAGGCGCAAAGGAGGAAGCAGCATGATCCGGTTTTTGCTCCGTCTTGTTCTGGTGCTGGTCCTGATCGCGGCGCTGCTCATCGGTATGACATGCTGCGCTGCTAAAGCCGTCTTCGGCAGCTGCGCGGAGGTCGGCGTGCAGCAGACCGTCCGCAATCTGGAAGACTTCTTCCTCTGGCTGCGCGACGTGTGGACGCTTGCACGGGAGAAATTAGAGCTATGCGCAGTGATTCGATAAAAAAAGCAAAGGACGGCGTCTCGGGCGGCGTGTTTTATCTGGGGCTGGCCGTGATCGGTGTGCTGGCCATCCCGGCTGCGCTCCTGCTGGGACTGATCGCGGGCGTGTGGACGCTGACCGACAAGCTGACGGCGCTTTTATCCGAAAAACATTGACGTTTCCGCGCAATTCGGGTATCCTAGCGGCAGGAGGGATGAATATGACCGACTGTACGTCCTGCGGAGGCTGCGCGGGCGGCTGCGGCGGGTGCAGGAGCCACGTGCTGCTTCTGACGGAGCCGGAGCTTCGGCTGCTGCGGCAGTTTGCCGAGCTGGCGTTCCTGCCTGCCGCCTGCACGAGAACGGACGAAACGCCCGTGTATCTGGACGGCTCCGAAAACCGTGCGCAGACCAGCGCGGCGATCCTCGCCTTACAGATCAAGCGGCTCGTTTCCGTGGATTTCGCCCTGCCCCTGAAAGGCTTTGACTACACAGGCTACGAAGCCTGGCCCATCCGCGGCAGCATGGCCCTGACCGCCGCCGGTCAGGAGGCGCTCGACTCTCTGGATATCCAGGGCTGCGGCGAATAACAGACCGCCGGGAGAAGGCAGCTGCCTTCCCCCGGCGTGCGTCCGCTTTTCTGTTCCAAAACGGGACTTTCTTGACAATCCGAATATGCCACACTATTACACGCTTCCGAAAAGTCAGCCGTATGGGCTGACTTTTTTCTTTATACAATCAACGGCCCGGATGCTTCTGAAGCATCCGGGCCATTGGTTTATGAAGCAGTTCAAAGCGTCTCGACGGCGGCGCGGACCTCATCCATCAGGGGGATGGACGCTGCTGCGCCGGGGCGGGTGACGGAGATGGCGGAGGCCATGGACGCATACTGCATGGCCGTCTGCCGTTCCATGCCCTGCGCGAGGCAGCCGACGAAATAGCCCATGAACGTATCGCCCGCGCCGGTCGTGTCGACGGCCTTGACCGGGTACGCACACTGCCGGACCTCCGTGCCATCCTTCCAGCTGACGGATCCCTCAGACCCGAGCGTCAGCAGAATGCCAAGCGACGGATAGCGCTGCTTGAGCGTCTCATAGCCCGCCTGCGCATCGCCGCAGCCCGCCATGGCCGCGCATTCGATCTCGTTCACGACCAGCCAGTCGACGCCGGAAAGATCGGCGTTTAAAAGCTCGTCCGAAATGGGCGACGCGTTCAGCACAACGCGCAGACCGCGCCGGGCGGCGGCGCGCAGCAGATAGGTCAGATTGGCGATCTCGTTCTGCAGCAGCAGATAATCCCCGGCGTTCAGCTGCATGAGCACCTCGTCGATCTCCTGCGGCGTGACTGCCTGATTGGAGCCGCCGTAGAGGAAAATGCAGTTCTGGCCGTCCGGCTGGACCTGAATGACGGCGTGGCCCTGCGGAACGTCGGTATGCTTCAGATAGCGCAGATCGACGCCGCTGCCGGACAGCAGCTCTGCCAGCCGTGTGCCCTCCGGGCCGAGCAGACCCGCGTGATGCACCTTCTGCCCGCTGCGTGAAACGGCGATGGACTGGTTAAGCCCCTTGCCGCCCGCGTTTTGGGTATAGCTTTTTGTGTGGATCGTCTCGCCCGCGCGGCAGAAATGGTCGACGGCGTAGACGTGATCGATATTCAGAGAGCCAAAATTGACGACGTTCATCGGATGAACCTCCATCGTTGGAATTTCCTATAGCATACCCGCTCTGCAGACCGGTTGTCAAGCCTTGCGCGGGTCGAGATAGACGGACGGGTGCTTTTTGCACGTTGCAAGGCTCACGAGCACGAGCGCCAGCGCACAGGCGATTGCCCCCGGCACTGTCGCACCGAGGCCGAACGGCTGGCCCAGCAGCTTCCACGCGATCGTGACCGTAAAGCCCGCCGCCATGCCGGACAGAACGCCTGCCTTCGTCGCCTTTTTCCAATAGAGCGCGGCGAACGCCGGAAGTCCCGCCGCAGCGGCATAGAAGCTCCAAGCGAACATGAGGATGTTATACGCGTTTTTGATGTACAGCGCGATCAGCAGCGCGCCCAGCGGCAGTACGACGGCGAACACGCGCGTGAGCCGCAGCTCCTTCCTTTCCGGCGTATCCGGCCGGAATACCTTGTAGATATCATGCACGCACGTCTGCACGGAGACGATGAGATAGCTGTCCGCCGTGGACATGATGACGGACAGAATGCCCGCCAGTGCGAGGCCCGTCAGGCCGACCGGGAGGATTTCAATCGCCAGCGCCGGAACGACCGCGTCGGTCGAGCCGTAGGCCGCGATCTTCTCCGCCGGGACGAGCTGATGCGCGACCACGCCCATGAACCATACCAGCGGGATCGTCAGCCCGTAGGCAAGCGTGCCGAGGAACAGGCCCTCCTTGGCGGATCTGCGGTTCTTTGCCGCGAACGCCCGCTGCCACATCTCCGCGCCGGCCAGCGTGAAGACAAAATAGGTGATGATATCGCCGACGATGCCGCCGTCGATGTACGGCTTTGCCAGCTCCGGCGCCAGATTCTGCACAAAATTGCCGATCCCGCCGAGCTTGACGAGCGACGAGGCCGGGATCAGGATATACACGAACAGGATCAGCATGACAAACTGGAACACGTCCGTATAAATGACGCCGAACAGGCCGGACGTGGCCGTGTAGATGATAAATACCGCGCAGGCGATGAGCGCGCCCAGCTCATAGGAAATGCCGATCTCGCCGCCGAGCATATTGATGATCGTGGCTGTCGCCGTGACCTGCGAGGCGACCGTGCCCATCATGGTGAACGCAATGAGGCAGCCCAGCACGACCTTGGCTGTTTTTCCGAAGCGCTGCTCAAACAGGTCCGGGATGGATGTGACGCCGAACTTTGTGCCGACGTCCGAGATGCGCCCGGCGAGGCCGGAAAAGATGAACATCCCAAGCAGGTACGGCAGCGCCGTCATGATGGCCTTGAAGCCGCTTGAATACGCGACGCCCGCACGCCCCATCAGGCCGCTGCCGCCGATGATGGTCGCGCAGACGGTGGCCATCAGAACCAGCGGCCCGAAGGAGCGCCCGCCGAGATAATAATCGTCCATGCTCCGGACCTTTTTGACCACCACAAGGCCGATGAGCACCATTGCAATCAGATACGCGCCGATGATCGCCAGATCCAGCGCGTGAAGTTCGTTGTGAACCACGTGTGTCTCCTTTCCTTCCGGCAGGCAGACACCCGCCGGATCATGTTGTTTCTGTTTTGCTGAAGAACCGGGCGACGGCCTCCCGTGCCTCCTGGTCGCCCACAAAGAGAATGCGGTCCTCGCTGCGAAGCTCGGCATACGGCCCCGGCGAGACGGTCAGCGCGTCCGCGCGCGCAATGGCGACGACGGTCGCCCCCGTCGCCTGCCAGAAATGGAGCGAGCCGAGGGTCTTTCCCGCGTCCGGCCAGTCCTGCGGCACGCGGCAGGAGAAGGTCTTCAGCTGCTCCGCAGCCTGTTCGGGCTGCACGGAATCATCGAGAATGCTGCCGCACAGCTCCGTCACCTGCCGCGCCACGGCCTCCTGCTGGGCAAGCAGCGCGCGCAGCCGCTGCTTTTTCTGCCGCAGCTCGTTTTTTTCGCCGACCATCTGCAAATAGCGCTTCGCGTTTTCCGCAGAGCGCACGTACACGCCGCTCTGCTCCTTGACGGTCACGACCTGCATATCGCGCAGCAGCTGCACGGATTTGCGGATCGTTTCGGGGGAAACCTGATACTCCGACGAAAGCTTCGAGCGCCCGGAGAGCTTTTCCCCCTCCGCAAGCTGCCCGTCCGCGATCCGCACGGCTACGGAAACCGCAATCCGCATATATTGCGGGAGTTCTTCATTTTCCATCGCGGAATCCCCTCCTTTTTCCCGGAATAGAACTATTATATCAACTGACAACCTTCTTTTCAAGAAAGATTTTCAGTTTTTTGAATAAAAAAACAAGGCTGCGGAAAAGCAGCCTGAAAAAAGCGGCCGGGGAAGACAGAAAAACTGGCTTCCCCGGTTTTTGATGTGATCAGCAGCCTCAGCTGATGGATACGACGAACTGCCAGACCGGCTCTGCCAGAAAAAAGCCCAGCGCAGCCGAGCAGACGTTGGCGCACAAGCCGCACAGGAACGCGCGGCGCTTTGACCGGCCCCTGAGTGCGGCGCGGTAAATAAACGCCTCCAGCAGCGCGATCACCAGCTCTGCCGGGAAGAAGAGCATGAAATATCCCGGCCCGACGCCATTGTTGACGGCGAACAGCGCGAAATACCCGTGCAGCAGCCCCTGCGTCACGAGATTGACGAGCAGGAACGGCTTCCAGTTTTCTTTCAGCTTGAACCCGAACAGGAGCAGCACCACAAGCTCGATCAGAATCGTCGGCACAAACGTCGCGGCGAATTGCAGCAGATACCCCACGGACTGCAAAGGCGGCTTTGCCGTTTTCGCCGTCCAGTCGACCGTGACGGAGGACTGCAGCGTCCTGCGCGTCAGCACATCCGACAAAAACGTCTCGCCGGAGGCCGTGACCATCAGAATGCGGTATGTCTCCGGAACGCCGTAGTAGCGGAAGCTGTGCAGCATCGCGCCGGAGCCGTCCGGCTCGCCCGTCAGCTCGCCCCAGATGGGTGCGCGCGTGGAACCCTGTGCAATGCAGGCGTGCCAGCCTGACGGAACAGCCGCGCGGAGCGCGGCCAGCAGCGCCGGGTCAAGCTCCCGCTCGTCCAGGTCATAGAGATTTTTCGCCCAGTCGCCCGTGTCCAGCAGATCGAGATAATACTCCTCCTGCGGCGGCTGCTCGACCCGGACGACCAGCTGCGGCTTGGGGCCGAAGTCGGCGAAGACTGCTGTGGTCAGCAGCAGAAGCACGGCGAGCAGGAGCGAAAGTCTTTGCAAGAAGCGTTTCATTTTTTTCTCCTTTGTCAAGTGTTACGTGATGACGAAGCCTCCGTTGACAGGCAGAACCTGCCCGGTGACAAACTCTGCGTCTGCCAGATAGACCATCGCCCGCGCGATGTCCTCCGGCGTGCCCAGCCGCTCGATGGGCGTCTGCTGCCGCAGACCCTCCATAACGCTGGGGTCTACGTGCGCGCACATATCGGTCTGGATGACGCCCGGCGCGACGGCGTTCACGCGGATGCCGGACGGCCCCAGCTCCTGCGCCAGCGCCTTGGTCAGAGCGAGGATCGCGCCCTTCGTCGCCGAATACGCCGCCTCGCACGACGCGCCGATCTGCCCCCACATGGAGCTGACGTTGAGGATGCAGCCGGACTGCTGCCGCAGCATATGGGGAAGGGCTGCGCGGATGCAGTAAAACGCGCCGTCGACGTTGACGGCAAACAGCCTGTGCCAGCGTTCGGGTGTGATGGTGTTGATGAGCGCATAATCCGCGATCCCGGCGTTGTTGATGAGAAGATCTGTGCCGGGAAGCCGCGCGAACGCGGCGTTCACCGCCGCCTCGTCCGCAACGTCGCAGCGGACGGCAAGCGCGCCGGTCTCGGCGGCGGCCGCCCCCGCCTTTTCGCGGGTCGCGGCGGCGCCAGCCGCCGCCTTTTCGTCTTCCTTTTCATAGAAAAACGCGACCCGGTCACCGCGCGCGGAAAACGCGCGCACGGCTGCGGCCCCGATGCCGCGCGAGCCGCCGGTAATCAAAACATTCATAAATAGCTCCTCGCCCCGGCGCGGCTGACCGCTCCGGGGCGTTTTCCGGTTATCGTTTTCTGGTCTTGGTCTTGTGGTCGGAATAGGCGCGGATGGAGGACATTTTGCTGTCCGACTCGGACATGAACTGCTTGAGCATATCGTCGAACGATTTCTGCTGCGGCGCGGACGGCTGCTGCCGGTTCGGCTGCGCCTGACGCTGCTGGAAGCTGCCGCGCGGGCGCTGGGTCTGCTGCCGCGTGGGCGCAGGCAGGGTGCGCTTGATGGAAAGATTGATCTTTCCGCCTTCCAGTCCGATGACCATGACCTTGACAGTCTGGCCCTCGGTCAGATACTCGTGCAGATCGCTCACATAGGCGTGCGCGACCTCGGAAATGTGGACAAGTCCGGTCGTGTTTGCGTCCAGCGCGACGAATGCGCCAAATTTGGTCAGGCTCTTGACAGTTCCTTCAACAATTTCTCCAACCTTCAACTGCATCTTTCTATCCTGGTCCCCCATTTTGTTTAGTCACCGACATCTTCAAAGACGATCTCACCCTCTGATACCATGCCGAGTTGGTCGCGCGCGACCTGTTCCAGCCCCTCGGGCGTGTCGAGCGCGTCGATCGAGCTCTGCAGGCGGTCATTTTCCTGCTGTGTGCTTGCGATGGAGCTTGTCAGCCCGGCAGCCTCTGCTTCCTTTTCGCTGATCTGGGAGCGAAGGCGCACCAGGGTAACAGTGGCGTACACAACAAGGATCAGAATCACCAGCTTGACCAGCAGAGACGACTTGACGAATTTCATTCCGGCGTCTGCTCCTTTCCAGTTGTGCGTGTTTCCAATCGAGAATATGCTTACAGGTCATTGTACCCCATTTTCGGAAGCTTGCAAAGAGGGTTTTTGAAATTTTTTTGAGAAATTTCAAAAAAAAGCGCACAGGAGCGAACAGCGTCCGCAAAATCCGCCCCAGCAGACGGAAAAGTCCCCGGAACACGCGCAGCATAAGCGGGCTGAGCGTCAGGAAATACAGAACGGCGGTCAGAAATACGGCGAGGAACACATACAGCCGGAACTGCCCCTGTCCCGCCGTGAGCGCGAAGGACAAAAACGAGGCCGTGAGCAGCAGGCCGAACAGCGCGTCCGCCGCAAGTCCCGTCCGCGGGCAAAGCTGCCGCAGCGCACGCAGCAGATCGTAGGCCAGACACAGCCCCAGCCCCAGCAGCGCTCCCTGCGCAAAGGTCAGCGCCTGCGCCGAGACAGGGATCTCCATCAGCCGAACAGGCGGGCGAAAAAGCCGCCGCGCGGGATATCGTCCTCATACGAGATCGCGTCGACGCTCCCGTCGACCAGGACCTGCCCGCCGTCGATGGACAGCTGCTGCAGATGCAGTCCCTGTCCGCGGATGGACATCGGGCCGCGCGTGGAGGTCAGAAGGATCTCCGTGTCGTCAAAGCTTTCGACCTCCAGAACGCCTGTGATGGAAAGACGGCTGCGCGAGTCGAGCGTCAGCCGGTGCGGCTGCTGGGCAAGATTCGTTTCGATCAGCGCCTGCTGCATGGTATCATCCTTTCTTCTGTCCGGGTATGCCGGCTTCTCCCTACATATATACGCAGGAAACAGGATCGTATGCAGCAATATGATCCGCTATATTTCGCGGTACATGGCCGCCGCGTCGTCCTTGCGCACGGCCTCGGCCACGGCGAGCACCTCGACCGTAACGGTCCGTGCGCCGAAGGCGATGGAAATATGATCGCCGACCTTCACGTCATAGCTGGCCTTGGCCGACTTGCCGTTGACCGTCACGCGGGTATTGTCGCAGGCCTCGTTCGCGACCGTGCGGCGCTTGATGAGGCGGGAAACCTTCAGATATTTATCAAGTCTCATGCTGTCTGCCTTTCTGCCGGAGGCTCCGGCAATGTGTTTCTGTTATCATACCGCGAACCGCCGCTCTGTGTCAACGTCCGGAAGCGCTTTGCTGTCTGAGGATTTTGCGGTTGACGGCCCGTGCAGCGGCAGCTACAATAAAAGAAAAACGCAAAGGAGAATCTGCAATGGACGTAACGCGAATCCCGAAGATCGAGCTGCACCTGCATCTGGACGGCGCAGTGCCGCCGGAGACGATGTGGCGCATGGCGCAGGAAAAGCACGTTTCGCTGCCGGTGGACACGCTGGACGAATTTTACGCCTGGCTGGTCAAGACGGCGGACTGCCGCGACGTGAATACCTATCTTGCCCGCTTTGAGCTGCCCCTGCAGCTCATGCAGGATGCGCCAGGCATCACGCGCATCACCTATGACGTGCTCACGACGCTTGCGCGGCAGGGGCATATTTACGACGAGCTTCGCTTCGCGCCGCAGCTGCATATGCGTGCCGGATTGCGGCAGCAGGACGCCATCGAGGCCGTGCTGGCCGGGCGGGAGCAGGCGCTGCGCGCCTTCCCGGACTATCGCTGCGGCATTCTGCTGTGCTGTATGTGCATCGGCCCGGAGACGGCCAACATGGCGGAAAACCTTGAAACCGTGCGGCTGACGCAGGAATATCTCGGCTCCGGCGTTGTGGGGATGGACTTGGCGGGCGCGGAGGGGATCGTCCCGCTGCGAAATTTCCACCCGATTTTCGACCTGGCGCGGGAGCTGGGCCTGCCCTTCACGTGCCACGCGGGCGACTCGCAGGGGCCGGACACCGTGCGGGACGCGCTGGACTTCGGCGCGAAGCGTATCGGGCATGGCCACCATATTTTTGACGATCCCACGCTCTGGCAGCGTGCGATTCAAAACGGCGTCACGCTGGAGATCTGCCCGACGAGCAATATCCAGTGCAAAACACAGCCGTCCTATGCGCAGCACCCGGCGAAAAAGCTGCTGGACGCCGGGCTGCGCGTGTGCATCAGCACCGACAATATGACCCTCGCCGCCGTGACGCTCGAGGATGAGTACCGGCACTGCGTCGCGGACATGGGCTTTGCGCCGGACGATCTACGGACCATGGCCCGCTTCGCGCTGGACGCTGCGTTCCTGCCGGAGCAGGAGAAGCGGGAGCTGGCTGGGAAATTTTAAATTAAAACAAATATTCGAATATTTCTTGACGCATCCACCTCCTCTGTGGTACACTTGCCGCAGAGGAGGCGGATATCATATGCTGAGTGAACAGGAGCTTTTGGAGATGGAGCGGCCTGTCTCCGCGCGCCATGCGCCGATGCGGCGGTGCGACCGCGCGGCACAGTTTGCGCCGTTCGCCGCCTTGAGCGGCTTCGGCGAGGCTGTGCAGGAGGCCGGACGGCTGGCGCGGGAGCGGATCGAGTCCGCTGAGCGCTCTGACAAGCTGCCGGACGACGCGTTTTTTGATTTTGATCCCGATTTTATGGACGGGATGCCTTGACAAACTTACTCTACAGATGTAGAATGCAGATATACTACAAATGTAGAGGAATGATATACCATGACAGAACGCATTCGGACGCTGCCGGACGCGGAGCTGGCGGTCATGCAGGCCGTCTGGGCCTGCGAGACTCCGGCGAAGCGCGCACAGATCGCCGCGATTCTGGACAAGACCCACCCGATGGCCCCGACGACGCTTTTGACCGTTCTGTCGCGGCTGGCGGACAAGGGCTTTCTGCGCATTGAAAAAACAGGCCGCAGCGCGGAATACTGGCCGCTGGTCGCGCGGGAGGACTATCTTGCCCGGCAGGGTCGGAAATTCTATGATACCCTCTGCGGCGGGAGTCTGCCCGCGTTTGCCGCCGCGCTGTGCGCAAGCGGCTTAACGGCGGAGGAGCTGGAGGAGCTGCGCGAGCTTCTGCGGGAGGGAACGCTGTGAGTATTGCAATGGCGGTCCGTCTGGTGCTCGGCCTGATCTGCGGCGGTACTCTCACGTGGGCCGTCTGGGATCGATCCGAGCGGGAGCTGGCAGACAGGACGAAGGAAGAGCCACATGAGGGCCCGCGTTTCCTGCCCGGCATCAGCAGCTATTATCTGCCGATGCTGATGCTGCTCTATCCGATCCTCGGTGTGATCGTCGGCGGCGCACAGATGGCGGTGCAGATTACGCTGGGGCTGCTGATTCGCGTATTTCTGGAGATGAGCGTCTATTATGTGCTCCTGATGGCTGTGATGCCGTGGCTGCGCAGGCGGATTTCCGCCCGTGTGTGCGCCATGCTATGGCTGCTGCCGGACTGGCTGTATGTGTTCGTCGGCAGGCTCGACCGGCCGACGGACGGGAAAATGCTCGTCCTGCACGCGCCGGGCGTGCTCGTCTATGTGCTGCTGGCTATCTGGGTCGTGGGCGCGGTAGGCGTGATGGTCTGGAAGATCGGGTCGCACCTCGCGTTCCGCCGTCGAATTTTAAAAAACGCCGTTCCGGTCACGGACCGGCAGACGCTGCATGTCTGGGAGACCGAGCTGGAACGCGCGTGGATCCGGAAATGCAAGTGGAAGCTCGTGCGCTCCGGCGTGGTCACGACGCCGCTGTCCATCGGCCTGTATAACCGGACGACCCGCATCGTGCTGCCCATGCGCGAGTATACGCAGGAGGAGCTGTCGCTTATCCTGCGGCATGAGATCATTCATATCTCCCGCGGAGACCCGGAGGCGAAGCTATTTCTGACGTTCTGCACGGCCATGTGCTGGTTCAATCCGCTCATGTGGGCCGCCATGCGCAAAAGCGCCGATGATTTTGAGCTCAGCTGCGACGAATCCGTGCTTCTGGATGAGCCTCAGCCTGTCCGGCGGCAGTATGCAGAGCTGCTGTTACAGACCGCGGGGGACGAGCGGGGCTTTACGACCTGCCTGTCTGCCACGGCGGGCGCACTGCGCTACCGGCTGAAAAATATCATGACGCCGGGGAAGAAGCGCACGGGCGCGATTTTGGTTGGGCTGACGCTGTTTGTGCTGGCGATGTGCTCCGGCTACGTGGCGCTGGCCTATGACGCGCAGCCGGGTACGCAGCGGCTCTTCGACGGGCAGGACTTAAACGCCGTGACGGTCACGAGCGTCGACCTGTGGAACGATCCGCGCGGCAAGGACGGCACCTGCATGGACGAAGACGCGCTGAAGGAATATCTCGCGTCGCTGGAGCCGGAATTGTATACAGAGAAGCTCGACGAATACGCCTCCGGCGAACAGCGGGAGCTGACCGTCATGTTCGATACGCCGCAGGGACAGCTGAGCGTCCGCCTGCTGGATCAGGCGGTTCACATCACGCGCCTGTGGGGCGGCCCGGATTTCCACACGGACAGCTATTATCTGCGAACCCCCACCGACTGGGCCTATCTCGACACCCTCATCGCGCCGGTGCCGAATCTTCAACTTATTTTCCTGAACAACAGGGTGGACCGCGTTGTGTGCCGCTCCCTGACGCGGACGGCGGCAGACGGAACGGTCAGAGTTCTGCTGGCGTCCGAGGACTGGCGCTATAACGAGTATCTAAACGAAGATGTGCAGGAGGTGCAGCTGGGCTTTTCCCTGCCGCTGTCCGGGCCGTACACCGTAACGGTCGAGCCGCTGCGCGGCGGCGCGCGGCAGACGCTCACGCAGGACGATCTGCCCGGCGACTGTCTCCCGCTCACCGGCCCCGATGCGAAATATACCGTCGCCGCCGACCTGCAGGGCGAGGACGGCGCGGTCTACCACGCACAGTATGTTTTCATATTCCGAAAAGAAGCATCCTGAACATAAACCAGCGGCTGCCCGACGCGAAGGAAAGCCGGATCATGAACTTGACTTGTGGGTACTGCAAGCTTAGAATGGAGCTATCTACCAGAACCTGTTGAAGGAAGGATTGTATGCGGCTCTTTGAGAAAACGCCGGAGGCGATGACCGGCAGCAGGATCGCCGCCGTTGATTACGCGAAAACGCTTGCGATCGTCGGCGTGGTGATGATCCATGTATCCAGCGAGGTCCTGCTCGGCAGGCAGATCGGGAGCGCTGCGTGGCTGGAAGGCCTGTTCTGGAGCAGCCTTGCAAGAGGCGCGGTTCCGCTGTTTCTGATGTGCAGCGGCGTTCTGTTTCTGGATAGAAGCGGCGGCCTGTCCGTCCGGCGCATCTGGAAACGGAACATTCCGCATATCCTGCTTGCGCTGCTTGTCTGGGCGGCTGTTTACAAGCTGGTTCCGCGCTTTCTGCATGAAAAGCTCACTGCGGAAGCGCTGCGCACGATTTTGCTGGAGCTGTTGTGCGGCCAGCATGAGGGCCATCTGTATTTTCTGCATATCATGCTGCTGGTATATGCCGCGCTGCCGGTCACATACACATTTGCGGCAAATGCGGATGAAAAAACGGAGCGCTATGCGCTGGCCTTCTGGATCGTATCCGGCGTGCTCCTTCCGACGGCCAAGGGCCTCGGACTTCTCCATGCGTTTTCCGGCATTTTTCTGCAATGGCCGCTTATGCTGGCCTGGGCCGCAATCGGCTGCACCTGGCTGGGGCATTTTCTGATAAAGCGTAAGCCGCTCCCGGTGCATCTGGCGGCCGCAATGCTCCTCGCTGGATTTCTCATCTGCTTTGCCGGTACGTGGCTCCGATCTGTCCGGGCAGGAAAGCTGTCCGCGCAGCTGCTGGAGGGGTTGTCGCCGGGGCCGTGCCTCATCGCGGCAGGCGTCTTTTCACTGTGTATGCGGGTCGGGAAAAAGGAATACGGGAAGCTGGCGCGCATGGCAAAGGCGCTGTCCGGCGGCTCGTTCTGCGTGTATCTGGTGCATCTGCTGGTCCTGCGCGCACTGACGCGCGCCGGGCTTTCGACCGGCCGCTTCCGCCCCGCCGTTTCGGTCCCGTTCCTTACGCTGCTGTGCCTCCTTGGAAGTTATTGCATCTATTTGATTTTAAAAAGGATCCCATGGGTCAACCGCTGGCTCATTTGATCTGCACAGCGTTTGCTGACGAAAAGCACAGAATGCAAAAGAAGGGGCTGTCTCTTAGTGAGACAGCCCCTCTAAATTAAGGCTTATGCTTCTTCACTGAACTGGTCTTTGCCGACGCCGCAGAGCGGGCAGACCCAGTCTTCGGGGACTTCTTCCCAAGGCGTGCCGGGGGCGACGCCGTTATCGGGATCGCCGACCTCCGGGTCATAGACATAGCCGCAGATATCGCAGACGTATTTCATGCTCAAATTCTCCTTTATTCTCAGCCGCTGAGCCGCTCGGAGAGGACTGCCATGATCTTATCGTGGCAGCCGCCGCAGCCGGTCGAGCAGCTGGTCAGCTTCTGCACCTCGG
>HF990565.1:19437-23390 GCA_000432135.1 Firmicutes bacterium CAG:124
TCCTCTGTCGAGCGTCGTCAATGTCCGCCAGGGTCACATGCTTGCAGTTGCAGATCACGGTGTTTTCCGTGTATTCCATCTTACTTGAAGTAGCGCTCCAGAAGGCCCTTGAGCGCGCGGCCGTGTCTTGCCTCGTCCTTGGCCATTTCATGGACGGTGTCGTGGATGGCGTCGAGGTTGTTCTTCTTGGCGCACTTGGCGAGGTCGAACTTGCCCTGGGTTGCGCCGAATTCGCAGTCGACGCGCCACTTGAGGTTGTCCTTCGTGGTGGCCTTCATGTTGGGCTCAAGCTCCTCGCCGAGCATCTCGGCGAACTTGGCGGCGTGCTCCGCCTCTTCGTAAGCGGCCTTTTCCCAGTACAGGCCGATCTCGGGATAGCCCTCGCGGTGGGCGATGCGGGCCATGCAGAGATACATACCGACCTCAGAGCATTCGCCGTTGAAGTTGGCCTTGAGCTGGTCGAAAATATACTGCTTGTCGGCCTCGGAGACGTCGGGGTTATTCTTGACGGTCTTGGCGTAGATGCCGTACTCATGCTCGGCAGCCAGGGTCAGCTCGCCCTTGACTTCCTCGAACATATTGCTCTTTGCATGACAGACGGGGCATTCTGCCGGAGCAGCGTCGCCTTCGTAGATGTAACCGCAGACCTTGCAAACAAATTTCTTCATGATAAATTCCTCCGTAAAATAATTTTTTGATGATAAAATTGTGGATGGATGAATGTCAGTGCGCGTCCTTTTTTGCGCAGTCGGCGCAGACGCCGGTGACGGCGATGCGGCAGTCTTCGACCTTCGAGCCGGTCTGCTGTTCGACCTCGGAAAGGGTATCCGCAGGAAGCTCCAGCCAGTTGATGTCGCTGACCGCGCCGCAGATGCGGCAGATGAAGTGCGCGTGGGGATCGGTACGGAAATCAAAGCGTTCCAGTCCGTTGTAGACGCCGACGGAATCGATCGTGCCCTCGTCCTTGAACATGGCGAGGTTTCGATAGACCGTCGCGAGCGACAGGTCAGGGATGGTGGGCTTGAGCTGCGTGTAGACCCACTCCGCCGTCGGGTGGCTCGTTGTACAGCGCAGACATTCGAGAATTGCATCGCGTTTGCGGCTGTGCTTACGGGCAATGGACATGGACTGATCTCCTTTGCTGAATTAATATTGATAATAATTATCATTACGGTTATAGTATATCCACGTACCCGCCATTTGTCAATAGGGTTTTGAAAAAAATTTTTGATATTTCGAACAGCTCAGAAAATTTGTATGTACCCGGCTCCCCTTGGGCACAAGGGGCCGATTCCCCCTATCAGGGGGAAATGGCCCGAAGAGCCAAAAGGGGTAGGGACGCTGGCCCAAAGGGCCTGAGGGGATTCGAACGCTGCAAATTTAGGAGGACTGCGACATCATGTAAAACCTTGGTAGGGGCGGGGCTCTGCTCCGCCCGGCAGTACGAGCTGTTTTTTTACGGAAATCTGCGGCGAACCCGCATTATTTTTTGTGATCGATGATAGATTTTACAGTGTAGGAACTCATATTAGAAATCTGCAACTGCCCATCAGCATTTTCTTTTACTTCTCCAAAAGAAAACGCTGGCAAAAGAAAACGAGCCCGGAGGGATTTCGATTTCCCTCCGGACCTCCTTGAAGCGACCAAGAAAACCCCTTCGGTTTTCTTGGATCTTTCCCGTGTAATTTGAAACAGCTCAGAACTTCTGACGCTGATCTTATACGTTTTATAGAGGCGGATGACCCGGTCCGCCGGTTTCTTTGAAAATGCCGCCCCGCCAACTGGCGGGGCGGTTTGCTGTCACATGGAGATCCAGCCGAAGGCGTTTGCGACGGAGCTGATGAGGATGATCGCGGCGAAGAACGGGCAGAGGAAACGGATCATGGCGTTGAAGACCCGCTTCCGGCGGAATCTGGGCTCACTGAGCAGGATCTCCTGCTCAATGCGGCCCACACCGGCGACCCGCGAGACGAGCAGGCAGATGGTAATGGCCGCGATGGGCATCATGACGGAGTTTGTCAGGAAATCAAAGAAATCCAGCAGCTGCATCCCGAGGATCCGCACGCCCGCCAGCGGCCCATAGCCGAGCGACGACAGGCTGCCGAGCACCAGCATCACGACGCCGACGATGGCAGTCGACTTTTTCCGGCCCCAGCCAAGCTCGTCCTGGAAGGTGGACACGGCGCTCTCCGTCAGCGCAATGGAGCTTGTCAGCGCGGCAAACAGCACCAGCAGGAAAAACAGAATGCCGATCGGCGTACCGAGGCCCATGGAATCGAAGACCTTCGGGATCGTGACAAACATCAGAGAAGGCCCGGCCTTCAGTGCGTCGGGGTCGCCGCCGGAGAACGCGAACACGGCGGGAATGATCATCAGGCCTGCCATGATGGCGATGGCCGTGTCGAAAATCTCCACGTTGCGCGTCGAGCCTTCGATGGAAATGTCCTTTTTCATGTACGAGCCGAACGTGATCAGAATGCCCATGGCGATGGACAGCGAATAGAACATCTGCCCCATGGCCGCTACGACCGTCATCCACGAGAAATGCGCGAGGTTCGGCACGAGAAAATATTTTACGCCCTCCAGCGCGCCGGGCCGCGTCACGGAATAGACCGCGATGATCACGGACAGCACGACCAGCACCGGCATCATGAACTTCGACACGCGCTCAATGCCGTTTTCCACGCCAGCGAAGATGATCGTCAGCGTCAGCGCGGCAAACACGACGAAGCAGACCTCCGCCGGGACGCCGTTGGAGATAAACGCGGAAAAATAGCCGTCGGCGGCCAGCGCACTGCTCCGCCCGAGCGCGTAATCGGCCAGATATTTGACGACCCAGCCGCCGATGACCGAGTAATACGGCACGATCAGGATCGGGATGATTGCGTTGATCCACCCGCCGAACCGCAGCCAGCCGGAGTTCCCGAACGCCTTGAACGCACCAACCGGGCTTTTGCCCGTCATGCGGCCCAGAGACGTCTCGGCGACGATCATGGTATAGCCGAACGTCATGGCCAGCAGGATATAGACCAGCAGGAAGATCCCGCCGCCGTATTTCGCGGCCAGATACGGGAAGCGCCAGATGTTCCCAAGGCCAACGGACGCGCCCGCCGCTGACAGAACAAAGCCGAGCTTCCCGGAAAATGTGCTTCTTGTATGCCCTTTTTGACTCATGTCTTTTCTCCGATCTGCTGCGCAGCGCGCAGCTTTTACAGTGTATCACAGAAGTGTGTAAAAAACAATCCCCGTCGGAGAAACGTATCCCCCGGTTTCCAAGCGGAAAACCGGGGGAATTTTGCAGTCTAAACGGCAGATATCAGTTCATTTCCTCGAACTCCGCGTCGACGGCGTTGTCGGTGAAGTCATTGTTCGGGTTTTCATAGCGGGTCGAGCCGTGGTATTCCGCGTTCGGGTCGATGTGCACGCCGGCCTCGTTCAGAAGCGCCTCCAGCTGATCGGCGGCGCCGTTCATCTGCGCGGGATCCTTGGACTTGACGGCGCGGCGGGCAGTCTTGACGGCCTCAGCCAGACGCGTTTTGTCCTCTTTGGAAACATTTTTCGCGTTTCCGGCCTGGAAGATCATCTGCTCGCAGCGGTCGCGGGCGGTGGCCTCGGCCTTGAGCTTCGCGTCCTCGGCAGCATAGCGCTGCGCGTCGCGCACGGCGCGGTCAATGTCCTCGCGGCTCATGTTGCTCGAGGCGGTGATGGTGATCTGCTGGGCCTTGCCGGTGTCGAGATCCTTGGCCGAGACGTTCACGATGCCGTTGGCGTCGATGGAGAACGTGACCTCGATCTGCGGAACGCCTCTGGGGGCGCGGCGGATGCCGGTCAGCTGGAAGCGGCCAAGCTCCTTATTCTGGTGCGCCATGGGGCGTTCGCCCTGCAAAACGTGGATATCGACGGACGACTGGAAGCTGGAGGCCGTCGTGAAGATCTGGCTCTTGCGGATGGGG
>HF990565.1:23428-41768 GCA_000432135.1 Firmicutes bacterium CAG:124
TTGCGCTCAATGATGCGCGTGCACACGCCGCCCAGCGTCTCGATGCCGAGCGACAGCGGCGTCACATCGAGCAGCAGAAGGCCCTTCACGCTGCCGGACAGAACGCCCGCCTGCAAGCACGCGCCCATGGCGACGCACTCGTCTGGGTTGATGCCCTTGAACGGCAGAGAGCCTGTCATCGACTGCACCAGATCCTGCACCGCCGGGATGCGGCTCGAACCGCCGACCATGAGAACCTTGCTGATCTGCGAAATGGATACGCCGGAGTCGTTGATGGCCTGATTGACGGGCTCGCGCGTGGCCTGCACGAGATGGTAGGTCAGATCGTTGAATTTCGCGCGTGTAAGCGGGATCTCCATATGCAGCGGCCCCTGCTTGCCGACGGCGATATACGGCTGCTCCACGGTCGTCTGCGTCATGGACGAAAGCTCGATCTTGGCCTTTTCGGCGGCCTCCCGCACGCGCTGCATGGCGGCGGGGTCGCGCGTCAGGTCGATCTTCGTCTGCTTTTTGAACTCGGAGACGAGATAGTCGACGATGCACTGGTCAAAATCGTCGCCGCCCAGATGGTTGTTGCCCGCCGTGGCCAGCACCTCGATCACGCCGGACGAGATATCCAGAATGGACACGTCGAACGTGCCGCCGCCCAGATCGTAGACCATGATCTTCTGCGACTGCTCCTTATCGATGCCGTAGGCAAGGGCAGCTGCCGTCGGCTCGTTGATGATGCGCTGGACGGTCAGCCCCGCGATCTTGCCCGCGTCCTTCGTCGCCTGCCGCTGCGCGTCGGTAAAATAGGCCGGGACGGTAATAACGGCGTCGGTCACGGGTTCGCCGAGGAAGGCTTCCGCGTCCGTCTTGAGCTTTTGCAGGATCATCGCGGAAATTTCCTGCGGCGTGTATTTATGGCCGTCGATGGAGACCTTGTAGTTGGTGCCCATCTGGCGCTTGATGGAAGAAATGGTGCGGTCATGGTTCGTGACGGCCTGCCGCTTTGCGATCTGACCGACCATGCGCTCTCCGGTCTTGGAAAACGCGACGACAGACGGCGTCGTGCGTCCGCCCTCGGCGTTGGGGATGATAACAGGCTCGCCGCCCTCCATCACAGCCACGCAGCTGTTGGTGGTGCCGAGATCAATACCGATCGTTCTGGACATACGGAGTTCCTCCTGTGAGATAGGTGCGCTCAATACCAGCTGCCGGAGCCTGTGTCGGAGCCGGTCTGCGACTGGTTCTGACCGGAATAGGTTCCGGAATCGCTGTAGCTGTAATTGCGGTAGTAGTACGGGTCATAATACGCACCGCGATAGCCGCAGCTGCCGAACAGCATGGCGACGATCTGGATCAGCAGATAAATGCCGAGCAGCCGCACGAGAAAATTCCCGCGGCGGCGGGTGCGGTGATACGTCCAGCGGTAGCCGCCGGGGCTGTCGTTGTCCTCCTGCTGTTCTTCGCCGGAGGGACGGTAGGTATACCAGGTCTGCCAGCCGTTCCGGCTTTCCTGCTGCCAGTCGTCCGACTGGCTCTGCGCGCCCCAGGAACGGAAGAGATCCTCAAAGGGATTGTACTCCTGATAACCGGACTGGTTGTATTGCTGCCGGGCCTGCTGCTGGGCTTGCTGCTGCGCCTGCTGCTGACGGTAAGCCTGCGGGTTCTTGATCGCGTCATAGGCCGCGTTGATCTCGTTCATTTTCTGCGCAGCCGTCTTGTCGCCGGGATTCAGATCGGGATGGTATTGCTTTGCCAGCCTGCGGTACGCCTGCCGGATCTCGTCCTCCGATGCGTTCGGAGACACGCCCAGCACCTGATACGGATCTGTTCCCATGCAGCTCACTTCCTCTTTGTTTCGATTATGCTGATTATAGCGCCTTTATGCGCAGGATTTGTGAAGCATTTATAAACGATATGCAAAAAAATTGCGGACTTCACAAAAAATGCAGGATTTTCGCAGCCTGTCCGCCGCAGAAATCAAAAAAATCCCGGCCGTCCGCACAATGCGGGCGCCGGGAAACAAAAACCGGGAGCTGGCAGACGCACAGCTCCCGATTTACCGTCCCAACAGCCAATCAACCGACACGTGCAGCGCGTCGGCCAGCGCACAAAGCTCCTTGTCTGTCACGGGGCGCTTTTGTCCTTCCAGCAGAGATAATGCCGGGACGCTCAGGTCCACGCCTGAAAGCTGAAGCTGCGCAAGCAGCTCGATCTGCTTCATCCCGCGCGCAAGCCGCGCCTGCGTGACCCGTGCACCGACAAGATTTTTTGTGCCAAGCTCCAGTTTCCTCGTTTTCAGGCCAACACCCCCCGCTTCCGGTTTGATTATACGAAAAGGATGTGTTGACATATTTGGTATTACCAAATATAATAAATTTAATACAGCCAAATATGGAGCGTGTGAAATGGAGTATATAGAAGTATCACCTTTGCCAGCGGTTTGCAGGCGCTGTGAGGATCGAAGAAGCTGTTTGGAGAAAAACGAACCTGAATGGTGCTGCGACGAGTGTGATTATCTGCTGGAACGGTTTGTTCCGGCAGCTGCTGACGCAAAAACGGGGCTGTCTCAAAATGATGTTTGAGACAGCCCCGTGCGCACGATACCTGGGTTTACAAATCAACCTTTTCGAACCGGGCGGCGGATTTCTGGTAGGCGAGCCAGACCTCCAGCGCGTAGACGGCCATGCCGCCGAGCAGAACGGGCAGCTGGCGGACGAGGTCTGCGGAGGCGTAGCTTTCGCAGACGGTTTTCATGTACGGGACGATGTGGTCGAGCGCCTCCAGCAGCACGATGGCGAAGAACAGCACGATGCTGGAAATGACAAACGGCTTGCCGAGATCGTAGCCGTTTTTGTAGTGCATCGGCAGAAACACCAGATCAAACAGACCCATCAGCATGAAGCCGAAGCCCAGAAAGGCCAGATTTGCCTCAATGCCGACGGGGTTATTGATCTCCGCATAGCCCCTGCGGAGGAGCATGAACGGAACGCAGACGAGCGCCTGCAGGAGCTGGAGCGTCACGATGGTCGAAAACCGCGCCCGAACCAGATCGCGCTTCGTGAGCGGCAGCAGCGCCATGTAATACACGTCCCGGTTCTCGCGGGCGGCCTGCAGCATGAGGAAAATGCCGAGGGCATTGTAGAAAAACGTTACGTAATACGGATAGCTCGGCACGAGCACCAGCGCGCTCAGCAGCAAAAACAGCAGCGGCACCGGCGTGACGGTCAGCTTCCATTCCTTTTTGATCAGCAGCTTCATGCTTCCGCCTCCCGTTCCAGATGTACCATGATCTGTTCCAGATTTGCCGGGCTGACCGCAAGCCCGGCAGCAAGTCCTGCATCCTCCGCGCGGATGAGCGCGTCCAGCTCGCCCTTGTGGCTGCGCGCGCCGATGAGCCTTGCGCGCAGTGCCGCGCCGCAGGCGGCGTCCGGCCCCTGTACGGACAGATACGCGCCGGTCAGCGCCTGCTTCTTTCCGCTGACGGCGACACGGCCAGACTGGATGTAGGTGATCGTGTCGGCGCAGGCATCGAGGTCGGACGTGATGTGCGTGGAGAAGAGGATCGACACGCCCTCCTGCTCGCAGAGCGACAGGAACGTGTCCAGCAGCTCGTCGCGCGAGACGGGGTCGAGGCCGGACGTCGGCTCGTCGAGAATCAGCAGCTCCGCCTTGTGCGACATCGCAACAGCCAGCTGGTACTTGACCTTCATGCCCTCGGACAGTTCGCACACACGCTTGCTTTCATCCAGCGAAAACTGCCGGACGAGCCGCGCGTAGCGTTCGCCGTCCCAGCCGGGATAGAAGTCCTTCGTCACGTCCGTCAGCTCCCGCAGGCGCTTGCGCTGGTAATATGACGCGCCGCCGGAGACGAAGCCGATGCGCGACCGGATGGCGCGCTCGTCCGTGTCCATATCCAGTCCGCAGATCGTGATCTTCCCGGCGTCCGGGTGCACCAGATGGAGCATGGATTTGAGCGTCGTGGTCTTGCCCGCGCCGTTGCGGCCGATGAGGCCCATGATCGTCCCGGCCTCCATGGAGAACGAGACGTTGTCCAGCCGGAAGGCCGGATATTGCTTGCAAAGGCCGTCAAGCCTCAGAATTTCCATCGTCGTCCGCCTCCTTTGCCAGCCGGAACAGCGAGTCCGGCACGTGCAGATCGTCCATGCCGACCAGCGCAATGCCGCGCTTTTTGTCGGCCATGAGCAAAAGCTGGTCGCCCGGCTGAATCCCGAACAGTTCGCGCGCCCCCTTGGGAATGACGATCTGTCCCTTTTCGCCGACCTTGACCAGACTGATGAATTTCCCCTTCGGGAACTGCATCGCCATGAAGATCTCTCCTTTTTATAAAAGTTATACTGAGTATGAAATTTCATACTCAGTATAACACGGGGCCACAAAAATGCAAGTGTTATTTTCGCAGCTGCCGGTCGGTACGCAGGAGGACGAAGCAGGAGGCGAAGAATGTAAGAATATCCGCGGCGGGCATGGAGTACAGAACGCCCATCAGCCCAAACACCCTCGGCAGCAGCATCACAAGCGGCACGGCCAGCAGAACCTCGCGGAAAAACGACAGTCCCGCCGATTCGACCGGCCTGCCCATAGCCTGCATGAAGATGAACGCAGCCTTATTGACCGTCGCAAGCGGCAGCATGCACAGATACACGCGGAAGGTCATGACCGCAAACTCGTTATACAGCTCCGATTCCGAGCCGAACAGGCCGATGATCTGACGCGGGAAGAGCTGCGTAATGAGCAGCGCGAGCACGCCGAGCAGGAATTCCGCGCCCATCAGCCGCCATAGGACGCTCCGGCAGCGGCGCAGCTGCTGTGCGCCGTAGTTATATCCCACGATGGGAATGCAGCCAGCGGCCATGCCGATGGTGATGGAGATGATGATCTGAAAGACCTTCATCACGATGCCGAGCACCGTCAGCGGGATATCCGCGCCGTATTTGCTGGAAGCGCCGTATCGGACCAGCATATTGTTCGTCGCGGCCATGGCGATGACCAGCGAGATCTGCGCAAGGAAGCTGCAAAGACCCAGCGGCAGATACGCACCGAGAATTTTCCCGCGCAGTTTGAAATCATCCGCTTTCAGGCGCAGCGCCTTTGTGTGGAGCAGGTACCATACGCCCATTGCCGCCGTGATGACCTGTCCGGCCACCGTTGCGGCGGCTGCGCCCATCACGCCCCAGTGCAGAACAAAAATCGCGATCGGGTCCAGAATGCAGTTCGCGGCCGCACCCGCCAGCATGGAGAGCATGGCGAACTGCGGGCTGCCGTCCGAGCGGATGATGGGGTTGATCGCCTGTCCGAAGACATAGATGGGAATGCCGATGGTGATGCAGGTGAAATATTCCTTCGCATAGCCGAAATTCGCCTCCGTCGCGCCGAACAGCGTCAGAAGCGGCATCTGGAACACGGCATAGAGCACCGCGGCTGCGATGCCCACCAGCACGCTCAGCGTCACGGCGCTGCCGACGGCGCGGTTTGCGTTCTCCGGCTGATTCCTGCCGAAGCAGATCGACACATAGCTGCACGCGCCGTCGCCGATCATGACGGCAAGACCGAGAGCCAGAACGGTCAGCGGGAACACGACGTTCGTTGCGCCGTTGCCGAGGTAGCCGACGCCCCAGCCGATAAAGATCTGGTCGACGATGTTGTAAAGCGCCCCGACCAGCAGCGAGACGGTGCATGGCAGGGCAAACTTCAGCATCAGCCTGCCGAGCGGGGCTGTGCCGAGCGCGGCGTTCTGTTTTTCTTTCATTTTGTTTTCCTCCAGACATAAAAAAATTGCGCAAGTCCGTTTGGACTTACGCAAGACTGCTACACAACAGGGAAATCATAGCACAGACGGCGAAAAAATCAAAGGGGAATCTGCACAAGTTTTTTATTTTTAAACGGGAACTTGCGCGCCATTCCTGCGTCTGATACTATATAGGCAAATGACAGAAAGAGAGGACGCTTTATGTTCGGCTTCGGTTTTTTTGATTCGGTGTTTCCCGTGCTGTTCACGGTGATGTTTGTGCTGATTCTGGGCGTGATCATTGCGACGCTTGTGCGCAATGTCGGCCAGTGGCACAAGAATAATAAGTCCCCGCGCCTGACCGTGCAGGCCACGGTCGTCTCCAAGCGGATGGAGGTCACGCGCCACCACGACGCGAACAGCCACATGAGCCATTCGTCCACGTGGTACTACGCGACGTTCCAGGTCGAAAGCGGCGACCGGATGGAGCTCAGCATCCCCGACCGCGACTACGGCTATCTCGTCGAGGGCGACCGGGGAAGCCTCACCTTCCAGGGCACCAGATTTTTAAGCTTTAACCGGGCGTGACGAAGCAGCAGACAGGCGCAAAGGCTCCCCCCCCTTTGTTCAAGGGGGGAGCCTTTGCCGCTTTTTTGGTGCTTATACAGGCCGGATGGCCGAGAGGTCGTACGGCGTGGTCTGGTAGACGAAGTAGTTGAGCCAGTTCTGGTACAGGAGGTTTGCGTGACTGCGCCATGTGACCATGGGCGGCTTCGTGTCGTCGTCGTCCGGGTAATAATTCTCCGGCACATGGATGGGAAGACCGGCGTTTTTATCGCGCAGATATTCCGACTCCAGCGTCCGCGCGTCGTATTCCGAGTGACCGGTGATGAAGATCTGCCGGCCGCCCTCGGTCGCCATGGCGTAGACCCCGGCCTGCTCGGACGAGGCGAGGATTTTCAGCTTGCCGCAGCGCTCGATATCCTCGCGGCGGACGCTCGTGTGCCGCGAGTGGGGCACCATGAACACATCGTCGAATCCGCGCATGAGCATGGACGAGCGCCGCTCGACCCGGTGCGGGTAGACGCCGAAGAGCTTTTCGGGCAGATCGACCTTCCCGATGCCGTAGTGATAATAAAGCCCAGCCTGCGCGCCCCAGCAGATGTGGAACGTGCTGTGCACGTGCGTCCGGCTCCATTCCATGATGCGGCACAGCTCCGGCCAGTATTCGACCTGCTCAAACGGCATCTGCTCCACGGGTGCGCCGGTGATGATCAGCCCGTCGAACCAGCGGTCGCGCACGTCCTCGAACGTCTGATAGAATTTCAGCAGATGCTCGCGGGACGTGTTTTTGGATTCGTGGCTGTCCGTGTGGATCAGCTCCAGCTCCACCTGCAGCGGCGTGTTGCCGAGCAGCCGCGACAGCTGCGTCTCTGTGGCGATTTTGGTGGGCATGAGATTCAGAACGAGAATTTGCAGCGGGCGGATGTCCTGCGTGACGGCCCGCGTCTCGTTCATGACGAAAATATTCTCGTCCGCCAGCGTTTTCGCCGCCGGCAGACCGTTCGGGATCATAATGGGCATGGCGTGGATTCCTTTCTGAGATTATTGCAGCGCCTGATCGAGATCGGCGATCAGATCCTCCGCGTCCTCCAGGCCGCAGGAATAGCGGATCAGATCCTCGCGGACGCCTGCGGCCAGCAGCTCCTCGGCGTTCATCTGCCGGTGCGTGGTGGAAGCCGGGTGCAGGCAGCAGGTGTGAGAGTCGGCCACGTGCGTCTCGATGGATGCGACCTTGAGCCGTCCCATGACGGCCTCGGCTGCGGCCCGTCCGCCCTTTACGCCGAAGCTCACGACGCCGCAGGAGCCGTGCGGCAGGTATTTCTGCCCCAATTCATAATATTTGTCGCCCGGCAGACCGCAGTACTGCACCCACGAGACGTTTTCATGCTGCTGTAAAAACTCCGCGACCCGCTGCGCGTTTTCGCAGTGCCGTTTCATGCGCACGTGCAGGCTTTCGAGGCCGAGATTCAGATAATACGCGCTCTGCGGGGACTGGATCGCGCCGAGATCGCGCATGAGCTGGACGGTCGCCTTTGTGATATACGCACCCGCAAGGCCAAAGCGCTCGGTATATGTCACGCCATGATAGCTCTCGTCGGGCGTGCACAGGCCGGGGTATTTGTCCGGGTGTTTCGTCCAGTCGAAGCTCCCGGAGTCGACGATCGCACCGCCGATGGCGCCTGCGTGCCCGTCCATATACTTGGTCGTCGAGTGCACGACGATATCCGCGCCCCACTCAAACGGGCGGCAGTTGATGGGCGTGGCGAACGTGTTGTCCACGATCAGCGGAACGCCGTGCCGGTGCGCTGCCGCAGCAAATTTCTCAATGTCCAGAACGGTCAGCGCCGGGTTTGCGACCGTCTCGCCGTACATGGCCTTTGTGTTGGGGCGGAAGGCGGCGTCCAGTTCCTCAGCGGAGCAGGCGGGGTCGACGAACGTGACCTCAACGCCCATGCGCTTCATGGTGACGGCGAAGAGGTTGAAGCTGCCGCCGTAAATGCTCGACGAACTGACCAGATGGTCGCCCGCACCGATGATATTGAACACGGCGAAGAAGATGGCGGCCTGCCCGGAGGCTGTCAGCATGGCGGCTGTGCCGCCCTCAAGCGCGGCGATACGCGCCGCGACGGCGTCGTTCGTCGGGTTTTGCAGGCGGGAATAGAAATAGCCGCTGGCCTCCAGATCGAACAGCCGGCCCATTTCGGCGCTGCTCTCGTATTTGAACGTGGTGCTCTGGATGATGGGGATCTGGCGGGGTTCGCCGTTTTTCGGGCTGTAGCCCGCCTGTACGCAGCGCGTACCGAGTCCAAGTTGTGCCATGGGGTGCTCCTTTCCGGGGTGAAATTATAATTTACAGGATGAAGTGCTGGGGGAGGCGGCTTCGCTCATCCGCCGAGATTGCACAGAACGCCGGTCAGAATGCCGAGCAGGCCGCCCATGCAGACCTGCAGCGGCGTGTGGCCGACCAGCTCCTTGAGCTTTTCCTGATCGGACAGCGGCTGCTCCAGCTTGGCAAACAGGTCGATGAACTCGTTCAGGAGCTTTGCCTGCTTGCCGGTTTCGAGCCGGACTCCCATTGCGTCGTGCATGACGATGATCGCGACAATTACGCTGATGGCGAATGGGAACGAGTCCAGCCCGTAGATAATTCCCGCCGAGGTCGCCACGGCGCAGACCGTGGCCGAATGGCCGCTCGGCATACCGCCGTCGCCGAAAATGCGCGTCAGGTCCAGCGTATGGTGCATGAGCGCGTAAATGATCGTCTTCAAAACCTGTGCCGCGCCCCAGCCAATGAGGCCGCTGAGCAGCACGCGGTTGGAGAATAAATCCTGAATTGTCTGCATGGTTCTCTTCCTTTCCGAAGGTTTTACAGCGCTGTGACCTCGACTGACGGTAAAACAGCCTCGAGCATAGCCCTGTTTGCCAGAGCCGGGCTGTAGGCCGTCGCACTGCCGCAGGCAGCGCCGAGGCGCAGGGCCTGGGAATAGTCTCCTGTGTCCAGCAGTCCCGCGAGGAAGCCAGCCGTCACGCTGTCGCCCGCGCCGACGGTGGAAATAACCGGCTGCGTGCTGCGGAGCGCTGCACGGTAAACATCTCCGCTTTCTGCCAGCAGCAGAGCGCCGTCCGCGCCCATGGACACAAGCACGTTCCGCGCGCCCAGTGTCTGCGCCTGCCGCGCAAGGGCAAGCAGCGCCTCCGGCGTGCTTGCCTGCCTGCCAAACAGCTCGCACAGCTCCTCGCCGTTGGGCTTGATGAGCAGAGGACGGAATGCAAGCGCCTCGCGCAGCGCTGCGCCGCTTGTATCCACGACGGCGCTGACGCCCGCCTCCTGCGCGGCGGAAAGGAGTGCGGAGAACGCGCCCGGAGGGCTTTTTTGCAGATTGCCGCTGACGACGAGCTGATCGTCCGGGTTCAGTCCGCGCAGGAACGCGCACAGCGCGTCAATGTCGGCCTGCCCAAGCGCGGGGCCGGAGGCGTTGAAGGCCGTTTCGGGGCTGGTGTTGATCTTGGTGTTGATGCGCGTCTGGCCGCTTTGCAGCCAGAACCAATGGCAATCGCAGCCGGTGTCTTTCATGAGCGCTTCGAGGAGCCGCCCCGTCGGCCCGGCGAGATACCCCAGCACGCACGACGGCTTGCCAAGCGTCTGCAGCATCAGCGAGACGTTGATCCCCTTCCCGCCTGGCGCAAGCAGCTCGCGGCCGGAGCGATTGATGCCGCCGACGTGCAGCGGCGCACGCAGGTCCATATAATAATCGATATTGGGATTCGTCGTCACCGTGTAGATCATGATCCGCTTCTCCTGAAATGCCTGTTTTCCAAAAGTATACGAGTCCTGCGCAAAAAAGTCAACGCCCGGCGGCGCATCAAGTGCCCGGTGCGTTGCTTTTTTCGCAAAAGCCTGCTATACTTGCTCTATCAAGGAAAAAGGGGGCTTCCCTGTGAAGGATTTTTTCTGCCGCCTGTTTACGCCGTGGAAGGCGGGGGCGCAGTTTGACGCGCCGGAGGCGTTTTACGGCTTCCTGCTTGGCCGGGACAAGCTGCTCGGCACGATCCGGAACCTCTGCTTCGCCGCCGCACTGGTGCTGTTGGTGATCGGCTACGCCGTCTCCGACGGTACGGGCGGCTATTCCATTGCCGACATTGCCAACCAGCCGTATTATCTGATCGCCGTGGGCGTGATGGTGCTGGCGCTGCTGCTGTCGCTGGTCATGATCCGGATCGAAAAAGAATTGCCGAAGGAGATGCGTCCGAAATGAACATGGAAAATTTGCCCGCGCTGTTTGAAAACGGCGCGTATACGCTCGTCGTACAAAAAGACGGCGTGACCGTTCACAAGGACTTTGGCCGGGGCGTCGGCCCGGCACTGCGGGTATTCGACGCGCAGCCGGAGCTTTTGAAGGGCGCGCTCGTCTGCGATACCATCGTCGGCAAGGCTGCCGCCGCGATCTATCTTCTGGGCGGCGCATCGGGCGTCTATGCTGAGACGATGAGCGCCGCAGCGGCGGACTTTCTGATTGCGAACGGCGTGGACTGCGCCTGTGAGACGAAGACCGAAAAGCTCCTGAACCGGCAGGGGACGGGCCTGTGTCCGTTTGAGCAGGCCGTTCTGGAGCTGGAGAGGCCGGAGGACTGCCTGCCTGTGGTCCGCGCGACGCTTGCGCGGCTGATGGCCGGAAAAAATAATAAATAATATAAACCTATGCAACCAGCTTCTTCATTTCCTGTCTGTATGGATAGAACATATTTTATGCAGGAGGAACCGACATGAAAAAACTGCTTGCTTTTTTGCTGCCCCTTGCGCTGACGCTCAGTCTGACCGCCTGTGCGCCGCGCGACGAGCGGGAGGATGAGAATGCGCAGTATTCTGCAAAGCCAGTCATCTATCTCTATCCGGAGGAGGAACAGGACGAGGCCTGCGACGCCAAGCCGGTCGCGTATCTGTATCCGCAGACGGAAACGGAGGTAACGGTCAAGCTGGACTATGACGGGGAACTGACGTGCACGTATCCGGCCTACGCAGACGGCTGGACTGTCTCGGCAAGACCCGACGGGACGCTGACCGACAAGGACGGCCAGACCTACCGGTATTTATACTGGGAGGGCGTATCCGATACAGAATATGATTTCTCGACCGGCTTCTGCGTGCCGGGAAGCGGCACGGCGGAGTTTCTGGAGGACGCGCTGGCCAGACTCGGCCTGAACCGCGCGGAGGCCAATGAGTTTATCATCTACTGGCTGCCGCTGATGCAGGAAAACGCCTATAACCTGATTTCGTTCCAGCGCGAGGCCTATACCAAAAGCGCACGCCTCACCATCACGCCCGAGCCGGACACGCTCATTCGCGTCTTTATGGCCTTCAAGCCGCTGACTGCTCCGGTCGAGATCGCGCCGCAGACGCTCGAAGCACCGGCCCGAACCGGCTTCACCGCCGTTGAATGGGGCGGCGCGGCGTGCCGGTAGCTGCGGAAGCCATTAGGGTGTATCTGAAAACTCCCAACGCACCCGGACAGCGGATCTTTTCACGCTGCGCTGCACCATTTTTCCTTGAAATACGTCAGTATTCCTGCGAAAAAATGTCTTGCGCAGCGCAAAAATTTCTCGCTGCCGGTCACATTGGGCGTTTTCAGATACACCCTAGGCAGCACGTCTTAGTGTGCAGAAATCCCCGTCTCTCCGGTTGGAGAGGCGGGGATTTTTAGGCTTGCTTATTTCTTGTCCGCAGCGGCGGCGAGCTCCTTGAGCGCGTCCTTGCGGGAGAGGTTGACACGGCCCTTTTCATCGATCTCGGTGACCTTGACCCAAGTCATATCGCCGATGTTGAGCACGTCTTCGACCTTCTCGACGCGGCGGTTTTCGAGCTTGGAGATGTGGATCATGCCGTCCTTGCCGGGAGCCAGCTCGACAAACGCGCCGATGGGCAGGATGCGGACGACCTTGCCGTAGTACAGCTTGCCGACCTCGGGCACGAAGCAGATATCGTCGATCATCTTCTTGGCGGCGTCGCAGGAGGCGGCGTCGGGAGACGCGATGTGGATGGTGCCGTCGTCGTCGATGTCGACCTGTGCGCCGGACTCGGCCACGATCTTCTGAATCATGGAGCCGCCCTTGCCGATGACCTCGCGGATCTTGTCCACGTCGATCTTCATGGTGAGCATCTTGGGTGCATACTCGGAAACATGGTCGCGCGGCTTGGCGATGCAGGGGATCATGATCTCATTCAGGATCTCAAGGCGGGCCTTGCGGCAGCGCTCAAGCGCGTCGGCGATGATCTCCATGGTCAGACCGTCGTTCTTGAGGTCCATCTGGATGGCGGTAACGCCCTCGGTCGTACCGGCGACCTTGAAGTCCATCTCGCCGTGGAAGTCCTCAACGCCCTGAATGTCGGTGAAGGTTCTCCACGTGCCCGTCTCCTTGTCGGAGATGAGGCCGCAGGAAATACCGGCGACGGGACGCTTGATGGGCACGCCTGCGTCCATCAGAGCCAGCGTGGAGCCGCAGATGGAGGCCTGAGACGTGGAGCCGTTGGAGGAAACGACCTCGGAGACGACGCGGATGGCATACGGGAACTCGTCAACGGACGGGATCACGGGCAGCAGGGCCTTTTCGGCCAGCGCACCGTGGCCGATCTCGCGGCGGGAGGTGGAGCGGCTCGCACGGGCTTCGCCGGTGGACCACTGCGGCATATTATAGTGGTGGATATAGCGGCGCTCGGTCTCGTCATAGATAGTGTCGAGCTTCTGCGCGGCAGAGAGGGTGTTCAGCGTGCAGACGGACAGAACCTGCGTCTGACCACGGGTGAACAGGCCGGAGCCGTGGACGCGCGGCAGAACGCCGACCTCGGCAGCCAGCGGGCGAATTTCGTCCGGCGTGCGGCCGTCGACGCGCTTGCCCTCGAGCAGCCACTTCTTGACGATCTTCTTCTGCATCTTGTACAGGCACACGTCGATCTGGACATCCCAGTCTTCTGCATACTTCTCGCCGAACTTCTCCTTGAAGTCGACAACAGCCTCGGTCAGACGGGCCTCACGTACATTCTTGTCGTCGGTGTCGAGTGCGTAGGCAATCTTGTCCAGACCGTACTCGCACAGATCGTCGAGCATATCGTGGTTGACGGCAGCCTTTTCAAACGTGAACTTCGGCTTGCCGATGGCGTCAACGATGGTGTTGATGAACTCCACGACCTTGACGTTCGTCTCATGGGCCAGCTTGATGCACTCCATGAGGATGTCTTCCTTGACCTCGTTGGCCTCCGTCTCGATCATGACGACCTTCTCGTGAGTCGACGCGATGGTCACGAAGCACTGGCAGGCGTTGCGCTCATCCTGCGAGGGGTTGACGATATACTTGCCGTCCAGATAGCAGACGTTGGTCGTCGCGGTCGGGCCGTTCCAGGGAATGTCGGAGTAGGCGATGACGAGAGACGAGCCGATGGAGGCGACGATCTCAACGGGGTTATCGTAGTCCTGCGCGAGGATGGTGTTGGTCAGAACGACGTCGTTGCGGAGTTCCTCGTCGAACAGCGGGCGCATCGGGCGGTCAATCAGGCGGGAGATCAGCACGCCGCGGTCGGAGGGCTTGCCCTCGCGGCGATTGAACGAGCCGGGGATACGGCCGACAGCGTACATACGCTCTTCGACCTCGATGGTCAGCGGGAAATAGTCGATGCCAGCCTTGGGCAGGGGAGAGGCGACAGCCGTGACGAGTACGACGGTATCGCCGTAGCGGCAGATGGCCTCTGCATTGCAGAGCTCTGCGACCTTGCCGGTCTCGACCGTAAAGGTACGGCCGCCGATCTCGGTTTCAAAAATGTGGTGATTCGGATACTGCTTGTGGGTGATCATGAAAGAACCTCCTTCGTTTTTTGCGCGCGTGGGAGGTTTAGCACTTGAAACTGGCGTCCGGGCACAGACGCTACTTTCAACTGCTAAATGGAACCCACGCGCATAAATTGGGTGGATGTATAAAAAAGGGCGGTCGCCCGACCGCCCTTTTCCTATGACTTACTTACGCAGGCCGAGCTTTGCAACGATTGCACGATAGCGGTTGATGTCCTTCTTGGCGAGGTAGTCGAGAAGGCTTCTGCGCTTGCCGACCATCATCAGAAGGCCGCGGCGGGAATGGTTGTCCTGCTTGTGCTCACGCAGATGCTCGGTCAGGGTGTTGATCCGGGCGGTGAGGACAGCGATCTGGACCTCGGGAGAACCGGTATCGCCGGCATGGGTTGCGTACTGCTCGATAATGGCAGTCTTTTCTTCTTTGCGCATCATAGTTGTGTTTCCACCTTTCAAAATATTCCCGGAATCCAAGTATCGGGCAGGCAGAATACCCGCGTCAGAGCGGGCGGTGTCCCGAAACTGGGAAATGGGTCGCAGCGCATGGCGCTACCTGTTAAGAATAGCATACGAATGCAGAAAAGTAAAGCGGAAATTGCCCGGAATTTCTGAAATTTTTCATGCTTGGGCACCGGACAGAATTCGACAGGACAGCATAAGATGGCGTGGGACCATCATTCCCGGAAGGAGGGAGGTTTATGCTGAAGGTCACAAAATTCGGCGGCTCGTCGCTGTGTGACAGCGCGGGCTTTTCCCGCGTGCGCGAGATTGTGCTTGCAGACCCCGCGCGCCGCGTCGTCGTCGTGTCGGCGGCAGGCAGGCGGCACGCCGCCGACCACAAGATCACGGATCTTCTCTATCTCTGCCACGCGCATCTGCAATACGGCGTGAGCTGCTGGGACTTATGGCGCAGGATCGCCGACCGCTACCGCGAGATCCGCGACGGCTGCTGCCTGACGCTGCCCATCGAGGCCGAGCTTGACGCGATCTACGCCGCCATGCGCCGCGACACGCCGCAGGACTGGATCGTCTCTCGGGGCGAATATCTGTCCGCGCGGCTGATGGCAGATCTGCTCGGCTTTGAATTTGTTGACGCAAAAGACTGGCTGCTGTTTGACGCTGCGGGACGCGTCCGGCAGGCCGCGTCCTATGCCGCGCTCGGCTCGCTTGCCGACGGGCGGAAGATCGTCACGCCGGGCTTTTACGGCGCGCTGCCGGATGGCGCGGTCCATACGCTCCCGCGCGGCGGCTCCGACGTGACGGGCGCGCTGGCCGCAGCCGCGCTGCACGCGGATCTGTACGAAAACTGGACGGACGTGGCAGGCGTGCTTGCGGCAGACCCCCGGCTGATCCAGAACCCCGCGCCGGTCGGCCAGCTGCGCTATGAGGAATTGCAGACGCTCTCACGCGTCGGGATGCAGATCCTGCACGAGGACGCAGTCGCACCGGTCCGGCAGGCGCAGATCCCGCTGCGCATCTGCAATGCGTTCGAGCCAGAGAAGCCCGGCACGCTCGTCCGCCCGCAGGTAGAGCCGGACGGCGGGCAGATCTGCTTCGCGGGCCGCAGGAAGCTTGCCATGCTGCGCCTGAGCTGCCCGCAGGAGCCGGACGCGGAGACAAAGCTGGCCGATGTTCTGGAGCAGGCGCGGCTTTCGCCGTTTTCCATGCAGAGCGTGTGCGGTGAGCTCACGGCGCTTGTGCCGATGGAGCCCGGCTCCGAACGGCTGCACCGTCTGCGGGAGCAGGCCGCGCAGGCGCTTCGCCCGCAGGCGTGCACGCTGCGCGAAAATTTGAGCGTCCTGGCCGCACTCTGCCGCTCGACCGCTGCTGTGCCGGAGCTGCTCCGCGCGGTCGAAACGAGCGGCGCGCCGGTCCATCTGCTGCAAAAATGCGGCGCCTGCGCCCTCCTGCTCGTCAACGACAGCCAATATGAGCAGTCCCTGCGCGCCGCCTACGCCGCCAGCCGCAATCTGCACGATTGACAAGCAAAACGCAGATATGATAAAATATACGGCAGTCAGAGCCGTTCTGACTGCCGCAACGCAATCCGCGCCCGTGGTGGAATTGGCAGACACGATGGATTTAGGTGCTGTCACCTTGGTGAAAGGTTTTTCCGCGGTTCCTCACCGCGGACATTCTTCGGTAAAAGCAGGCTTGCCTGTTTTTATAAACGCGGATCAAGCGTTACGCTCCGCCACGGTTTCCCTCGCCGTGTAAAAACAGAGGACAACAAAATAGCTGCAGGTATCCCTGCCGCTCATATCTGCGGGTATGGTGGAAATGGTAGACTCGGAGGATTTAGGTTCCTCTGCCGTGAGGCGTGTGGGTTCGAGTCCCACTACCCGTACCAGCGACCGACCTGCATTTTGTGATAAAAATGCAGGTCGGTTGCTATTGTTACTTCAGTAAAAATACTTGTTTTTTATATCTGTATTTTTTCCATCACCAGTTCGTCGACTTCCTGCTCCAATCTCAAAATTTCTTTCTGCAAAGTCAAACAGTGGGCATCGAGGACTGGTTTCCTCAATGCCCACTGTTTTTGCAACTGTGTGACCTTTTTCAGTTCGGCTGCATACTGTTCCCGCAGCTTTTTCGCGTGATCCCAAACGGCTTTATCCAAAACCTCCTCGTGAATCCGGTGAGAGCTGCAATAACCTTTCCCGTTCCGTTGGTATCCCCGGCAGACGTATTCCACACGGCGGCTGCCGTTCCAGTAACGGATCATGGGACTGAATACGTTCCCACATTCCTGACAGGTCAGTAGCCCGGCATAACGGTGCTTTGTACGATTGTTGACCGCCGGACGCGCCTGCTGTTTCAGCCGCGTCTGGACTTGCTGCCAGATTGCTTTTTCAATGATAACCGGATAGAAATTCTCGTGACGAAGCCAGTCCGCTTCGCAGACAGCTCGCGCTTTGCCGCCGAGATATTCCCTGCGGTGATTGACCAGAACGCCGGTATAGGCTTCCTCCGCCAGCACGTTTTTCACACTGGCATATGTCCATAGGAACTGACCGTCACGGGTTTTGTGCGTATGCCGGACTTCTTTGCCGCACCATTCAGCCCGGAGCTGCGCCGGTGTTTTTCGCCCCTCAGTATTAAGCCACCGGGTGATCTCTTTCTGTCCGCAGCCCTGTAAATACAGAGCGTAGATAAGCTGTACCGTCTCCGCCGCTTCCGGATACACCAAAACCTGATTTGTATTTCGATCCTTCCAGTATCCGAAGGGCGGCGTGATCACCAGCCCCTCTTGTTGCTTCTGACGGTATCCTGCTCGAATCTTTTTGCCAATATCCTTCGCGTAATAATCATTCATCAATCCGCGGACACCGATCATGAGATCGTCTTCTTCGCAGAAAGTATCCACACCTTCCGTTGCGGAGATGACCCGCACTTGCTGCTGTCTCAGGAAGTCGATAAACAATGCGGTTTGGGTTCGGTGACGACCCAGCCTTGAAAGGTCTTTCACGAGAACTGCATCAACCTGTTTTGCCTGAACCGCCGCTGTGAGCATATCCAGCCCACGGCGGCTGAAATTCATGCCGCTGATGTTATTATCGGCAGAACTGCCGACGATCGTCCAGCCGCTCTTTTCTGCAAAAGCGCGGCAGATCTCCTGCTGATTTTGCAGAGAATTCTGCGCCGGATCATCGTCGTTGGAGAGCCGCGCATAGAGCCAACCCCGCATTGCCATAATCTTTTACCCCACAAGCCCGTCGCCATAGAGCAGCCGCGCCAGCCGATCCCAGTCAAAATCCAGCGCACCGTATCGCTCCGTGAGCGTCCCATTTTCATAGACATCCAAGTGTGTGCGGAACGGCGCTTTGATCTGAATGTCCAGGCTGAGCTTTCCGTCTGTTTCCTGCACATAGATCTTTTCGACCAGCATCCGCAGATGCGCTTCCGTCATGGCACCCTCAGCAAGGATATCGTCGATCATGCTGATATCCCTCTTGAGTTTCGTTTGCCGATCCCGCAGGACGGCGGAGATGTTTTGCAGTTCTTCGATCTGCTTTTTTGCCGCAGCGATTTCTTCTTCACGTTTCTGGATCATGCGGTCGTAGCGCTCGGCATTTGCCCGGTCCCGTATCCGCTCCATTAAAATTGCCTCCGTTTCATCCTCCAGGCATCGAATTCGCTTTTCTAACTTGACAATCTGCGCACCGGTCAGTTCTGCCTTTGGTGTCCACTGTGCGATCAGCTGCTC
>HF990566.1:0-1717 GCA_000432135.1 Firmicutes bacterium CAG:124
CTTCCCAACGGGCCGATGTGGGCATCGGCCCCTACAATCCGGTCAACAGAATTGCTACAGAAATCGAAGCAGCATTCATTTCCTCAGAAAAACCTTACGACAGCAAAAATGCTGCCGCCGTTAAAATGACCGACAGCTGATCCTCCTCCTCGCCGTCCACGACGAGCAGCAGCAGGATCAGCAGCATCAGAAGATCCCCCGTATCAATGCTGCGCGGCAGCAGCCGCGACAGAAATCCGCCATGCTCCGCCGTACAGGGCGGGGCAGGAGGCGGGGGAGCAGGCGGCACGCACACAGGCTCCGGAGGCGGAGCGGGCGCAGCCGCCTGCGGCTCCGCGCCGACGCGTGTCGGATGATAGACGCCTGCGGCGTCCGGTATGTAGCGGTTATACATCATGGCGTCTCCTTTGCTCCGGGACCTCTGCCCCGGTTTTTCAGAGCCAGACTCGCAAGACTCGCCAGCCGCGCCGCATGCAGCGCCCGGTCGATCTTTTCCTGCCGCTCCTTGCGCAGAAAAGGCTTCAGCGCCAGCAGCAGCGCTTCCTGCCTTTTGTCCATTTTTCCTGCCTGCCGCAGCATTGCGGCGGCAGGCTCCGGCAGCGGCTGCTGCTGAAAAACGGCCTGCACCGGCTTCGGCTCCGATTCCGGGGGGTCCGGCACGGGCGCGCGCTCCGGCTGCGCCTGCGGCACGGAAAAGCCCATCGATCCGGCCAGCTCCCGCAGCTCCTGCAGCTGCGCGGGATCATCCAATACGGCGCGCAGCGCGCGCTCCAGCTCATCCATTGAGCTTCCTCAACAGCGCCTGTGCCTGCTCTGTGTTCAGGACAGGCCGCAGAAGCTCCATCGCCCGTGCGTGGTCGCCCTGCTTTGCCGCGTCAGCGGCCTGACGCAGCCGCTCTCCGCCGCCGGACGCCAGCAGCGCCAGCAGCTGCCGTCCCTCCGCAGACCCCAATATGCGCCGGAGCTGCTCCGGGGAAAACGAATGTTCCATCCAGCTACCCCCTCCGTTCTTAAGTAACCGCTGATGCAATCGGTTACTCAACCCGATTCTTCCTTATCATATGCGCCCCGCGCATGAAAGTGAACGATATGAAGCTTCTGATTTTGTCGGATACGCACCGGAGCCTCGGCTTCGCGTACGACGCCATAGAAAAAGAACACCCGGACGCGGTTGTGCATCTGGGCGACCATCTGACCGATGCGGAGGATCTGTCCTTCGCCTGTCAGGAACCGGATTTCTATTATGTGCCCGGCAACTGCGACTATGCCCCGGCGGTTCCGCAGAGCCTGACGCTGGAGCTTGACGGCGTGCGCATTTTTGTGACCCACGGCCATCTCTACGGCGTCAAGCGCGATCTGACCGCGCTTGCGGGCGCGGCGAAGGACGCGGGCGCGCGGCTTGCGCTCTTCGGCCATACCCACATCCAGCACCTGGAGGAGCGCGGCGGCATCACGCTCCTGAACCCCGGCACGGCCGGGCGCTTCGGCCACAGCGGATACGCCGTGGTCGAGATCAAGGACGGCGCGTTTTCCTGCCGTCTGGAAACGGATACGGAGTGATATTTATGATTTTAGCGATCGATATCGGCAATACCAACATCGTGCTCGGCTGTATGGAGCACGACCGCATTCTCGTCGAGGCCCGCATGGCGACCGACCTGCTCAAGACCTCCGACCAGTACTGCGTGGAACTCAAAAATCTTTTGAATCTTTATGA
>HF990566.1:1745-41858 GCA_000432135.1 Firmicutes bacterium CAG:124
TTTATGAGATTGATCCGAATAGCGTCGAGGGCGTCATTATCTCTTCTGTCGTACCGCCGGTTCTCAATTCCTGCAAGACTGCCGTGCGTAAGCTGACCGGCAAAACGCCGATGATCGTCGGCCCGGGCATCAAAACGGGACTCAATATCCAGATGGAGAACCCGGCTCAGATCGGCAGTGATCTGATTGTCGCCGCTGTTGCCGCACTTAGCCGATTTAAACCGCCTCTCATCATCGTTGACATGGGTACAGCCACGACCATGACGGCCATCGATAAAAACGGCACCTATGTCGGCGGCTGCATCAGCCCCGGCCCGAAGCTGTCTGCCGAGTCGCTCTCTACACGCACGGCGCAGCTGCCTGCCATCAGTCTGGAAAGCCCGAAAAAGGCCATCGGCAAAAACACCGTCGACGCCATGCGCAGCGGCGTCATGCTGGGCTCTGCCTGCATGGTAGACGGCATGATCGACCGCATGGAGGAAGAGCTCGGCGGCGGCGTGACTGTCGTTGCAACAGGCGGCATTGCGCGCTTTGTCCTTCCAATGTGCCGCCGCAGAATCGAATACGACCGTGACCTTCTTCTGAAGGGTCTATCTATCCTCTATGAAAATAACCGCAGAGAGAAGTGAATTCATGTGCAGACGAATCTCAATGCGCAGTGTGTTCTTCCTTCAAAAACGCTCGCGCGGTTTTTGAAAACCGCCGTGACGCCCCTGTTTTTATACGATGAAAAGAGTCTCGTGCAGGCAGCGCAGGCTCTTTTCCGTGCATTTTCCGACTGCAACGGATTCTTGCCGCGCTTTCCCATCCGCATGAATCCGAATCCCACGGTTCTGCAAATTCTGCGCAGCTGCGGCTGCGGCGTGCTTTGCAGGAGCCTTGCGGAGCTGGAGCTTGCCGCCCGGTGCGGCTTCCATGGCAGGAAAATCGCCTACGAGCCGTCGATCCGCAGCGCGGAAGCGGAGAAAGCTGCGCATACGCTCGGCGCAGTTTTCGTGCTGGACGGAGCCGAGCTGCTGCCCGAAGCAATGCCGGAGGCCGTAATTCTGCTCCTGCGGCAGCAGGGCCAGCTCCGCTTCGGCGCGAAGCCTGTGACGGGCGTCCCGGCCTGCTATGCCGGGATGGAACGCGAAGCGCTCCTGCGCACGGCGGAATGCCTGCGCGCAGGCGGCGTAGGCTGGCTTGGCCTCGGTATGCGGCTGGGCGAGCTGTGCATGGACGAGGACTTCTATCCCGCTATCTTCGCCCAGCTTGCCGCGCTGGCACAGACGCTGTATGAGAAAACCGACGCCGCGGCAGATGCAATTGACCTTGGCGGCGGTTTTGGCGTCAGCTACCGGCCCGGCTTTTCCGGTCCGGAGCCGGATGCGTGCGCCAAAGCCATCCTGACGCAGATACAGGCCCTTCCGGAAGCGCTGCGCGGCCTCTCGCTGCAAATGAGTCCCGGACGGTTCCTCGCCGCAGCCTGCGGAACGCTGGTCACGCGGGTACGGGCTGTCAAGCCGGGGCCTGCTCCGCTTGCCGTGCTGGATGTCGATCCGGCGCAGTGTCCGCGCCTGGTCAAAAGCGGCGCATACCATCCGGTGTACGTTCCGTATGCCGCCGGACGGCGGACGCTGGTGCAGCTGCTGACCGTCGGTACGCAGGACGGTCCGGTCATGCGCCGCCTCCTGCCGGAGCTTCGCCCAGGCGATCTGGTGCTCATCGGTATGCTCGGCGCGGACGGACGCAGCCTCGCCTCCCGCTACGGCGGCGCTGAACCGTGCCTGGAACACCTCATCCGGCCAGACGGTGAAATTGTGCCGATCACAGCATACTGAATACCAGCCCAAGGCAGACCAGAAAACCCGCCCCGATGCAAACCGTTACCGCCGCTTCGATCACCGCAGCAGCGTACCGGATGCGCCGTCTGCGCGCACGCAGCCGCCTGCCATACACGAATGGGGCAGCCGCCTCCGGGGAACGCTTTTGATATCGGGACAGCTCAATCACAGAATCAGAACGCATCAGAAATATCCTCCCATGTTTTTCTGACGCCATTCTAGCAGATCATATGTACCATAAACCGGACTTTTGAAAGGAGCACTACTTTTATGGAAGAATTCTATCTTGATTCTTGCGGCGCGGGCCGCCTGCACTGCGCGCTCTGGAAGCCGGAAGGGGAGCCGAAGGCCGTCGTCCAGCTCATTCACGGCATCGCCGAGCATATCGGACGCTATGACGCGTTTGCGAAATTTCTGACGCAGCATGGTTATGTCGTCGCTGCCGACGATCACATGGGCCACGGCGGCTCCGCGGAAAACGGCCTCAGAGGCTATTTCTCCGGCGGCTGGCTGTCTGCGGTCGAGGATGAAAAGCGCCTGCACGACGAAATTTCCGCGCAGTACCCGGATCTGCCCTATTATATTCTCGGCCACAGCATGGGCTCGTTCCTGCTGCGCACCTATCTCTATACCTACCCCGACGCCGTGGACAAGGCCGTCATTTCCGGCACCGGCTGGGAGGACCCCATGAAGGTGCGCATGGGCAAGCTCGTCTGCAAGCTCGAAGAGGCCCGCATCGGCGAGAAAAACACCAGCGCGCTCGTCACAAAGCTCATGTTCGGCAGCTATAACAGGGCCTTCGGCCCCGTGACCTCGCCCAATGCGTGGATCTGCTCAGACGACGCCGTTGTCGCCGCCTATGACGCAGACCCCCTCTGCGGCTTCGACGCGACGGTTGGCCTCGCGCGCGACCTTCTTACAGGTGTCGGCATGAACGAGCAGCAGGAAAATCTGGATAAGATGAACAAGCAGCTGCCCATTATGTTCATCTCCGGCTGCAAGGATCCCGTCGGCGGCATGGCAAAGGGCGTTCTCAAATGCATCGACGCGTTCAAGCGCAGCGGCATGAAGGACATCACCATCAAGCTCTATCCCGAGGGCCGCCATGAAATGCTCAACGAGCGCAACAAGGACGAGGTCTATCAGGACGTTCTCACCTGGCTCGAGCGCTGAAAAACAAAAAATGAGGCTGTCCCGGATGACACTTTGTCATCCTGAGACAGCCTCTTTTTTGTGCAGAACTTATTTGCCGGATCTGAGCTCCTTCATGCAGTTCGCGCAGATGTTCTTGCCTCTGTAGTTTTCGACATTTCTGCCGTCGCCGCAGAAGATGCAGGTCGGCTCATACTTCTTGAGAATAATGGATTCGCCATCGACATAGATTTCGATAGCGTCCTTCTCTGCGATGTCGAGCGTGCGGCGCAGTTCGATGGGCAGAACGATTCTGCCGAGCTCGTCGACCTTTCTGACGATACCTGTGGATTTCATTGTGAATAACCCCCTTCAATCTTTACCATGCACTATGGATCCAGCTGTCAGATGCTGCATGGACACCGGACAGCGCTCCCTCAAGCAGCTTTATTCTACCATCCAATTATGTACAAATTTTGAACAAAAAATCTTTTTCTTGTCGGAGAGCGAAATATGTTGTTGAATTTTCTCTGGTTTGGACTGATTTTGCTTGCGTTTGTATCTGATCTGCTGACAGGAATGCCGTTTTCGTCCGGCATGGACGGACTGAGCGGCGCACGGGCGGGACTGGAGCTGGCGCTGACGCTGGCCGGGCCGGTCTGCCTCTGGTCGGGGCTGTCGCAGGCGATGGAGCGTGCGGGACTGACTGAAGGGCTGTGTACGGCGCTGCGGCCTGTGCTGCGGCGGCTGTTTCCGGTATGCGCAAAAGACTCCGAGGGCTTCTGGAACCTGTGCGGCAATCTGAGCGCGAATCTGCTGGGGTTGGGCAACGCGGCGACGCCGCTCGGCATCCGGACGGCGCAGCGGATGCAGGCGCTGTCCGGCGGCGGGGGAGCGTCGGATGAGCTGTGCCTGCTGGTCGTGATGAATACGGCGTCTTTGCAGCTGATCCCGTCGACGGTCGCCGCCGTCCGCGCGCAGCTCGGCGCGGCGCACGCGTTCGATATCCTGCCTGCCGTGTGGCTAGCGTCGGCCTGCTCGGTCGGAGCTGGGATTCTGGCGGCGAAGGGCCTGAAGCGATGCTGGAGAACCTGACGGAGCTGCTGCTGCCTGCGCTTTTGCTGCTGGCGGGTGCGGCAGGGATCGCAAAAAAGCAGGATGTTTACGGCGGAATGCTGACCGGTGCACAGGACGGGCTGCGGCTGATGCTCTCGCTGACCCCCACGCTGGTGCTGATGCTGACGGCGGTGACGATGCTGCGGGAGAGCGGCTTTTTTGCGCTGCTCACGCCCGTTTTCGCGCCGGTCTTCCGCCTGCTTGGCATCCCGCCGGAGGTCGCGCCGCTGGTACTTATCCGGCCTCTCAGCGGCAGCGCGGCGCTGGCCGTCGGGACAGATCTGATGCGGGAATACGGGGTCGATTCCCAGATCGGCCGGACGGCAGCGGTCATGCTCGGTTCGACCGAAACGACGTTCTACACCATCAGCGTCTATTTTGGCGCGGCAGGCGTCAAAAAAACGCGCTATGCGCTCCCGGCAGCCCTGATCGCCGACCTGACCGGCTTCTGCATGGCCGCACTGAGCGTGCGCGTATTTTTCCGATAGCACCCTCGAAAAGGCTCCCCCTGTCATGTCCTGACAAGGGGAGCCTCCGGATGTACGTTCAGCCCTTTTCGCCGTTGTTTGCCAGATAGATGGCAAGCCAATTCAGAAGCTTAGGATCCTCCGGATGGTAGATCAGGAAGCCGTCGTGATGCGGCCGGCTGACGACGATCTGCCTGCCGGAAAGGCTGAGGCTGCAGCACTCGTCTTCGGATGGCCCCCAGACCAGCATAAGCGAGACGCTTCGCCCGTCAAAGGCTCTGCCCGCGCTGACCGCCTCGATGGGCCACGGCAGGAGATTGCGGAAATCCTCTTGATAGCGGGTCGAGTTCAGAAGCATAAGAATGCCTTCAAACGCCGTGTCCTCCGGCAAAACGTTCTGCAGCGCATAGCTTTCCGTGTACGCTCTGCCATACCGAACCCCGAGGAATGTCGCGGCTCCGGCGAGGCTGGTGATCGCATTCTGATCAGAAGCCGTTATCTCCTCGAACGTGTGCGGCGTCAGCCGCCAGGCGAGAAGACAGAGCAGCAGGATCGCAAGCAGCAGCAGGATGCACTTTTTCGTTCCCCGACGCATAGGCAGGCCCTCCTTTTTTCTGACTCTATACTATCAGACGGCTTCCGGCTTTGCAAGACGGCGAAGCATGAAGAATTCTGAAGATTTCCTTGACCCAGATGCTGTGCAAGGATACAAAATCAGCACTATATGTTGTGATTCACGCGGAAAAAGGTTAATATTTGCTTAAAACATGAGAAAAACGTTGAAAAAGCAAGAAAAATATGCTACTCTTTCGGTATACATAATCTGCTCCGCAATATGAGGAGGAACCGAAATGCAAAAGAGATGGATCAGTCTGCTGCTGGTGCTTGCGCTGGTGCTGGCTGTTTGGAGCGTCTGCGCTGTCGCGGCGGACGCGCAGAAGGCGGATGAGGCCGCCGGGGAAGAGGCGGCTGCCGAGCCGGCCGCAGGGGGACCCGCCCAAGAGGTGCCGCAGAGGAACCCGCCGAAGAGGATACTCCGGCGGAGGAACCCGCCGCTCCCGCCGAAGAAGCGGATACCGCTTCCGAGGCGGAAGAAGCACCCGCGGAGGACGGCGAACAGAACCACATCCACGCCGCAAACCGCGAGGACAGCTGCGAAGAGCCGTCCTTTGCGCCGCTGACCGTGACCGGCGGAAAGCTGGAATCCGGCTGCTATTATCTGACGGATGATCTGGCTCTTGAAGAGCCGCTCTGCGTGCCCAAAAACGGCGCGCAGGTCACGCTCTGCCTGAACGGCCACACGCTCCGTCTGGCGGACGGCGCTGAGGGCTGCATCATCTTCGTCGCCGTGAGCGATAAGGACGCGGAGCCGTCCGTCCTTACCATCACCGACTGCAACGGAGCGGACAGCTCCAGCAATTATTACGTCGACGAAGACGGCGCGCTTGTCTTTGACGACGGCAGCTATGCCTGGCAGGAGGCCTATATCGCGGCAAGCGAAAAGAACGCGCTTGCCGGTGGCCGGATCACCGGCGCAACAGCAGGCGCGATCAGCGTGGGCGATTATAACGAGCTTTATCTGACAAATGTGAACATCATTGATAACGCGGGCCGCTATGGCGCAGGCGTTGTCGTTGCGGAGCACGCCTCCGCCGTGCTGGACAGCTGCGTCATCGCGGGCAACCGCCTGACGGGCGAAATGAAGGCCTCCGAAAAGCAGATCCTGGGCGGCGGCGTGTACTGCGCCGGTACGCTCGAGCTGAGCGGCACGACCAGCATCACCGGCAACCGCGCGCAGGACGCGCAGGATAACCTCTGGCTGGATGAAACTGCTGCACTCAAGATCGGCGATCTGGGCCTTGACAAGCAGGCGCACATCGGCGTCAGCGGAGCGGCGGAGCAGACGATCCTGACCGGCTACGCAGACGATTTCTCGGAGAACTTTACAAGCGACGATCTTACTCTGACCATCAGCACCGCACGTGAAAACGGCTTCACCGAGCTGACGCTTCAGGAGGCCGTTTATACGCTGACGCTCGATCCCGGCGAAGGAAGCGAACCTGTCACGCTGGAAGCAGAGCAGGGAAAAAGCCTGCACGAACTGAATGTGCAGGCTCCGGAGCGTGAAAACATGACGTTTGACGGCTGGTACACCGAAGAAGGGGACTGCGTCGACGCGGAAGCGCCGCTGCATCTGACCGGCGATACGACGCTTTCCGCCCGCTGGACGCAGGCGGAGCCGCAGAGCGCGGAGGCCGCGCTGCTGACCTATGACCCCGACGCGCCCATCACAAAACAGGAGGCGGCAAAGACGCTTTACCAGATGGCCCGCCAGCTCGGTCTGGACACCGAAGCCGGGCAGGAGGTCGATCTGACGCAGTTTGAAGACGCAGACGAGATCAGTGAGGACGCGGCGGACGCCGTCCGCTGGGCCTATGCCGCCGATCTTCTGACCGAAAAGGACGGGAAGCTCCATGTTGCCGACGAGCTGACCCGGAAGGAGCTGACCCGGATGCTGGAGGATTTTCTGGATCTGATTTAAGCGCCGCGCTGCTTCCGCACCAGAAGCATACAGAGCAGCATCAGAAGCGGGAAAATGATGGCGGCGAGGATGCCTGCGCGGAGCGCTCCGCCGCAGGCGTCCGAGACGAGGCCCGCAAGCGTCGGGCCTCCCGCGCAGCCAAGATCACCCGCCAGCGCCAGCAGCGCGAACATCTGTGTTCCGCCTCCCCGGATGGAGGCGGATGCGCGGCTGAACGTTCCGGGCCAGAAAATGCCGACCGAGAAGCCGCACACGGCGCAGCCAAGCAGGCTCAGAACCGGAGACGGCACGAACACGATGCACAGATACGCCCCGACGCACAGCGCCGCGCAGACAGCCATATAGCGGTTTAAGTTCAGTTTTTCGCCGTATTTCCCGAAAATCAGCCGGGAAACGCCCATCATAGCTGCGAAGGCCATCGGCCCCGCCAGATCGCCCACGGTCTTCGATACGCCCAGTCCCTGCTCGGCAAAGGCGGACGACCACTGGCTTACGGCCTGTTCCGACGCGCCCGCGCAGAGCATCATCACCATAAAGAGCCAGAATACACGGCTTTTGACGAGCGCGCGCAGCGATAGCGCCTGCGCACCCTCGGCCTGCATCGGATAGAGCGGCGCACCCCCGAAGAAGACCGCGTTTACGACCGGAACGAGCGCCCATAAAAGCGCAAGGAGCTTCCAGTTTCCAATTCCGAACAGCGCGAAAAATGCCGTCGACAGCAGCACGACGCCCATATGACCCCAGCAATAGAACGAATGGAGCAGGCTCATGTGCTGATCCTTATTCTGCGTGGGGCAGGACTCCATCACCGGGCTGACAATGACCTCCAGCAGCCCGCCGCCGACTGCGTAGATCACGACGGCGATCAGAAGCCCCGTAAACGCGTCAGGCAGCATATCCGGAAGAATGGTCAGCAGGACAAGTCCGGCAGCTGAGGCGATATGCGACAGCAAAATGGCCGCGCGGTAGCCGATGCGGTCCAGAAACCACGCCGAGAGCAGATCAATGCCGAGCTGAATGCAGAAATTGATCGTGATGAGCAGCGTGATTTTCGAAAGCGGGATCTGGTACGTCCGCTCGAACATGACGAACAGCAGCGGAACAAAGTTATTGACGATGGCCTGCACGATATAGCCGACATAGCAGCCAAGGATCGTCCGGCTGCAGGAGTTTTTCATGGAAATTACCTCATTTTTTGCAGATTATCACCTTTATATCACATCCGCACGGTCTTTGCAAGCGTCCTGCGGCCCGAAAATTTTTTTTGCTTTCCCGAAAAAACACTTGACAAACGCGAATTTCAGGCGTATACTCCGTGGCAAGATGAAACCGTTGATGCAGACGAGTAAGCAGACAGGATTTCTCCCAGAGAGCTGCCGGGTGGTGCGAGTGCAGCAGAAAGACGTTTGCCGAATGGACTGCGGAGGGCAGGCTGAACGCGAAGGCAAGTAGGCGCTGACGGAGTCCCACCGTTACAGGGGAGGATGCGTGCAGGCGCGTCATGAGCGGACAAGCAATTGTCAATTTGGGTGGCACCGCAGAAGTTTTTCAGACTTTTGTCCCAAGAGATCAAACCGATAACCGGTTTTCTCTGTGGATGAAGGTCTTTTTTGTTTCCCTTTTTCCGGAGAAAGCCAAAACGCGAAAGGAGAAACAACTATGAAAACCGAAAACATTCCTTACAAGATCTATCTGTCTGAGTCTGAGATGCCCCAGAATTGGTACAATGTCCGCGCGGACATGAAGAATAAGCCCGCGCCTCTCGTGAACCCTGGCACCGGCAAGCCCATGGGCTTTGACGATCTGCGCCCCGTTTTCTGTGACGAGCTGATCGAGCAGGAGCTGGACAACGACACGCCGTATATCCCCATCCCGCAGGAGATCCGCGATTTCTACAAGATGTACCGTCCGTCGCCGCTGGTACGCGCGTACTGCCTCGAGGAAAAGCTCGGAACCCCGGCGAAGATCTATTACAAATTCGAGGGCAACAATACCTCCGGCAGCCACAAGCTGAACTCCGCCATCGCGCAGGCGTATTACGCCAAAAAGCAGGGACTCAAGGGCGTTACGACCGAGACGGGCGCCGGTCAGTGGGGCACGGCCCTTTCCATGGCCTGCGCGTATCTGGGGCTTGACCTGAAGGTCTTCATGGTCAAGTGCTCGTATGAGCAGAAGCCCTTCCGCCGCGAGGTCATGCGCACCTACGGCGCAAGCGTCACGCCCAGCCCATCGAACACCACGAATGTCGGCCGTGCCATTCTCGCGAAGGACCCCGACACGACCGGTTCTCTCGGCTGCGCTATCAGCGAGGCCGTCGAGGTCGCCACGACCACGTCCGGCTACCGCTATGTGCTCGGCAGCGTCCTGAATCAGGTCCTGCTCCATCAGTCGGTTATCGGTCTGGAAACGAAGATCGCGCTCGATAAATACGGCATTACGCCCGATATCATCATCGGCTGCGCCGGCGGCGGCTCGAACCTCGGCGGTCTGATCGCTCCGTTTATGGGCGAAAAGCTGCGCGGCGAAAAGGATTACCGCTTCATCGCCGTCGAACCCGCCTCCTGCCCCAGCTTTACGCGCGGCGTGTTTGCCTATGACTTCTGCGATACCGGCATGGTCTGCCCGCTGGCAAAAATGTACACGCTCGGCAGCGGCTTCATCCCGTCGGCCAACCACGCGGGCGGCCTGCGCTACCACGGCATGAGCCCGATCCTCTCTCAGCTGTACCACGACGGCCTGATGGAGGCCCGCAGCGTCGAGCAGACGAGCGTATTTGAAGCAGCGGAGTATTTCGCCCGCACCGAGGGCATTCTCCCCGCGCCGGAATCCAGCCACGCCATCCGCGCCGCCATCGACGAAGCGCTCAAGTGCAAGGAAACAGGGGAGGAGAAGACCATTGTCTTCGGACTGACCGGCACCGGCTACTTCGATCTCGTTGCGTATCAGAAGTTCAACGATCATGAAATGACCGATATTATCCCGACCGACGAGCAGCTTGCCGCAAGCATCGCAAAGCTGCCGAAGGTGTCGGAATGAAATTTCTGCGTACACCCTGTTGACATTTGTATGCGAGGTGTGTATAATAACGCCGTCAATCAAATACAGGACATCCGTTGATCGTCCTCAGAACGCATATGCGGACTGAGAACAGAAGGAATCTCTGGAGAACTCATTGAATTGAGTGCCGAAGGTGCAAGGCGCAAGCCGAATCTCTCAGGCAAAAGGACAGAGCCGCAGCTACAGCTTTTGTAATACGGCATCACAATGAGCAGACCGGAGACGGCCTGCTCATTTTTATCGTTGTATAAGGAGATACATCGTCATGGCAAACGTACTCGAAACCGGCATGAGCTATCTGCAGACGCAGGACCCCGAGGTCGCGGCCTGCATCGAAAACGAATTTCAGCGCCAGAAGCAGAACATTGAATTGATCGCGTCGGAGAACATCGCCTCTCCCGCCGTCATCGCGGCCATGGGCTCCGTTCTGACGAACAAATACGCCGAGGGCTACCCCGGCAAGCGCTATTACGGCGGCTGCGATTATGTGGATGTGCTGGAGACGATCGCGATCGAGCGCGCGAAAAAGCTGTTCGGCGCGGCCTATGCCAATGTACAGCCGCACTCCGGCGCGCAGGCCAATCTGGAGGTCTATGCCGCGCTCTTGCAGCCGGGCGATACGCTCATGGGCATGGATCTTGCCAGCGGCGGCCATCTGACGCACGGCGCCCGCGTCAATCTCTCCGGCAAATACTATCACAGCATCAGCTACGGCGTGGACCCGGAGACGGGCCGCATCGACTATGATCAGGTCGAGGACATGGTTCGCCGGTACCGGCCGAAGCTGCTTGTGGCCGGTGCGTCCGCCTATCCCAGAGCCATTGATTTTAAGGCATTTGCCGAGATCGCGCACAAAAACGGCGCGCTGCTCATGGTCGACATGGCGCATATCGCGGGTCTTGTCGCAGGCGGGCAGCATATGAGCCCCGTTCCCTATGCCGACGTCGTCACGACCACCACGCATAAGACGCTGCGCGGCCCGCGCGGCGGCATGATCCTCTCGCGCGACGAGGAATTCGCCAAAAAGCTCAACAGCGCCGTCTTCCCCGGCACGCAGGGCGGGCCGCTGATGCACGTGATCGCGGGCAAGGCCATCTGCCTGCGCGAGGCGGCGCAGCCGGAATTCAGAACCTATGCAGAAAACGTCGTGAAGAATGCAAAGGCACTGGCGGACGCGCTGCTGGCGCACGGCTTCGATCTCGTGACCGGCGGCACAGACAACCATCTGATGCTTGCCGATCTGCGGAAAAAGAACATCACTGGCAAGGAGCTGCAGACAAAGCTTGACGAGGTGCACATCACCGTCAACAAAAACGCCATCCCGAACGACCCGCAGAAGCCCGGCGTCACCAGCGGCGTGCGCATCGGTACGCCCGCGTGCACCACGCGCGGCTTTACGCCGGAGGATATGCCGGTCGTGGCCGACTGCATCGACAAGATCGCGACGGACTATGAAGCCAACCGCGAGGCCGTGCTTGCCGCCGTGGCGGAGCTTGTCAGAAAGCATCCGATCTACGAATAAGCGCCGTCTGCCTCCAATTGCGCGGTTTGCCGCTTTTTGTCTAAATCTTGTGCTTTCGGGCAAAATGTAACACAAATGAAATGTTGGACGCATTTACAAACCGGGCACAATATATTATGATAGTGGCACAAGCTCAAGAGAAGGAGGCTGACCGTCGTGAATGACAATACCATCAAGTTTGTGGTACCGGAAGACAGTAGTGAGGAAATGAAGAGCATTCTGACCGCCGTATATGGCGCCCTCAGCGAAAAAGGGTATAACCCCATCAATCAGATAGTCGGTTATCTCCTGTCCGAGGATCCTACCTACATTACCAACTACAACAATGCCCGCAGCCTGATCTGCAAGCTCGACCGTGACGAGCTGCTTCAGGAGCTGGTCAAGCATTATCTGTTCTCATAACCGCAAACGATCCCCCGGCAGCGCCTGTAACGGCGCTGCCGGTTTTTCTTTGATACACCGTCGCCCAAGGCGTCCCTTTGACACAAAGGGACGCTCAGGTGCGTACAGATCCGCGCTGTTTGCCAAAAAGCGATTCCGGGATTGCATTTCCTATGGAAAAATGGTAAAATACCAAGATAGAATAAATTGGAGAGGTATCCGCGTGTATCTGAAATCATTGGAGATCCAGGGCTTCAAGTCCTTCCCGGACAGGACGCTTTTGCAGTTCGGCAGCGACTGCACCGCCATCGTCGGGCCGAACGGCAGCGGAAAATCGAATATTTCCGACGCCATCAGCTGGGTGCTTGGCGAGCAGAGCACCCGCGCGCTGCGCGGCGCGAAGATGGAGGACGTGATCTTCGGCGGCACGGCCAAGCGCCCCGCCGTCGGCTACGCCGAGGCGACGCTCGTGCTTGACAATTCCGACGCCAGCCTTCGCATTGAGACGCCCGAGGTCATGATCACCCGCCGCTATTTCCGCTCCGGTGAGAGCGAATACTATATAAATAAGCAGCTTGCCCGCCTCAAGGACATCAACGAGCTGTTCATGGACACCGGCCTTGGCCGCGAGGGCTATTCCAACATCGGACAGGGCCGCATTGACGAGATCCTTGCGCTCAAGTCGACCGACCGGCGTGAAATTTTTGAAGAGGCCGCAGGCATCTCCAAATTCCGCCACCGCAAGGAGGAAACAGAGCGCCGTCTAGCCAACACCGAGGACAATCTGCTGCGCATCGGCGATAAGATCTCCGAGCTGGAGCTTCAGGTCGGCCCGCTGCGGGAGCAGGCGGAGAAGGCGCAGAAATATCTGACCTTCCGCACCGAGCTCAAGGGTCTTGAGGTCACGGTCTGGCTGGAAAATCTCAAAAAAATCGCCGAAAGCGCCCGCAAGGCCGAGACAGACTACGCCTCCGCCGCTTTCATCCTCGAACAGGCGCACGACGAGCTGACCGCGCTCTACAGCAAGGCCGAGCAGCTCAGCCTGCAATACAACCACCAGACGCTTCAGCTCGACCAGCAGCGCGAGCACATCAGCCAGATGGAGGCCGAACGCCAGCAGGCACAGAACGAAATTACGCTCCTGCGCGCGGAGATCCAGCACCACCAGACGAACATCGACCGCATCCGGCAGGAGCTGCAGGATCAGCAGACGCGAAGCGGCGGCATTGCGGGCCAGATCGAGGCCGAGCGGCAGAAGATCGAAGAAAATACCCGCGCGCTGGCCGCTGCAAATGACTCCCTTGCTGCCGTTCAGCAGGAGGCGCAGGCTCTCGCAGAGCAGACCGGCGAAGCCGGACAGCAGCTCGTTTCCCTCCGTGCCCAGCAGGCGCTTTTGCAGTCGCAGAGCGCCTCCGTGACTGCGCAGATCGCGTCCATGGAGGCCTCCATGGAGGAGGTCCTTGCCCGCAGACAGACGCTGGAGGAGGACCGGACTGCCGCAAAGGCCCGGCAGGAGCAGATCGCGGCGCAGCAGCTCGCCTGCAAAAAAAGTCTTGAACAGGCGCAGGACGACGCGCAGAGCGCGAAAAATACCATCGCGGGCTATGAGCTTCGCCTGAAAGCGCGTCAGGACAAGCGCGACGGCCTGCAAAGGCAGCTGAACGCCGCCGGCGTCCAGCTCGATACATTTGATTCGAAGATCCGTATGCTCCGTGAGATGGAGCGCGAATACGAGGGCTTTTCCAAGGCCGTCCGCCTTGTCATGCAGGACGCGGCAGCCGGAAAGCTTCGCGGCATCCACGGCCCGGTTTCCAAGCTCATCCGCGTGGAAGACCGCTATACCACCGCCATCGAGACGGCGCTCGGCGCCGCCATGCAGAACATTGTCGTCTCCTCCGAGGAGGACGGCAAGACCGCCATCCAGATGCTCAAGCGCCGCGACGGCGGCCGCGCGACCTTCCTTCCGCTCACCGCGATCAAGCCGCAAAGCCTGCAGGATACCGTCTGCCAGCGGCAGCCGGGCTTTATCTCCGTCGCCTCCGGCCTCGTCTCATGCGACGAGCGGTACCGCGCCGTGATTGAAAACGCCCTTGGCCGCACCGTGATCTGCGACACGCTGGATAACGCCGTGCGCATGGCGCGTGCCTGCGGCAGCCGCGTGCGCATTGTCACGCTCGACGGGCAGGTCATGAACGCGGGCGGCAGTATGACCGGCGGCTCTGCCGCAAAGAGCGCGGGCGTTCTGACGCGCGCGAACACGCTTGCAAAGCTGGCCGAGGAACGGAACGCACTCGCGCAAAGCCTTGAATCACTCAAGGCGCAGACGGCCGAGGCCGCTTCCTCCGCCGCGAAGACCGAATTTGAGCTTACTGCCGTCCGCAGCCAGCTCCGCGAGGCGGAAGACGAGGTGCTGCGCCGCACGGAGGAGCACAAGCAGGTGCAGCTTCTGGCCGCTGCGGTCACGGAAAATCTGGAAAACATCGAAAAGGAGCTTGCCCACCTGACCAGCCGCACCGGCGGCGAGGAGGGAAAGCTGCAGGCGCTCAAGGCCCAGCTGCAGCAGCAGACTGCCGCGCAGGACGCGCTGCACGCGCGGGAGACGGAGCTGACCGGCAGGCAGACCGCCCTGACCGAGCAGCAGCAGCAGCTCACGGACCAGATCACCGCCCTGCGCATGGACGCGGCCTCCATCGAGACGGCGCGCGCAGCCTCCGAGAACACCATCGCCCAGCTGCAGGCGCTCAGCGAGGCCATGCAGGGCGACGTGACGCAGAAAACAGGGCTGATCCACGAATACGAATTACAGATCTCAGCGCTCGAAGGGCAGATTCAGGAGAAGGAGGACGGCCTGACGGCCTCCGGCACACAGCTTGATTTGGCCCGGCAGACACTGAAGGAGGCCGTTGACGAGCGTGCCCAGCTCGAGGCCCGCCGCAGCCAGACCGAAAAGCAGGCGCAGGAGAAAAACCAGTCCATTTTGCAGCTCGAACGCGAAACGGCCCGTCTCGAACAGAAAAAGGCCACGAGCGAGCTTGAGGAAAAGCAGATCGTCGATAAGCTCTGGGATTCCTACGAGCTGACCCCCGGCACGGCAGAAAAGGAAACTGTCGAGATTGAAAATCTCACGGCAGCCAACAAGCGCATTACCGAGGTGCGCCGGAAAATTTCTGCCCTCGGCACGCCGAATCTCGGCGCGATCGACGAATACGCCCGCGTGTCCGAGCGCTATGAATATCTGGCCGCCCAGCGCGACGACGTGCAGCACGCGAAGTCCGAGCTTGAAAACATCGTCGCCTCCATCACGACGGAAATGACCGAAATTTTTGTCCGGGAATTTTCCCGTATTGATGAATATTTCGGCAAAACGTTCGAAGAAATGTTTGGCGGAGGAAAAGCCTCGCTCATACTGGAGGACAAGTCCGCGCCGCTCGAATGCGGCATTGAGATCCGCGTCCAGCCGCCCGGAAAGCAGGTCAAGACCATCACGCTTCTCTCCGGCGGCGAAAAGGCGTTTGTGGCCATCGCGCTCTATTTTGCCATCTTAAAGGTACGCCCCACACCGTTCTGTATGCTCGACGAGATCGATGCCGCGCTGGACGACCGAAATGTCGAACGCTTCGCAAATTATCTGCATACGCTCAGCGACAAGACCCAGTTCATCGTCATCACCCACCGCCGCGGCACCATGGAGGCCGCCGACGTACTCTACGGCGTCACCATGCAGGAGCAGGGCGTGTCCAAGATCCTCCGCCTGAGCCTCGACGAGCTTGCAAAACAGCTGGGGGTTACGAACTGATAAAAACGCAGTAGATTTGTAGCTTTCCAGCGGGCCGATGTGGGCATCGGCCTCTACAGGGTACTGCGCAAATACCCGGAATATCATCCAGAAAGGATATCAAATACATGGGATTTTTTGAAAAACTCAAGCAGGGACTGAGCAAGACGGCCAGTTCCATCAGCAGTGTCTTTACCGCCAGTGAGCTGGACGACGAGTTCTATGACGATCTTGAGGAAAGCCTCATTGTCTCTGACCTCGGTATGGACACGACGGAGGCCGTTATGGATCGTCTGCGCCAGACCGCGAAGGAGCAGCGCATCAAGACCGTCGACGAGGCCAAGCTTGCCCTGCGCGGCATTCTCGCCGATATGCTGAACGTCGGCGATCCGGCCCTGAAGCTGGATACAAAGCCGTCGGTCATTCTCGTCATCGGCGTCAACGGCGTCGGCAAGACGACCACCATCGGCAAGCTTGCCCACCAGCTGCACGATCAGGGCAAGAAGGTCCTGCTGTGCGCGGGCGACACGTTCCGCGCCGCGGCAGCCGATCAGCTTGAGATCTGGTCGGAGCGTGCGCACTGCGACATCATCCGCCAGCACGAGGGCGCGGACCCCGCCTCCGTCGTTTTTGACGCCATCGCGGCGGCAAGAGCGCGCGGCAGCGACGTCATCATCTGCGACACCGCAGGCCGCCTGCACAACAAGCAGAACCTCATGAACGAATTAAATAAGATCTCCCGCATTCTTGACCGTGAGCTTCCCGGCGCCAGCAAGGAGGTCCTGCTCGTCCTAGACGGCACGACCGGCCAGAACGGCCTGCTTCAGGCCAGGCAGTTCCAGGAATGTGCGGGCGTTACCGGCATGGTTCTCACGAAGCTGGACGGCACGGCCAAGGGCGGCGTGGTCATTGCGGTCGCGCAGGCGCTGCATATCCCGGTCAAGTTCATCGGCGTCGGCGAGCAGATCGACGATCTGATGCCCTTCGACGCGAAGAGTTTTGCGGAGGCGCTGATATGAAGGTGATCTTAGCCAGCCAGAACCAGCACAAGCTGGTCGAGCTTTCCGCGATTTTGTCCCAGCTCGGCTTTGAGATCGCGCTGGAATCGGAATACGGGCTGCACGTGGACGTCGATGAGACGGGCACGACGTTTGAAGAAAACTCGCTTTTGAAGGCGGAGGCCGTCATGAAGGCCAGCGGTATGCCTGTTCTGGCCGATGATTCCGGTCTCATGGTGGACGCGCTGAACGGCGCGCCGGGCGTGTACTCCGCCCGCTACGGCCATAAAAGCTCCGACGCGGAGCGCATTGCCTATCTGCTTGAAAATCTGAAGGACGTTCCGGCGGAGCGGCGCACGGCGAAATTCGTCTGCGTCATTACCTGCCTCTGGCCGGACGGCCGGAGGATCGTCGCGCGCGGCGAATGCCCCGGACAAATTCTGTTCGCGCCCAAGGGCACGGGCGGCTTCGGCTACGACCCGGTATTTTACCTGCCGGAGCTTGAAAAGACCTATGCCGAGCTTGCGCCTGAGGAGAAAAACGCCATTTCCCACCGTGCGCGGGCGCTTCAGGCATTTTGCAGAATCTATCGGGAGGAATTTGAACATGATGACAAGTAAGGAACGCGCCGAGCTTCGCGCGCAGGCCAATCCGCTGGACGTGACGCTCATCGTCGGCAAGGGCGGTATTTCCGACACGCTGCTGGACGAGGCTGTCGTCCTGCTTGACAGCCACGAGCTGGTCAAGGGCCGCGTGCTTGAAACCTCCGGACTCACGGCCCGCGAGGCCTCTGACGCCATCTGCGAGGCGCTGGGCGCCGAGGGCGTCGCCTGCGTCGGCACAAAGTTTGTGATCTGGCGCAAGTCCGAAAAGGTGGAGCAGGAGAAGAAAAAGGCCGCCGCGAAAAAGCCGGCCAAAAAAGTCTCCGGCAACTATAACCCCGTCAAGGCCGGGCTTCGCGCCCGCAAGCAGGCAGCCGAGCAGCAGCGGAAGCAGCGCAAGCAGTACTTCCACGATAAGGCAGTCTCCGCTGCCATCGAGCGCAGCCGCCAGCAGAAGGAAGAGCAGTAAAAAAGAACACCGACAGGGGAGGGGCGCAGCATGGCAAGGATCGGCATTTACGGCGGCAGCTTCAATCCGCCGCATCTGGGGCATATTTTCGCCGCGCGTAAGGCGCGGCAGCTGCTGGGACTGGACAAAATTCTCTTGATCCCCGCAGCCATCCCGCCGCACAAGGCCGTGGCCGAAGGCTCGCCGGACGGCGAAACGCGCCTCGCGCTCACGCAGCTTGCCATAGCTGGAGAAACCGGCATGGAGGTCAGCCGCATCGAGCTTGACCGGCCCGGCCCGAGCTATACCGTGGATACGCTGCGCGAACTGCGGGAAAGCTATCCGCAGGATGAGCTGTATCTGCTGATGGGAACCGATATGTTCCTGTCCTTTTTCCAGTGGCGCGAGCCGGAGGCCATTGCAGCGCTGGCCGTGCCCGTCTGCATGGCCCGCGTGCGTGCCGATGCAGCGCTTTCTGCGCAGCTGCTGGCCCAGCAGGAAAAAATGGAGGCCGTATTCGGCGTCCGGCCCATCGTTCTGCAGAACGACTGTCTGGAAATTTCGTCGACCGAGGCCCGTCGGCTCCTGTTTTTCGGCATTGCGGACGAGGTCCTGCACCCGGACGTGCTGGCCATGATCGAACGGGAGAGGCTCTACGGCGTGGGCGGCGCATATCACGCGCTGCCGTTTGCGGATCTGCGCCGCGTCAGCCTTTCTCTGCACAAGGAAAAGCGCCGCGCCCACGCGCAGGGCGTGTCCGATACCGCCGTGCTGCTGGCAAGAAAATACGGCGCGGACGAGACGGATGCTGCCCGCGCCGGGATCCTGCACGATATCACCAAGGCGCTCTCTCCTGCGCAGCAGCAAAAGCTGGTCGATCATTGGAAGCTGCCGGTATCGCCGTTCGAATACGCGCAGGCGAAGCTGCTCCACGCCAAGACCGGCGCGGCGGCTGCCGCACGTATTTTCGGTGAGAACAATGCCGTCGTCTCCGCCATCGACTATCATACGACCGGCAGAGCGCATATGACCCTGCTGGAAAAGATCATCTACATTGCGGATTATATGGAGCCGAACCGCGATTTTCCGGGCGTTGACCGCCTGCGGGAGGCTGTCTGGCGCGATCTGGACGAGGGCGTGCTGCTCGGCATCGACATGACGCTGGAGCAGCTTGCCCAAAAGGGTCAGCCCGCCTGCGCCGATTCCCTTGCGGCCAGAGACTGGCTCATCCAAACCCGAAAGGAACCCTGAATGAAACTATTTGGCAATCGCCGCCGTGCGGCGCATACAAAAAAGTCCGCGCTGTCGCGCGGTACACGCACGGCGCTGATCGCGGCGGTGATCGTGCTGGCAGTCGCCGGAAGCGCGTTTGCGGCGTGGAAGCTGCTGGTGAAGCCGGTGGAGCGTCCGGCGCTCTCCGAGCCGGAGCCGGAGCCTCCCGCCGAGGAAGAAGCGCCGGAGCCGTCCGCCGTTCCAGTCACACCGCAGGAGCTTGAGCCGGAGCAGCAGCCGGAGGAGGACGTGCCCACCGAGCAGCCCAAGGCGCTGCGCGACGGCGTGTATAACATTCTCATCTGCGGCACCGACGGCGATGGTTATCGCACCGACACCATCATCGTCGCCCATCTGGATGCGAACACGCACACGGTCGCGCTTCTGTCTATCCCGCGCGATACCCCGGTCGCGACCGGGGGCGGGGGACTTATGAAGATCAACTCGGTTTACGCGGGCGGCGGTACAGACGGCATGGAACGGCTTGCCTCGCGCCTGCACAGCCTGCTCGGCTTTCCGGTCGACGGCTATGTGCTCGTCGATCTGGAGGCGTTCAAGAAGACCGTTGACCTTGTCGGCGGCGTCGACTTTGACGTGCCGCAGGACATGGACTATGAGGATGCGTCGCAGGATCTGTATATCCACCTGAAGAAGGGGCCGCAGCATCTGGACGGCGAAAAGGCTATGGAGCTTGTCCGCTTCCGCAAGGGCTACGCCACGCAGGATATCCAGCGCACGCAGGTACAGCAGCAGTTTTTGAAGGCGCTGGCAAAGCAGTGCCTGTCCGTCAGCAGCCTGACAAAAATCGGGGAGTTTGCAGATATTTTTGCCGAATATGTCACCACGAGCCTCACAACCGGCAATATGGTCTGGTTCGGCAAGGAGCTGCTGGCCTGCGATTTTGATACCATGCAGTGCTGCACCGCGGAGGGCGAGGGCGCGATGATAAACGGCGCGGCCTATTATCCCCTCTACGCCGGACGGCTGCTGGAAACAGTCAACGCCTGCTTCAATCCCTATGACGCGCCGATCGCCTCCGGCACGCTGAATGTCGTCACGCCCGAACAGGCGTATGCCTATCAGAAGCAGCCTGACCCGGAACCGGAAGAACCAGACGAGCCGGACGAGCCGCAGGATGCCCCGGAAGAGCCGGGAGATCCGGATGAGCCGCAGGAACCCGGCGCATCCGAGCCTACAGAAGACCCCTTCCCGGACGGTACGGTCTGGGAAGAACCCGATACAGATCAGAAAGGAACATAAAAACCATGCTCAGTGCAAAAGAAGTGGCCGCGCTTGCGGCAAAGGCGCTCGACGCCAAAATGGGTGAGGACATCCGCCTCATCGGCATCACCGACATTTCGACCCTCGCCGACTTTTTTCTAATCTGCACCGCCACCAGCTCTACCCACGTCAAGACGCTCTGCGACGCAGTCGAAGAGGCCATGGACGAGGCGGGCGAGCCGATGCTCTCCCCCGAGGGCCGCGGGCGAGCCGATGCTCTCCCGCGAGGGCCATCGCGGCGGCACGTGGGTGCTCATGGACTTCGGCAGCCTTGTTGTGCACGTCTTTACGGCGGAGGCCAGAAAGTTCTATGACCTCGAACGCCTCTGGCAGGACGGACATCAGGTGAATCTGGCTGCCGTTTTGGGCGAAAACGCTTGACAAACGGCGCAAAAAAACGTACAATGACCCGGTAAAAGGCAGAGAAGGGGAATGCCCCGCGCGATTTTTTTCAGGGACCCGGCGGCTGGTGTGAGCCGGGAAAATCAACCGGACGTCTCTCACCCCTGAGCCGCCGCCCCGAAGGCAGTAAGGACGGACGCATGGCCGCGTTAAAGGCCGCTTGAGGGCTGCTTGAAAAAACAGCTGAATCAGGGTGGTACCGCGTATTTTACGCCCCTGACCGTATGGTCAGGGGCGTTTTATCATGAAAAAAATTACGAGACAAAGGAGCTTGTTATGAAATACGATTTTGCAGCCATTGAGAAGAAATGGCAGGAAAAATGGGAGCAGGAGAAGCCCTATGCCGCCGTCACTGGGGACAAAAAGCCAAAGTTTTACGGCCTGATCGAGTTCCCATACCCCTCCGCTGCCGGTCTTCATGTCGGCCATCCGCGTCCGTTTACAGCCATGGATATCATCTGCCGCAAAAAGCGTATGCAGGGCTACAATGTCCTGAATCCCATCGGCTTTGACGCCTTTGGCCTGCCGACGGAAAACTTCGCCATCAAAAACCACATCCATCCCGCCATCGTCACGAAGAAAAACATCGAGAATTTCACCCGCCAGCTCAAGATGCTCGGCTACGGCTTTGATTGGGACCGCGTCGTCGACACGACCGACCCGAATTATTACCGCTGGACGCAGTGGATCTTCCTGCAGATGTACAAGCATGGCCTCGCCTACAAGACCACCATGCCCGTCAACTGGTGTACGAGCTGCAAGTGCGTGCTTGCCAACGAAGAGGTCGTCGAGGGCGTGTGCGAGCGCTGCGGCGCGCCGGTCGTCCGCAAGGAAAAGAGCCAGTGGATGCTGCGCATCACGAAATACGCAGACCGTCTGGCCGACGATCTGGATCTTGAGGGTCTGGATTATATCGAGCGCGTCAAGACCCAGCAGAAAAACTGGATCGGCCGCTCCACCGGCACGGAGGTCACGTTCAAGACCAACACCGAAGACGATATCACTGTCTATACCACCCGCGTCGATACGCTCTTCGGCGTGACGTATACGGTCATTTCCCCGGAGCATCCGCTGCTGAACAAGTGGAAGGACCGCATTGCCAACTGGGCCGACGTGGAGGCCTACAAGCAGGCTGCCGCCCGCAAGTCCGATTTTGAGCGCGGCGAGCTTAACAAGGACAAGACCGGCGTGCGCCTCGAGGGCATCGAGGTCACGAACCCCGCGACCGGCAAGGCCGTGCCGATGTTCGTCTCCGATTATGTTCTTATGAGCTACGGCACGGGCATTGTCATGGGCGTGCCGGGCCACGATCAGAGAGACTGGGACTTTGCAACGAAGTTCGGCCTGCCCATCGTCGAGGTCGTCAAGGGCGGCGATATCACCAAGAGCGCGTTTACGCTCAAGGACGATACCGGCATCATGGTCAACTCCGGCTTCCTCAACGGCATGACCGTCAAGGAGGCCATCCCCGCCATGAAGCAGTATGCCATCGAGCAGGGCTGGGGCCATGAGAAGGTCAATTATAAGCTCCGCGACTGGGTCTTCTCCCGCCAGCGCTACTGGGGTGAGCCGATCCCGATGATCTCCTGCCCGAAGTGCGGCTGGGTGCCGGTTCCTGAGGATCAGCTGCCCGTTGTTCTGCCGCAGGTCGAAAGCTATGAGCCGACCGACGACGGCGAAAGCCCCCTGTCCAAGATGACCGACTGGGTCAACACCACCTGCCCGTGCTGCGGCGGCCCGGCCAAGCGCGAGACGGACACCATGCCCCAGTGGGCAGGCTCCAGCTGGTACTATCTGCGCTATATGGACCCGCATGACGCGAATGCCCCCGTCTCCAAAGAGGCCGAAGCCTATTGGGGCCCCGTCGACTGGTACAACGGCGGTATGGAGCACACGACGCTGCATCTGCTGTATTCCCGCTTCTGGCACAAGTTCCTCTATGATATCGGCGTCGTCCACACAAAGGAGCCGTATGCCAAGCGCACGAGCCACGGCATGATCCTCGGCCAGAACCCGCATTACGTCGGCAACGTCTCCACGGAGGAAGAAAAGCAGGCTCTGATCGAAAAATACGGCAACCAGGCGCTGCGCCCGGCAGTTAAGATGTCCAAGTCCCTCGGCAACGTCGTCAACCCCGACGACGTCGTCAAGGCCTACGGCGCGGACACCATGCGTCTGTATATCATGTTCATCGGCGACTTTGAAAAGGTCGCGACGTGGTCCGACGAGGCTGTCAAGGGCTCGAAGCGCTTCCTTGACCGCTGCTGGAACCTGATGGACATGGCGAAGGACTCCGAGGCGCTCAGCGAGAAAAACGAAGCCATCATCCACAAGACCATCCGCAAGGTCACGCAGGATATCGACGAGCTGAAAATGAACACCGCCATCGCCGCCCTCATGACCATGGTGAACGAGTTCTACGCCAACGGTCTGACGAAGGGCGATCTGAAGATGCTCATGCTCATGCTCAGCCCGTTTGCACCGCACATGGTCGAGGAGATGTGGGAGCTGACCGGCGAGGCGGCCAAGACCGGCACGATGGCCATGCAGCAGCCGTGGCCGGAGTATGACGAGAGCAAGACCGTCGCGTCCCATGTCGAGATGGCCGTGCAGGTGCTCGGCAAGCTCAAGGGCACGATCAACGTCCCCGTCGACTCTGAGCAGGACTTTGTCGTTGAAACGGCAAAGCAGAACGAAAAGGTCGCCCGCGCCATCGACGGCAAGAGCATCGTGAAGGTCATTCTGGTCAGGAACAAGCTCGTGAATCTGATCGTAAAGTAAAAGATTTCTTGGATTTTGACAGACAGTCGAAAAAAACACTTGACAAGATTCGGCTTGTTCACTATAATAATCAAGCCAATTATGTTGGCCCTGAAAGCAGCCTGGAAATAGCCGGCTGCATCGGAGGGAGGGAAAACAATGTCTGAAGTTCGCGTCAAGGAAGGCGAGTCCCTGGAGAATGCTCTCAAGCGGTTCAAGCGCAGCTGCGCCAAGGCCGGCGTCATCGCCGAGGTCAAGAAGAGAGAGCACTACGTCAGCCCCAGCCTGAAGCGTAAGCAGAAGTCTGAAGCTGCTCGCAAGAACAGAAAGAAGTTCTATTGATCCCTTCCCGGTTCATAAGACAAAAAACGCTCCGTGCAGACGCACGGAGCGTTTTTTTGAGTATCGCCTCAGCTGACAAGGGCTGGTCAGCAGCTGTTACACTTCCGCCCCCTTCCGCGACTATATAGGTGTCAGCTGACAATACGAAACATGGAGGAACCTGTATGGACGAACAACAGCTGCTTTCCCGCCTGCGGCGCGGAGACGAGCAGGCGCTTGCGGCGGTGATCGCGCGCTTCAGCGCCTATGTCGTGACGGTCATTCACAACCGGAGCCGCGGGCTTCTTTCTCCGGAGGACGAGGACGAGCTTGCTTCAAGCACATTTTTCGCGCTCTGGCAGTCCTGCCGGACAGTCAAGGCCGGGAGCATCCGCGCGTGGCTTGGGAGCGTTGCGCGAAACAAGACCGTCGACCGGCTGCGAAGGGCGCGTATGGATATGCCGCTGGACGAAGAGCTGGCCGGGACGGACGATTTTCTTCTCGAGGAGACTGTCAAAAAGGAACAGGCGCGGCAGCTGCGCGAGGCGGTCGCGCTGCTGTCAGAGGTTGACCGCGAGATCATCCGGCGGTTTTACGACCTGTGCCAGACCGCGCCGGAAATCGCCGCCGTGCTGGGGCTGACCCCTTCCGCGGTGCGTATGCGGCTGGTACGCAGCCGGGAAGCCATCAAAAACGAGTTATGCCGGGGAGGGTTTGTATATGAATAACATTGATATGATTCTGCAGTCTGCCGATCTGCCGGAGTTTCCGGTCGATGCAATTTCGGACGAGAGGCAGGCCAAAATCCTGAGCGGTGCATTGCAGCTTGCGCGGCAGGATGCGAAAAAGCGCAGCCGCAGGCGCGTGGTGCGCATCGCGGCAGCTGCCGCAGCGGCGGTCGCAGTCCTGTGCGGTGCAGCCGCGATTCTGCACTACGCATCTGTTTCCAATGAGGAAGGCACCTATCACGCCGAGGGCGTGGTCATCCGTTTAGACGGTACGCCGAATCCGTATTCCTATGATTTTTCCCATGACGCGATCATCCGCGTCGACACGGAGGGCCGGACGACAGGCACCTACTGCGGTATGAAGTTTGATTGGCTGCCGGTCCTGCCGCCTCCGGACAACACCTCGACGCTTTATGGCTCTGTTTCCTACCGGAATCCGGAGCAGCTGGAGGGGATCTCCGACAGCCAGAAGCAGCAGATGGAAGACTGCATCTATGATACATGGAGCAAAAGCACCGGCACATCTTTTTCGGCTACGTGCCTGTCCGCAAATGAGATCGCAGGCTGTGATCTGCTGGTTATCGGGAACGATCCGCAAATCACGAAGGAGGGGATGATCAACGGGCTGTACGCAAGCTGGATCGAGGCCTCGCACGAAACCAACGCCGATGTTACGTATCACTATCTCCTACTCTATGACCCCGAAAAGCTTTGTGTGGTATTTCTGAATGGCGATTGGGAGCTTACAGAAAAAATCGCGGAGAACATGACCATCGTGCAGACAGACATCCCCACACCGGAACCGAGCCAGAATTACACATACGTTGGCGCACTCGGTTGACATAAGTGAAAAAACGGCCTCCTCTTACCGCACAGGGCGCGGCAGGAGGAGGCTTTTTTATATTATTCCGGGTCAATCTCCACGGCCTTCCCCGCGGAGAAGAAATAAAGGATGCATTTCCTGACAGAAAGCCCATAAATGAGCGAAAGCGCCCGCGCATAGGCCTGCAGCTGCGGCGCGTAGCGCGCGGCCTTCAGCTGTAAATCGCCGTCAATGTAGTCAGTTTTGAAATCAAGGATGACGATCCCGTCTGCCTCCTGCCAGAAGCAGTCGACGACGCCCTGCAGCATGACCTGTTCCCCGGCAGCCTCTGGGTCATACGCGCCGGCGTCGGTCAGAATGGAGAATTTGAACTCGCGGCGCAGGTTCTTCGCGTTCAAAATCCGCTTTCCAAGCTCCGAGGAAAACAGCGCCAGAATTTTCTCCGCGTCTACCGCCTCGGCCTGCCGGGCCGTCAGAAATTTTTCCGTTTGCAGCCGCGCAAGCTCCTGCTGGATGCCATCGCGCGTCGTGCAGGCCTCGTAGTGGACGAACTGCATGAAAAGGTGCGTCGCGTTTCCTTTCTCGCGGCCTGTCAGCGGCCTGTCCTGCAAAAACTGCGGCGTCCGCCATGGCTTTCTGGCAGACTCCGGCTGTGCGGGCGTTTCCTCCGCCGCTTCCAGATCAAGTCCGCGCCCCTTCAGCTGCGTGGCCGTCAACTTGGACGGCAGCCGTGTCGCCGCCTCGTGCGCGTACCGGAAGCCCACGCTTTCCAGAACCTGCTCCCGGTCGAGCGGCTGTGCTGCGCGCGGCGCTTCCGCCTGTGCCCCGCGTGCAGCGGGAGCGGCAGGGGAGACGTCCTGCAGCGTGACCAGCCACGGGTACTGGCGTACCCGGCTGTATGCGCACGGGCCGCATTCGGCGAACAGCGCGCCGGACTCCGTGCGGCACAGCGCTGCTAGCAAGATCCATTCGTCCGGCTGACGCACCGCCGCGCTCACCCACGGCCCCAGCGGGTCGGACAGCCGCAAAAGCAGCTTTTTCAGGCGCGAGCCGTAATGTGCCGCGCAGCTCGTCATGATCAGCTGCTCCTTCGCGCGGGTCATGGCGACATAGAGAACACGCAGCTCCTCAGAGACGGTCTGTGCCGTCTTGCGGTCGATGATGGCTCTGCGCGCAAGCCCATGGTAATACGATCGGCTTGCAAGGTCGACGACATTGCCGCCGATCAGAAGCTCCTCGTCCGTCAGAACAGCGGCAGCATTGTCCTGCATGTTCATCTTCCGCGCCAGATCGGCCAGAATGACGATAGGGAATTCCAGTCCCTTGGATTTGTGGATGGACATGATGCGCACGGCGTCTGACCGGGCGGGCGCGTCCTGCGCGGGAAGTCTTGCGCCGCGCTGCTGCATTTGAAGCAGCAGCTGCACAAGCTCAGACAGGCTGCGAAGCTCTGTCTGTGCGCCAGCCGTCACGAACGACGCAAATGCAGCCAGACTGCCGCGCCGCCGTTCGCCGTCCGGCAGAGCGGCAAAGACCATTTCCAGCCCGGAGGACTGCACGACGGTGTTCAGCAGTTCCGGCAGCGGCGTCCTGCGGCTTTCCTCGCGCATACGGGAAAGCCAGGACAAAAACGCGCACAGCTTTTCAGACGGCTCCCGGCAGGCGCACAGGCAGTCGTAAAGGTCTGCCTTTTGCGCCTGCGCGCGAAGCAGCGCCAGCTCCTCTGGCGTAAAGCCGAAGACGGGGCTTGCCATGGCCGCAGCCAGCGGAATATCCCGGTGCGGGTTATCGATAATTTGCAGAAGCTGGAATAAAATCTCAATTTCCGCTGTCTGCATCAGATCGCCGTCCCCGCCCACGTCGCAGGCGATGCCGCGCCGTTGCAGCGCCGCCTGATACACCCCGGCGATCATGCCGGGCGAGCGCATCAGGATCACGATATCAGACGGCTTCGCCGGGCGCAGCGCGCCGTTTTCCGTGACGGAGGCCTCGCGCAGGAGCCGCTCAATACGCGCAGCGACGAATTCCGCCTCCGCGCCCGTCTTGTCACCGCTTTCTTCTTCCGATGCGAGATAATTCAGGCAGTGCAGCTCGACCTTCGGGCCGGGCGAGTCCGGGAACTGCGCGCCGGGGACGAGTGCTTCGTCCTGCGTGTAGTCCAGCTCCCCGGCCTCTTTTTTCATCACAAGCGAAAACACGTCGTTGGCCGCTTCCAGAATTTCGGCGCGGGAACGGAAATTCTGCGACAGCAGCAGCTTGCGCGGCTCGCCGGGGGCCTGTGTGCCGAGCGGCGGATAGGCGTCGTATTTGGAAAGGAAGATCGTCGGATCGGCCAGCCGGAACCGGTAGATCGACTGCTTGACGTCGCCGACCATGAACAGATTTTTTCCGTCGCGGCTGACAACCTGAAAAATGCGCTCCTGCACGGCGTTGGAATCCTGATATTCGTCGATCAGAATCTCGCGGTAGCTCTGCGCAAGGCTTTTCGCGGCCTCTGTCGGCCTGCCGGAGCCCTTTTTCGTCAGAAGCCCGATCATGCAGTGCTCCAGATCGGAAAAATCGAGCAGATGACGGCGGCGCTTTTCCTGCGTGAACCGTTCGTCAAAGCGCCGCAGCAGCGTCAGAAGCCCCCGCAGCGCCGGGAGGGTCCTGCGAAGGTCGTCTACGACCCGTTCCGACGGCGCGTAAAAATAGCTCTGCACGGTCTTGAGCAGCTGCTTTGCCTCGTCGCGCAGTGTCTTGACCTGCTCCGCGTTTTCCGCGTCCTTCGGCATCCGCATCACGCCGAAGGAGGGGAGCCCCGCCTCCACACAGCCGTCCCAAGTCGTCTCCGCCATGAGCGCATGGACGGTTTCGCGGTTTTTTTGCAGCAGCGGCAGGCATTTTTGCTCCAGAGCCGCGTACGCGCGGCAGAGCGCTTCTGCCTGCGCAAGCATGGCGTCCGCGCTTTCGAGCGCGTCCCTGCGCGCCTTGAGATAATACGCGCCCCAGAGCGTCTGCTCCGCCGGAGTCCCCTCCGGCAGCGCATACGCGCGCAGGCAGTCCGCCATCCATGCTTCGGGGTCGACCTTGCAGCGCATGACTTCATAGCTGCGCTCGGCCAGCTCCAACAGCCGCCGGTCGTCACGTCCATAGCCGAGCGTGTCGATCATGGCGGCGAAATCCGGCTCGTCGTCAAGCTTCGCATACAGCTCGGAGAGCACGTCCCGAAGCGTCTGCGCACGCAGAGCCGCCGCCTGCTGCTCGTCCGCCACGCGGAAATCGGCAGGCAGATTCGCCTCTGCCGCATACTGCCGCAGGACGGCCTGACAGAAGCTGTGCACCGTCGAGATCTGCGCGAGATACACGCGCGTCAGCTGCCGCTGCAAATGCCGGTCGTTCGGCGTGCCGGCAAGCGCCTCGGCGATGCGCGCGGCGATCTTGCCGCGCAGCTCAGATGCGGCGGCTCTTGTGTATGTAATGATCAGAAATTCATCGAGGTCGGCGGGGTCTGTGGGGTCGGTCAGATAGCCCATCAACCGGTCGACCAGAACCTTCGTCTTTCCGGAGCCTGCCGCCGCCGCAACGAGCAGCGCGCCGCCCCGATCCTCCGCCGCAGCCCGCTGCTGCGGCGTTGCGCGGATCTCAGCCATGCTCCAGCCTCCTTTCAAGCGCCTGCCAGAATTCCTCCGGCGTAACGGAGGCGAACCGCCGTGCGTTCACGCCGCAGACGTCCTTGTGGCAGGCCGATGAAAAATCACAGTATTTACATTCGGAATCCGACGGGCCGCGGTCAATGGGGTTCGGCGCGGTCGCGCCGGAGAGAATTTCGTCGATCATCGCCTCGACCTGTCCGTTCACAAAGCGCTCCAGCTCCGCCAGCTGGGCAGGAGAGGCGAGATCGCCAATCAGCCCGTCCGGGCCGGGCGCGAAGGGCAGGTACTGCGGCTTTTTCTCATACGCTTCCATCGCGTGCAGGACCGCTTCGTCGTTCAGAAGCAGCCCCTTGCGGCGCAGATCCTTCTGCCGTTCGGCATCGGCCTGCGCAGGGTCCTCACCCGGCTTGAGCTTGACCATGTCGCACCGGCCCGGAACATAGAGCACTCCGGCTGGCTGCATGGGCGTTCCCGCCCGCCTCTGATACGATTCCAGCGCGAACAGATACAGAAGCATCTGCAGGTTCTTCCCGTACAGCAGCTCTGCATAATCAAAATCCTTATGGCCGGTCTTGTAATCGATGATACGGAAATAGCGCCGTCCGTCCGCCTCATAGGTGTCCACGCGGTCGATCTGCCCGGTTAGAAGCCCGGAGCCGGTCTTTGCGCGGTACTCGATCGGCGGCAGCGGTCCGCCGGGCGCGAACCGAAGCTCCTCCGCCGCAGGCGCGAACTGCGACAGCCGAAGCTCCCGCGCCACGTCCATCACGACGGCGGCAGCCTCCTGCCGGTTGCGTGCGGAAAGATAGCTCTCGCGGCTCGCGGCGGCCTGCCCCTGCGGGAGATAGGTCTTCATGCAGTTATCCATGCAGCGCTCTGTCAGCGCGGAAATTTCTCCGTCCGTCATGGCGGCGAAGCCGCCCTGCTCCTGCGCCTCGCGGACGACGTGCTCCAATACATCGTGCACGAACGAGCCGAACAGCGGCGCGTCGAATTCTGCCTGCTTCCATGGCGCGGCGCGCAGGCCGTATTGCAGGAAAAACGCGTACCGGCAGCCCGCGAACCGGTCGATCTTCGACGCGGAAAGCGGGATCGTCCTGCCGTAGAGCGCACGCACCGCCTCTGGCCGCATGGAGGCGAAGGAATACGCGCAGCGCTGCGATAGCGTCCGCGCCTCCTTTTGAACCGCCTCCGGCAGCCAGTCGGGCAGCGCGCTCTGCTGCAGGGCCGCGCCCGCAGCTGCGGCGCAGTCCGGCAGGAAGGGGAAGTCCTCTGCCGCAGCCGGCTGCAAAGCCGGAAACAGCGATGCTGTGCGGCTGTACAAAAACGACGGCTGCGCCGCATCGGTCACAAGGCATACCCGCTGCTCCGCCGCGCTCAGCGCCGCGCAGACCCAGCTCATTTCGCGGTCAGAGGACGCGCTGCGCCCCGGACTGAGTTCCACGCCGAGACTGCGGAGCTTCTGCCGCTCCGGGTCGGCAAGCAGCCCGCCGGGATCGGAAAACGCAGGCAGCAGTCCGTCATTCGCGCCGAGCACCAGCAGAACGCGGGTGCGGCGGTGGCGGAGCATGGGCAGCGTCGTAAGCTGGACAGCATCGCAGACGGAGGGAATGGAACCGACCGAAGTATTGTGCAGCAGCATGGAAAACAGCTGCACAAACAGCTCCGTTTCAAGGCTTGCCGCGCCCAGAACCTGATCCATCTGCTCAAGCGCGGAAATGAGCGCCTCGTAGAGCTGGCCGCATTCCTGCGCGCGCTGGGCCTGCCCGGCCTGTTCGAGCGCATCTTGCTGCGTCTGAAGCCTTCCGGCAGCGTCGAGCGTTTCCAGCAGTGCAGCGATGGCGCGCACCTGCTCGTCTACCGTCCGTGCCTTTGCCAATGCCAGCCGGAGCGTGCGCAGCGGGGCCACAGCCTGTTCGCGCAGGGCGTTCAGCGCCTGCAGCGCGGCCTCATCCTCCGGCTCCATGGGCTGACCAAGCCCGCACGGGTGCAGCTGCCACGGCTTTTCCCACGCGGAGCCGCGAATGCCCCAGTAATAGGCATAGTGCTCCAGCGTATCGCAGTCCGCCTCGCAGAGCGGCGAGAACTCCGACTTTAAAAACGCCAGTACAGGACCCGGCTCATACCGCAGAACAGCCTGCATCGCGGACAGCAGCGCCACGATCAGCGGGTTCTGCGCGACAGGCGCACTGGACGCGCAGTAGACCGGAATTCCTGCGCGCGAGAAGAGCGTCTGCATGGGAAGCCGGTACGCGGCCTCGTCCGTCATGCAGACGGTAAAATCGCGGTAACGAAGACCCGACAGCACGCCGCTGCGCACCGTGCGCGCGGCATAGGCGCAGGCCGCCTGCTGTGAGCCTGCATGGACGAGACTGACGTTCTGCGGCGCTTCTCCTGAGCCGCTGCCGCCGAAAAACAGGCCGTTCAGCCAAAGCTGCACATCCGGCACGCGGTGCTCGCGCGCCGGGATGCTCCGACGGACAGTCTCGATACCCTGCCGGGCCGCCAGCTGCCGGAGCTGCTTTTCCGTTTCATTTCCGGTCTGACAGGCGGCGTACTGCCCGCCGGAGGTGAGGAGTGCGACGCGCACATTTTTCGCGTGCGCAAGAATTGCACTGATGATCTGCATCTGTAAGGCGGTAAAATCGGAGAAGCCGTCGAGGAAAACCTCCCGCCCGTCCAGAAACTCCGTCTCGTCCAGCAGCTCGCACAGGCGCGTCTGCCGCGTGACAGGATCGCCGCGTCCTGTTTTGCAGACGGACAGATAGCTTTCATATAACAGCGCCAGCTCTGTGACCTTCTGCGCCAGGCGCCCCTCAAGCCGTGCGGCGGCTGTATGCAGTGCATCCGGCGTGACGCAGGAGGTCAGAAGCTCCTCCATGAGCGCGCCGAGCTGCTTCAAAAAATCCGGCCTTGTCATCACGGCGGCATAAAATTTCAGCTGCTCGCGCACCTGCTGCGCGGCGAGATAGAGCGTCAGAATGCGCCCGTTCTCGTCCAGATATTCTTCGCACACGCCGCCGCAGACGGAAAAGACCCGCGATGCCAGCCGCGTAAAGCTCAGAACCTCGGCATACCGGCTGATCGTATCGCCGCCGCGCTCGCACAGCGCACGCTCCGTTTCATGCGAATACTGCTCCGGAACGATCAGAATCTGCCCGGCAACGCCGTGCGTCGCGTTCTCACAGATCCGGGCCAGCAGCTCCATGGAATTCGCCGTCCTGTCCGGCCCGTGCAAAAGCTCCAGCATATGCCCGCCTCCCTTTCTGTTTTTTCTCATTTTATCATGCCGTGCGCCCAAAAGAAAGCCGCAGGCACGAAAAAACCGCCGGAACGCGTCCGGCGGTTTTGGAGAAGTTGGTTATTTCTGTTCCTGAATGTAGAGGCTGACGCGGCTCTGGATGAGCTTGGAGGCTTCTTCCACGGTCTTGCTGCCCGCAAAATAGCCTGCGGCTTCGTCAGAAATGATGTCCAGCACGTTCTGGTCATAGTCCACGAAGGTCGTTGTGGAATCGATGAGGGCCAGCACGGCGTCATACTGCTCCTGCGTGACGGCGTACAGCTCGATCATCGGCTCGTTGCCGTAGCTCATGCCGCCGCTGGAGATGGGGATGGGGTTGCCGTCATCGTCAAGGATCTGGTTGCCGTCGGCATCCGTCTCGTATTCCTGCGTCATGGCCTCCTGCGCCTTTGCCTCAAAGACCGATTTCACAATGGGGTAATTCCAAATACTTTCCTGATAGTCGTCGGAGAGCGTCGAGCGGATGAAGGCCCACGCGCCGGACTTGTCCTTGCAGGTCGTGGAGATGGAGAGCGTGCAGCTGGCGTTGAACGCGTTGCCGCTGGAGCCGTCCTCGCGCGGGAAGCCGATAAAGCGGATGTCGTTGTTCAGCGCGGCAAACGTATAGTACAGATCGCTGAAGCCGGAAAGCGACGTCGGATAGAGCAGCTGCTTGCCGTTTTTCAGGCGCGTATAATCGCTTTCATAGTCGTCCGAATCCGACTGCCAGTCGTATTCCGCCGGGAAGGGCTTGACGAACTCCAGCAGCGCGCGGAATTCATCGGTATCAAAGCTGCACGTGCCATCCTGCCAGTTCATGAAGCTCTCCGCGTTCATCGCGATGCAGTACTGCAGCATTTCCGCCTGCGTGTAATACTTGTTGAAGACCGTCGCGCCCTCGGGGAGCTTGGAAAGCGCGTCATTGACGTCTGCCAGCGTCCATGTCGTATACTCGCCCACGACCTTGCCGAGGCCAACTGCGGTCGTGACGCCGAAATCGATGGGCAGGCGGTAGAGTTTGCCGTCGGTCTGGGCCGCGTTCAGCGGCTGCGACATGAGCTTGTCGCGCGAATATTCAGGGTCCGCGTCGAGATACGGCCACAGGTCCTCCAGCAGTCCCTTGGCGGCATACTGACCGATGGGAAGCTCCGTGCCGTTGACGAGGATATCAGGCACATTGCCGGAGATGATCTCCGTGTTGAGCTTGGTCAGACCGGCATTATAATCGTCGTCCGTCGCATACTCGGAATAGTCCTTGACGACGATGCGGTAGTCCGGATTGCTCTTGTTGAATTTTACGATCTGGCTGCGGAGATTGTAATCCAAATACAGGCAGGCCAGCGTCAGCTCCGTCTTTGCCGTGACAGAGGCCGCGTCCACGCGGTTGAGGACAAGGATCTGCTGCTTGCTGGGGCCGTCGTCCGAATAGTCATAGGTCACAGCGACGATGCGCCCATCCGACAGGAAGCCGAACTGGTCGCTGTTGATATTGTTGCTGTCCACATCGCAGGCCACCCAGTCGACGACCTTCTCGACCTCGCCGTTGTCCCTGCGTTCGCCAAAGATATTGCCGTTATCCATAAAGAAATAGGCATAGACATCATTGCCGGGGAGGATGTTCCACGCGCGGGAGGAAACGGGCGTTTCCTTGCCCCAGTCCTTCGTCTCCGGGTCAAGCTGCTTGAAGACCATCTTGCCGTCTGCGGAGGAGGTCGTCATGCCGACCTCGCTGGCGGACAGCTGGCAGATCTGACCATTCAGCTCGTCGCCGGACTTGCTGAACACAAAGCTTCCGTCCGGACCGTAGACGTTGACGGTCTGATAATCATAGGTATAGACATAGCCCTTGTCGTCGGAGAGGATGGAATCGATGTAGGTATAGCGCCAGCTGTCCGTGTCGTCCGTTTCTTCATCGGAAACGGGCGTGATGGTGCGCAGCAGCGTGCCGTGCGCGTCAAGCTGGATAAGCTCGGAGATGGAATCGCCCTCCGTGCCGTCGTCCGCATAGCGGCTCGTCTGCCGGTAGAGCCAGAGCGTGCCGTCCGCACCGGCGGCCATGGTCTGGATGCTGGTGCTGCTGTTGAAGGTCTGCATGCTGCCGTCGGGATTCATGGTCACGCCATCCGGCATGTCCGGGTTTTCCACGACCGGCTCGGCCACATAATTGTCGAGCTGCACACATTCGCCGGTGTCGAGGTCAAAACGGAAGATGACCTCGGAATAGGTATCATAGGAGATCTCTTCGCCGTTTTCATCGGTATATGTCTCCTTGCCGCCATCCGGGACACTTGCGGTAAAGTAGAGCGTGTCGCCGGTAACGCAGCTCGTGCCGATCCACTGAATATCCTCCGGCAGATCAAAATACTGCGCCTGATACGCGAACTGCGTCGAGGTCTTGTCCTCGGTATCGCTCTGTTCTGTCTTCTTCGTATCGTCCGCCGTCTGCGCCTCATTTTTGCTGCACCCGGCAAGAACGCCGAACAGCAGAACGAGCGCAAGGCAGACGCAAAGCAAACGTTTTGTCATAAACGTGACTCCTTTCTGGTTCCGATATGGTTTGCTCCATGCTGCCACATGGTAACAGAAATATACCCAAAAAGAAACCCCTTTGAGACAGATTTAAGAAAGAATTAAGTAAATCGAATGGTTTTCATACGTCTTGGAATTCATCAAGATCCGTGTTATACTGTAGAAAAACCGCAACAGGAGGCGCTTTATGCCCGCGCATATCATTTCCAGCGAGGAGCAGCGCGACCGGATGCTGTGCACGCCGATCCCGAAGCTGATCGTGTCGCTGTCCATCCCGACGCTGGCGTCCCAGCTCATTTCCGTGTTTTATAATACCGCCGATACCTATTTCGTCTCCAAGCTGTCTACCAGCGCCTCGGCGGCGGTCGGCGTCGTTTTTTCGCTCATGTCCATCATTCAGGCCTTCGGCTTCGGCATCGGGATGGGCTGCGGGTCGATCATCAGCCGCAGTCTCGGCAGCCGCGACAACGAGCGGGCCGACCGCACCGCAAGCAGCGCGTTCTTTTTTGCCGCCGCCGTGGGGCTTCTCATCTGCATTGCGGGGCTCTGCACGCTCCGGCCGCTCATGCGCCTGCTCGGCTCAACGGAAACGATCCTCCCGTACTCGGAAAGCTACGCGCGCATCATTCTGCTGGCCGCGCCTGTCATGTGCGCGTCGTTCGTGCTGAACAACACGCTGCGCTCCGAGGGCGAGGCGATGCTCTCCATGTACGGCATCTGTGCGGGCGGCCTTCTGAACGTCGCGCTCGACCCGCTGTTCATCTTTGTCTTCGACATGGGCATCGCGGGCGCGGCGCTGGCCACGGCGCTCAGCCAGCTGATCAGCTTCTGCATCCTCGCGTGGCTGTTCCTCCACGGGCGGAGCATCGTCCGCGTCCACGTCCGCTGCATCAGCAAACGGCCCGGACTTTACGGCGAAATTCTGCTCGTCGGCTTCCCGACGATCTGCCGGCAGGGCTTCGCAAGCCTGTCCTCTGCGCTTTTAAATAACGCGGCAGCTGTCTATTCCGATGCGGCGGTCGCCGCCGTGACGATCTCCAACAAGGTCTATCTGCTCGTCCGGTCGATCGTGATCGGCATCGGGCAGGGGTTCCAGCCTGTAGCGGGCTACAATTTCGGCGCGGGCGATAAAAAGCGCACACGGCAGGCGTTCTGGTTTTCCGTGCTGCTCGGAACAGCGGTGTGCATCGTCTGTGCGGCTGTGATCTCGCTCTTTCCCGACGAGATCATGCACTTCTTCCGCGACGATGCGGAGGTCACGCGCATCGGCCGTCAGGCACTGCTCTATGCCTGCGCCGTCATGCCGCTGATGGGATATTCAACTTATGTAAACCAACTATACCAGTGCCTCGGCTTCCATCAGGCCGCGACGCTTCTGGCCAGCTGCCGCAACGGACTGCTGTACGTGCCGCTCATCCTCATCCTGCCGCGTATGCTGGGCCTGCCCGGCGTAGAAATGAGCCAGCCCGGCGCAGACCTTTTGACCTTCGTTGTTTCGCTCCCGTTCCAGATCTGGTTCTTCCGGCATAAGCTCCGCTGATATGACGCTGCGTATACACGAAGGCTCCCCTATCGTTAGCAGGGGAGCCTTCAAATATGGAAATTTATAATCAATTTACGATCTGAAACTCTGAAATATTATAGGCAGCGCCGGTGAGTAATTTTCCAAAGCTCAGCCCTTCGCAGCTCCAGTCTCCGAACCGGAGCCCGCCGGTTCATTTGCGGCCGTGGAAACCCGGATCTGCTCAATATGATGGTTTGCGATCCGCGTGATCTGTACGTGCAGCGTTTCAAAATCGAATGACGCACCGGTCTCGGGGAGCCGGCCAAACTGCTCCATGACCCAGCCGCTGACGGAGGCCATGTCCGAGTCGGATCTCAGCCCGAAATAGTCCGCAAAATCGTCAAAGCTCATTTCCGCGTCGACCAGGTACGTGCCGTCAGACCCCTTGCTGATCGGCGTTTCCTCTTCATCGTGCTCATCCCAGATCTCGCCGACGAGTTCTTCCAGAATGTCCTCCATCGTCACAATGCCGCAGGTGCCGCCGTATTCGTCGACCACGACGGCGACGTGCGTTTTGGCCTGCTGGAGCTTTTTGAGCAGCAGACTGATGGGCTCCATCTCCAGCGCGTAGACCGGCGGCAGAATAATATCCCGCAGCGGCTTGTCCGTCACGCCGCAGCCGACATAAAAGTCTTTCTGGTGGATGGTGCCGAGAATATTGTCGATCGAATCCTGATAGATCAGGAGCCTTGAATATTTCGTCTCCGTGAACAGCGCGGCGACCTCCTCCTTCGTCGCCGTGATCGGAAGCGCAGCCAAGTCAGTGCGGTGGATCAGAATATCCTCCGCGCGCTGCTCGGAAAAATCGATTGCGTTCTTGAGCAGCTCGCCCTCGTTTTTATCAATGCTGCCGTCCTGCTGCACTTCGTCGACAAGCATCAGAAGCTCCTCCTGCGACATTTTGTTGTCGGAGCTGAGGCGGAAGACCTTCGCCAGCAGCTTTTTCCAGAACGAAAAAATTGCGTTCAGCGGCGTAAAAATCCAAATAAGGATCTGAAGCATCGGCGCGGACAGCATGGCCCACTGCTCTGCGCAGTCCTTTGCAATGCTCTTCGGAGAGATCTCACCGAAAATCAGCACCACGACCGTGACGACGACGGTGGAGATCGTGGCGCCTGCGTCGCCGTAATGCCTGACGAACAGCACGGTGCCGATGGAGGCCGTGGCGATATTCACGATATTGTTTCCGATCAGGATCGTGGACAACAGCCGGTCATAGCGTTCGAGCAGCTTACAGACCAGTGCCGCCCGTTTGTTTCCCTTCTCTGCAAGGGTCTTGAGCCGCGTTGTGTTTGCAGAGGAAAAAGCCGTTTCCGTCGCCGAAAAATAGCCGGAGAGGATCAGGCAGACAGTCATTATAACAATGCAAGTAGTGGTTGACAATGTACGGTAACTCCTTTTCTGTTATCTGAAATCGTGTGTGAAGACGCAAAAAAGCACGTCCGCCCTGCATCTAGCAGCGCAGATATGCTTCCCAAAACAGATGACAGATCAGATATGTACTATGACAATCGCTGTCGTCAGAATCCATGTGTTTCATTCCTTTCGCATAAAATCAAATTTATTATAACAAAAAACACAAATTCGTCAAGAAACAAATTCGGCGTAAGACTTGGGCGTGTCCGGTTCACGCAGAGAGCAGCAAAGGACCGAATAGAGTTGGTAGGGGCAAGAGCCAAGCCCCTGCCAACTGCGGTCGAATTTCGTTGGTTTTACAGAGCAGGGGAAATCATCGCTCCGCTTGATAGACGATCTCGCCGTTTACGATGGTCATGTACGCCTCGCCGCCGATGGTGGTCAGCGGGTCTGCCGTCCAGAGAACAAGATCGGCGTCCTTGCCCGGTTCCAGACTGCCGACGCGGTCAGAAATGCCGAGACTCTGCGCCGGATTGATGGTAATGGCGCGCCACGCTTCTTCCATCGGCAGTCCTGCAGCAGCCGCAAGTCCAGCCGCCAGCGGCAGATGCTGCAGCGGAATGACCGGTGCGTCGGTGATGATGCTGACCGTCAGTCCTGCGCGGTACAGAACGCCCGCTGTCGTAAAGCTCTTGTTCCGAAGCTCGACCTTGCTCTTGCCGCCGAGCGACGGGCCAACAAAGACCGGATAGCCCTCCTCGGCCAGCTCGTCCGCGATGATCTCACCGTCGGTGCAGTGGTCGAGCGTCAGCTTGAGGTCAAACTCCCGCGCGATGCGCACGGCGGTCAGAATATCGTCCGCGCGGTGCGCGTGGCACTTGATCGGAATTTCTCTGTTCACGACCGGCAGCATCGCTTCCAGCTTCACGTCCAGCGGCGGATTTTTTCCTGCCGCCTTGTCGTCGCGGTAGCGGATGGTGCGCATCAGCAGCTCGCGCAGAAGTCCGGCCACGGCCATACGCGTCATGGGACTCTGCTTTTTGCCCTGTCCGTAGCAGCCCTTCGGGTTTTCGCCGAACGCGCATTTCATCGCCGCAGGCGACCGCAGTACCATCTTGTCAACACGCTTGCCTGCCAGCTTGAGAATGGCGAACGTGCCGCCGACGACGTTTGCACTGCCGGGGCCGGTGCAGGCTGTCGTCACGCCGCCGCGCAGCGCCAGACCGAACGCCTCATCCTGCGGATTGATCGAGTCGATGGCACGCAGCTGCGGCGTCAGCGGATCAACGATCTCGTTATAGTCCATACCCTCCCAACGCATGGCCTGATTGTCAAGGCCGATGTGGCAGTGCGCCTCCACGCAGCCCGGCGTGAGCAGCCGCCCCTGTGCGTCAATGACCTTTGCGTCTGCGGGTGCGTCAATTTCCGGCGCGACTGCGGCGATTTTTCCATCCTCAACCAGCAGACAGCCGTTCGGAATATCCGCTCCGGCCATCGTCTTGATGTGTGCATTCTGAATCAGCAGCATATTGTATCTCCTTTCACAGCGCCAATTCGCTGTTTCCTCCAGTATAACGCGAGCCGCCGCCAAAAAGCAAGCGCTGTTTTTCCCCAGTCCGCTAGACAAAAAAGGCAGATGCTGTTATGATAGAGACAGAAAATCCAAAAACGACGATCAAGGAGATTGCTATGAAACAGTATTATCTTGGAATTGAATTCGGTTCCACGCGCGTCAAGGCCGTCCTGATCGACGGCGAGCACCGCATCGTCAAGAGCGGTGACTACACATGGAAAAGCAGTCTGGAAAACGGCGTCTGGACGTATCACATGGAGGATGTGCAGGATGGCCTGCGCACCGCCATCCGCAACCTCGGCGAACTGCCCGGCGCTGTTTCGGCCATGGGCATTTCCGGCATGATGCACGGCTATCTGGCCTTCGACAAGGACTGGAACCTGCTGGCACCGTTCCGCACCTGGCAGAACACCATGACCGGCGAGGCCGCCGAGCAGCTCACGGCAGAATTCGGCTTCAACATCCCACAGCGCTGGTCCATTGCGCATCTGTATCAGGCCGTTCTGAACGGCGAAGCGCACGTCAAAAATATCGCGCACATCACGACGCTTGCAGGCTATGTCCATTATCTGCTCACGGGCGAAAATGTTCTCGGCGTGGGAGAAGCCTCCGGTATGTTCCCCATTGACAGTGAAACGCTGGACTATGACGCGGCGATGCTCGAAAAATTCGACGCGCTGCTGGCCAAATACGGCTTCGCGTGGACGGCCCGCAGCGTCCTGCCCAA
>HF990566.1:41890-42792 GCA_000432135.1 Firmicutes bacterium CAG:124
TCCTGATGGCCGGACAGGCCGCAGGTAAGCTGACGCAGGCCGGGAGAACGTTCCTTGAAGGGCTTCTGCCCGCCGGCATCCCGTTCTGCCCGCCCGAAGGCGATGCAGGCACCGGCATGACGGCGACGAACGCCGTCGCGCCCAGAACCGGCAACGTCTCGGCAGGCACGTCCATCTTCGCTATGGTCGTACTGGAAAAGCCCCTGTCGAAGGTCTATCAGGAGATCGATATGGTCACCACGCCCAGCGGCAAGCCCGTCGCCATGGTGCACTGCAACAACTGCACGAACGACATGAACGCATGGGTGGGCCTTCTCGGCGAGACGGCGAAGCTCTTCGGCGCGGACGTTTCGACTGGCGAGCTGTTCACGAAGCTCTACCAGAAGAGCCTTGAGGGTGATGCCGACTGCTCTGGCGTCCTGACCTACAACTATATGGCGGGCGAGGGTGTTACGCATCTGGACGAGGGCCGTCCGATGGTCGTCCGCAAGCCCGAAAGCCAGTTCACGCTTGCCAATTTCCTGCGCTCCCAGCTTTACGCGACCATGTCGACGCTCAAGCTCGGCATGGATATCCTTGCGGAGGAGCACGTTGCGATCGATTCCCTGACCGGTCATGGCGGCCTGTTTAAAACGCCGGTCGTCGGCCAGAAATACATGGCCGCCGCCTGCCGTGCACCGGTCACGTGCATGGAATCGGCAGGCGAGGGCGGGCCTTACGGCATGGCTCTGCTTGCGTCCTATCTGGTGCAGAAAAAGGATGGCCAGACGCTTGAGCAGTATCTGGAAACAGAGGTTTTCGCGGATGTCAAGCGCACGACGCTTGCTCCCGATCCCGAGGATGCCGCCGGCTTCGACCGCTATCTCGGCTGGTACCGCAGCGCCCTCGCAGCGGAAACCGCC
>HF990566.1:42809-47623 GCA_000432135.1 Firmicutes bacterium CAG:124
GCGGAAACCGCCGCAGTAAAAGCGTTCTGATCAATCATTCCGAAAACAAGGAAAAGGCTTCCCGTCTCCGGGAAGCCTTTTCCGCTTACATGGCCGAGGAGATCGCGTCCACAGCCTTTTCCGCCTCGTTTTGAATAGCCTTGGCGGCCTGCTTTGTCATGCGGTACGCGTCGCTGTTTTTCGGCAGCATCATCGCGCCCAACGCGCCGACTGCGACGCCTGCGCCCATGGTCAGAAAGAAGCCCCGTACTGTCATATGCGCACCTCGTTACCGCATCGCCGTGCCGGACGTGCTGCCGGTCACGGTTCTGCCGCTTGCCGTGCCGCTCTGGCTGTAGCCCGCGCCGTTGTAGCCGGGGTTGTAGTTCGTGCCGTTATACATACCGCCATAGCCGTTTGTGCCGTTGACATAGCCGTTCCGGGTCGTGGAGACGTTGGAATAGCCGTCGTAATACGGCTGCGTCGCCGCACAGGCGGTCAGAGACACCGCAAGCATCAGCGCGGCCAGCACCAGGATCAAGCCTTTTTTCATGAGAAATTCCTCCTTTTTTGCGAATCGTATCGCTGAGGCTAGTTTCTGCAGGCATTGCGCGCGGTATGCTGTGAGTTTTTTACAGAGCAGGAATCGATAAAAATCGATACAAGCATATTGAAAGTTTTCGTTTATGCTGTATAATAAACAACAGATAAAAATGAGAAGGAGAACGCTCATGAAAAAGCTGTCCATCAAAAAAGGCGTGCAGTGCATGGCCTGTCTGGAGTGCGTCCGCGCCTGCTCCAACGCATACTATAAGGAATTCCACCCCGATAAGGCCGCTCTGAAGATCGTCCAGCGCGGCGAGAACGTCCGTCCCATGGTCTGTGTCCAGTGCGGCAAGTGTGCCGAGGTCTGTCCCTCCGGCGCGATCACCCAGAACCCCAAGGGTGTCTGGATGATCAGCCGCAAACTCTGTACCGGCTGCGGCAAGTGCGTCGAAGCGTGTCCCTTCGGCCTCATCGTCAAGGACGAGGCCGTCCCGTATTCCAGCAAATGCACCGCCTGCGGCATCTGCGTCAAGGCATGTCCCATGGAGCTGCTGGAGATCGTCGAAAAATAAACCCAAAGCGGCGGACGCGTGTCCGCCGCTTTCGTTTGTCCATATATAGATTTCTGCGAACTTGCAGGCTGGGGATGCCTCCGGCGGCCCCTTCTTTTCCGCCTTGCCGGAAAAGAAGGGGGAGAAAAGGGGCGCTGGTTACGTTTGGTGCGTACTGCGGGTACGACTCAGGTGGTTCCTGATTTTCAGTTGTTACGAACACACAAACTCACCCTACGGGCGCTATACTGCGCGCCGCCTGTTACGGTACACCAGGTTTGATAGCAGCTGCTTTTGAATGACTGCGGTAAAAACGCCTTGCGTTCGAAATTTGCAGGGCAGTACGGATTCGCCAGAGTTTTGTAGGGGCCGATGCCCACATCGGCCCGCTGGAAAGTTGTGAATTTGCCATATATTTCCGCAAAAAGGGTGCGTTCTGCCGGGTCGATGTGGGCATCGACCCCTACAAATCGCACCCCTCAAAGTGCGCCGAAATATGCGTCCCTAACATTGCAGCTCCCGTCATTTCACCACCGCATCATACAGCAGATTCTTCGCAAACCCCGTCAGCTTCGCGACCTGCTTGACAGCGTCCTTCGTGGAAAGTCCCTCCGCCATGCGTGCGCGGACCAGATCGAGCGCCGCTTCAAATGTGCAGCCTTCCTCCGCCTTTTCCTCCGCGCCAGCCACAACGAGCACGAACTCGCCGCGCGGCGGGGTTTCTTCATAATAGGCCGCCGCCTCGCCCAGCGTCATGCGGCGGACCTCCTCGTGCAGCTTCGTCAGCTCCCGACAGAGGGAAATTTTCCGCTCCTCTCCAAACGCGTCTGCCAGATCGCGCAGCGTGGTCAGCAGCTTGTGCGGCGCTTCGTAGAAGATCATCGTCCGCGTTTCGTCCTTCAATCCCGTCAGGTGCTCCTGACGGCTTTTTTTGTTGACGGACAGAAACCCCTCAAACGTAAACCGGCCAGTCGGCAGCCCCGAAATACTCAGCGCTGTCACCAGCGCGCACGGCCCCGGAATCGCGCAGACCGTCACGCCGTTTTCCGCGCACAGCCGAACCAGGTCCTCGCCGGGGTCGGAGATGGCGGGGGAGCCAGCGTCCGTCACCAGCGCGCACGTTTCGCCCGCCAGCAGCCGCGCGAGGATTTTCCCGCCGCTCTCGGCCTTGTTGTGCTCATGGTAGCTCACAAGGCTTTTTTTGATCTCCAGATGGTTTAGCAGCTTGAGGCTCACGCGCGTGTCCTCCGCCGCGATAAAATCAGCCTCCGCCAGCGTTCGGGCGCAGCGGGGCGAAATGTCATTCAGATTGCCGATGGGCGTCGGCACGAGATATAGAGTACCGGCCATATTGCTTCACTCCTGTAGATGATAGATGCGCCGACCCTCGGCAGACAGCTCTCCGGTCTGCTCATAAAGAAACAGATCCGGCACATATTGCAGCCCCGGCCTTCCGCCGAGGCGGGATTCAATCAAAACGAGATTCACGGCGTTTTCCGCTCTGTGCCGGACGAAGCGGATGCGCTTTGGCTCCAACCGCGCCGCGCGCAGTCCGGTCATCAAATCGACCAGCCGCTCTGGCTTGTGAACCAGAAAAAACCGCCCGCCCCACCGCAGCGCCCGCGCCGCAGCCGCACAGAGCGCGTCAAACGGACAGCAGATCTCGCTTCTCGCGGCGCAGAGGCTGTCCTGCGCATGCAGATATCCGCTTCCCGGCCGGGAGGGGGGGGGGTTGGGATATCCGCTTCCCGGCGGGTAGTAGGGAGGATTGGACAGCACGCAGTCAAAGCTTCCGGGCGCGATCTGCGCGTGTGTCTGCCGCAGATCGCCGCAGACGATGTGCAGATGGTCGGAAAATCCGTTTTCCTCGGCATTTTCCTGTGCCTGACACGCGGCAGCCTCCTGAATTTCGATGCCGCTCACGTGCAGCGTTCCGTCCGCGCCCAGCAGCAGAAGCCCCAGCGTCCCGCACCCGCAGCCAAGATCAAGCACTCGGCTGCCAGACTTTATCCGGCAGAAATCTGCCAGCACCATGGAATCCGTGCTCATGCGAAACTGTGCGTCCGGGATTTTCATCCGGATGCTGTCAAAGAGAAGCTCTTCCATACGCGCTCCAATCAAAAGTCAATCAAAAAGACAGGGGGTGCTGCACGCAGCACCCCCTTCCTGGTTATGTGCTTATTCCTCAGAGATCGCGTCGTTGGGGCATTCTGCAGCGCAGGTACCGCAGTCCACGCACTGATCAGCGTCGATGACGTACTTGTCTTCGCCCTCGCTGATGCAGCCGATGGGACATGCGTCAGCGCAAGCACCGCACTTTACACAGTTGTCATTGATTACGTGTGCCATTTGAAGCACCTCCATTTTCAAGGTAGCTTCATTCTATCATACTTTCCTGAAAATGCAATGAAAAAAGTGTAAATTCCTCGAACGGCCCGGATTTTTTCGCGTGCGTCGTATAAACGCTGACCGCCGCGTCGAAACTCTCCTTCGACAGGAGGCGATCAGAATGAAAAAACCGGCGTATTCCGCAGCGCTGGACCGGGTGCTCTTCCGCGCGTCGCGGCTGGCGCGTGAGCTTGGCGGCGCACAGACCGGCACGGAGCATCTGCTGCTTGCACTCTCGCAGGAACGCATTTCCCAGACCGGACGCATTTTATGCTATCAGGGAGCCGAGGGCAGGCTCCTGCGCTGTATGCTGCTGACGAGGCAGGAGCCGGAGCCAGCCGGACGGCAGGGCCTTTCCGCAGCTGCTGCAAGAGCGCTTGACGGCGCACAGCACGAGGCGGACCGCCTTGGAGCGCCCCTCTGCCTGCCGGAGCATCTGCTGCTTTCCCTCATGCGCGACGACGCCTATGCGGCGGCGCGAATGCTTTCGGAGCTTGGCGTCGACTGCAACTGCGTATTTTCGGAAACATATGACCGCCTGCGCATCCTACATCCGGCGCAGGACGTGAAAGGACAATCGGAATTGAAGCTTTTGGAACTGTACTGTGACAACATGATCGACCGGGCACCGCAGATGGACCCCGTCGTCGGCCGCGAGGCGGAGCTTTCCCAGCTCATGCAGGTGCTCAGCCGCCGCAGCAAGAATAACCCCGCGCTCATCGGCGAACCCGGCGTCGGCAAGACCGCCGTCGTTGAAGCGCTGGCCCAGCGCCTTGCCTGCGGAGACGTGCCGCAGGCGCTGCGCGGGAAAAAGCTCTACTGCCTCAACATGGCGAATCTGCTTGCGGGCACGAAATACCGCGGCGAATTTGAAGAGCGCGTGCGCGATATCCTGATCGAGATCCGCCGCTGCGGCAGCGTCATCCTATTTGTCGACGAAATGCACACCATCGTCGGCGCAGGCAGCGCCGAGGGCGCGATCGACGCGGCCAATCTGCTCAAGCCGGCCCTTGGCAGGGGAGAGCTGCAGATGATCGGTGCGACGACATTGGAGGAATACCGCAAATTTATTGAGAAGGACGCCGCGCTTGAACGCCGCTTCCGCCCCGTGATCGTCCGCGAACCGGACCGCAAGACGGCCTGCCGTATGCTTGAAGCGCTTCGTCCAGGCTTGGAGGCACACCACCGCATCCGCATCACGCAGGAGGCCATCGAGGCCGCCGTCGATTTTTCAAGCCGCTATCTGACAGATCGCTTCCTGCCGGACAAGGCGCTCGACCTGCTCGACGAGGGCGCGGCGCACGTCTGGCTCGGCGGCCCGGGGCCTGCGGGGGCCGCAGAGCGCGAGCA
>HF990566.1:47634-56581 GCA_000432135.1 Firmicutes bacterium CAG:124
CGGAGGCCCCAGAGCGCCAGCAGCAGCTCGAGCAGCAGCTTGAGCAGGCTGTGGCGAACGCGCAGTATGAGCAGGCGGCGAAGCTGCGCGACGAGCTGCGCACGCTCGTGCGCCGCCAGCTTGCCGCCCGCCGCGCCCAGCGCACCGTGAGCCTGACCCGGCAGGATATCGCCGCCGTCGTTTCCGAGCGCACCGGCATCCCCGTCGGCAGGCTCCGGCAGTCTGACCGTGAACGGCTGCTGTCCCTGCGCCAGACGCTCTCCGAGCGCATCATCGGCCAGCAGGCAGCCGTCGACGCGGTTTCTCCCGCCGTTCTGCGCGGCCGGACAGGCCTTGCCGACGCCGGACGCCCCGCCGCGTCCTTCCTGCTCATCGGCCCGACGGGCGTCGGAAAAACAGAATTATGTAAACAGCTTGCGCAGGTCGTCTACGGCAGTCAGGACGCGCTCATCCGCGTGGATATGTCGGAATACATGGAGCCAAGCAGCGTCTCGCGCCTGCTTGGCGCGCCTCCGGGCTATGTCGGCTACGACGCAGGCGGAACGCTCACGGAAAAGGTGCGCCGCCGTCCATACTGCGTTGTACTGTTCGATGAGCTGGAAAAGGCGCACCGGGATATTACCGGTATCCTTCTGCAGCTGCTCGGCGACGGGATCCTGACCGACAGCATGGGCCGCACCGTCAGCTTCAAGAACACCATCGTCGTCATGACCTCGAACCTGACTGGCCCGCAGACCGGAAAGCCCGGTCTCGGCTTCATACCCGACTGCGCGGATGTCCGCGCGCAGACCGTCCTGCGGGAGGCGTTTTCTCCGGAGTTTCTGGGCCGGATCGACTGCGTCGCCTCCTTCCGTCCGCTTGCGGCAGAGGATCTTGCGAAAATTGCTGCGCTTCAGCTGCGGGAGCTTGCCGGACGGCTGCAAAAGCAGAACGTTACGCTGGAAACGGCCCCGGAGCTGCCCGAGCGCCTCGGCGCGCTCTGCGCGAACGAGCCCGGAGGGGCCAGAAGCCTGCGCCGCAGGCTCCAGACCGGGATCGAAGGCCCGGCGGCGGAGCTGCTGCTGCGCGACCCGTCTGTGCGGACGCTCCGCGCCGTCTGGCAGCAGGGGAGCGTGCAGGTGAAAGCGGCTGAAGGATGTTTTTAAAACATTCGTTCAAAAATTCGGCTTTCGGGGATTTTTCACGAAAAACGTCGAAGAATCCCCGAAAAATTTTTTCAAAAAAGGGTTGCAATTTATGTAAACAGAACGTATTATATTATTGAAGTGGAGCAAAGTGGAGCGAAATTTCAGTAAAGTGGAGCGAAAGGAGGCACGAGGGGATGTTTGGCAAGTACAAGCACTCAGTTGACGAAAAAGGACGTCTGTTCGTGCCGTCCAAGCTGCGCGAAGAGCTGGGAAGCACCTTCTATGTAACACTGGGCCTCGACCACTGCCTGTCCGTCTACACGGAAGCGGGCTGGAAGGCCATTGTCGATAAATATAACGCGCTGCCGATCGTACAGGCACGAAAAATGCGCTTTCTGTTTGCCAACGCCGCCAAATGTGAGCCCGATAAGCAGGGCCGCTTCCTCATTCCGGCTGAGCTGCGCCAATACGCCGGTCTTTCCAGCGAGGTCACGTTCATCGGGCAGGGCGGCCACGCGGAGATCTGGGACAGCGCAGCCTATGACGAGCTGGAGCAGCAGACGCTGACGCCTGAAAATCTGGCGGCTGTGATGGAGGAACTTGGTTTCTGATGGAATTCGCACATCGATCTGTGCTTTTGCACGAGTGCATAGACGCGCTAGCCATCAAGCCCGACGGGATCTATCTCGACGGAACGCTCGGCGGCGCGGGCCACTCGCTGGAGATCTGCCGGAGCCTCACCACCGGCAGGCTCATCGGCGTCGACCGTGATCTGGTCGCGCTGGAGGCCGCGAAAAAGCGGCTGTACCGCCACGCGAAAAAGGTGACGCTGGTACATGATAATTTTGAAAACGTCGGCGCGATCCTTACCGCGCTGGGACTCGACCGGATCGACGGGATGCTGTTCGACTTGGGCGTTTCGTCCCCGCAGCTCGACGACGCGGAGCGCGGCTTTTCCTATATGGCCGACGCGCCGCTGGATATGCGCATGGACCGCGACCAGTCCCTCACGGCCTATGAGATCGTCAACAACTGGCCGCGCGAGGAATTAAAATCCATTCTCTACGAATATGGCGAGGAGCGCTGCGCCCCGCAGATCGCCGCCGCCATCGAACGTGTGCGGACCGACCACCCAATCGAGACAACGCTGGAGCTGGTCGACATCATCCGCTCGGCCATGCCGCCCAGCGCCCTGCGTGAAAAGCAGCATCCGGCCAAGCGCAGCTTTCAGGCCATCCGCATCGCCGTCAACGATGAGCTTGGCGCAGTCCGGCAAGGCATGGAGGCCGCCATCGACCACCTGAACCCCGGCGGTCGTCTGGTTGTCATTACGTTCCATTCACTGGAAGACCGCATCGTCAAAAACGTGTTTCAGAACGCGGCAAAGGGCTGCACCTGCCCGCCGTCGTTCCCGGTCTGTGTCTGCGGCCATAAGCCGAAGATCAAAATTCTGACGAAAAAACCCATCATCGCCACGCGCGAGGAGGTCGAGGAAAATCCCCGTTCGCGCAGTGCAAAGCTCCGCGTAGCAGAGCACGTGTAACCCGGAAAGGAGTCCCGCCGTTATGGCGCAGCCCAATCGAAGAAATCTTTATAGAGACAACGGCGCCGCTGCATACGATGTTTACGCATGGAACGATCAGACTGCCCGCCAGTATGACGATAACCGCGCCTATGAGCGTACCCTGCCCATCGAGCTGCCGGACGAGCGGGCCTATGAGCAGCCGTACCGAAGAGTCAAGGCCAGAACGGCCATCGCGCCGTTTACACTGGCGGGTATGCTGACGGTAGTCTGTCTCATGATCCTTGTGATTTTCGGCTATGTCCAGCTGTTTGAGGCCAGCAGCAATGTCTCAGCCCTTGAAAGCAGGCTTGCCAATCTCAAGGAGCAGCAGCTGATGCTTCAGAGCAAATACGACGCCAAGATCGATCTGACTGCCGCCGAGGAATACGCGGCTGAGATCGGCCTGACCAAATGTCAGCCCGAGCAGATCGTCTATGTCAGCTTCTCCGGGAACGATCAGGCGGAAATTTACACGCAGCAGCGCACAAGCGTCTTCGGAGAAATTCTGGACGCCATGCAGCAGAGCATTCTCGGCCTCATCGAATATTTGCACCCCGCAGCAGCATAAGCTTGGACAGAACCTCCCAGTTTGAAATCCAGCTGAGTAACCGGACAGGGGCGGTCTTTTCAGGCCGCCCCTTTTTTGAACAGAAAGGCAGTTTCATGGCAAAAAAGATCATCCGCCTGCCGCGCACCAAAGAGCAGAAGCAGGCAAACCGGGAGCGGAATGAGCGCGCGAACCGAACGATCCTCAGCCGTACCCTGATCCTGATGGTCCTGTGCGGCGTGATCGCGTTTGTCCCGCTGATCGGAACGCTTTATAACCTCATGATCACCCAGCACGACTATTACAACGAAAAGGCGATCAAGAACCAGACCCGTTCGACGAATCTGACCGCAGCGCGCGGCGTGATCTACGACGCGAATATGAACGTGCTGGCCTCTTCGTCGACCGTCGAGACGGTTTTCATCGACCCGAACGAGATCGCCGAGCAGATGAAAAAGCCCGAAAACAGCAATCTGCTTGACCAGATTGCGCGCGGTCTTGGCGAAATTCTGGATGTCGAGCCGAGCTTCGTCTACGAGCAGGCCGCCGACAAGCAGTACCGCTATAAGGTCATCAGCCGAAAAATTTCTGAGGAACTGGCCGACGAGGTGCGCGCGTTTATCAGCGAAAACAAAATCACCGGCGTCTATCTCGAAACAGACCTCAAGCGCTATTACCCCAATTCCTCCCTCGCCGCGCAGGCACTCGGCTTCGTCTCAAGCGACAACAACGGCTCCGAGGGCCTTGAAGCCTATTACAACGAAGAGCTTTCCGGCACAGCCGGGAAGGTCGTGACATCCAAGGGCAACTACGGCTCCGAGATGCCCTATACATACGAAAAATACTATGACGCCTCTGACGGCTGCAGCCTCGTTACCACCATCGACGCGACCGTGCAGGCGTATGTGAAAAAGAACCTGCAGAACGCCATTGATAAGTACGATATCAAAAACGGCGCGTTCTGTATCGTCATGGACGTGAATACGGGCGAGATCAAGGCCATGGCCACGCTCGGCTCCTATGATCCAAATAATTATCTGGAAATCTATGACGACGCGGCGGCCGCGCTTCTTGAAAATGAGCGTGATGCGGCGCTGTCCCTGCCGGAAGCGTCCGATGCCTATAAGGCCGCCATCGAGCAGTATAAGCAGGATGTTGCATCGGCACGTATGGCTCAGTGGCGCAACCGCTGCGTGTCCGACGGCTATGAGCCGGGTTCGACCTTCAAGCTCATCACGCTGGCCTCCGCAATCGATTCCGGAGCCGTCACGCTGAACGACTCGTTCTACTGCGGCGGTCAGGAAAAGTTCTCCGGCCGTGAGCAGATCCTTAACTGCTGGAAATCCGCCGGTCACGGTGCGCAGTCGACCGCGCAGGCGCTCGGCAATTCCTGCAACATCGCCTTTGGCCATATCGGCCTGCGCATGGGCGGCGACATTTTCTATGATTACCTCAAGGCCTTCGGCATTATGGAAAAAACAGGCGTTGATCTGCCGGGCGAGGCCAGCGGTCTGTTCTACGAACGGAAATACCTGAACAATCCCGCACAGTACGGCACGTCCTATCTCATCACGTCCTCTTTCGGTCAGAGCTTCCGTATCACGCCCATGCAGCTGGTGCGCTCCGTCGCGGCGATCGTCAACGGCGGCTATGTGCTCGAGCCGTATATCGTGAGCGAGGTTCTGGACGCCGACGGCAATATGGTCGAGCGGAACGAAAAGACCGTCTTGCGGCAGGCCATCAGCCAGCAGACGTCCGAAACAATGCGCAGCCTTATGGAACAGGTCGTCACCGAGGGCACGGCCTCTGCGGCCAAAACCCCCGGCTACCGTGTCGGCGGCAAGACCGGCACGTCCGAAAAGCTGGACGAATACGACGAGGACGGCAATCAGGTCAAGGACAAGATCGTTTCCTTTATCGGCGTCGCGCCCATTGACGACCCGAAATATGTCGTCCTTGTCGCGCTTGACACGCCCGCGTATTCGCAGGACAGCGAAAAATATACCCTCCACGGGATGTATATTTCCGGCGGCCTGATGGCTGCGCCGACCGTCCGCGACATTTTCCTTGATATTCTTCCCTATCTCGGTGTGGAGCCGGATTATGATTCCGAGGATATCCGCGGTATCAACTTCACAGTCCCAGATGTGATCGGCATGGACGAAAGCGAAGCGGCTGCGCTGCTCGCTGAAAAAACCATCACCTACCGCATCGTCGGCACCGGCTCGACCGTCACCGACCAGCTGCCCGCGCCGGGCAGCCAGGTTCCCGGCAATTCGCAGATCATCCTCTACATGGGCGCGGAAAAGCAGCAGACGGTTGTCGAGGTGCCGGATTTCATCGGCTGCTCTGTCGCGGACGTTAACTATCTGGCTGCAAACGCCGGCCTTTACGTGCAGGCCAAGGGCACCGACCGCACGGACGTTTACGTGCTTGCGGCCTATCAGGACATCGAACCCGGAACAGAGGTTGACAGAGGTACTACAATTACAGTAGAATTCTCTTCCACAGGCGCATCCGACTAAGGAGGACACTATGAAGCTCAAAGAACTGCTGCACGGCCTTGACGTGCTGGAACTGCACGCGGACGAAGCACTGGATATTACCGGCGTTCAGTATGACTCCCGGCAGGTAACGCCCGGAGCACTGTTTGTCGCGATCTCCGGCTTCCAGACCGACGGCCACAAATATATTCCCAAGGCCATGGAAAACGGCGCGGTCTGCGTCGTCTGCGAAAAAAAGCCGGAAACAGACATTCCGTATGTACTGGTTTCCAATGCCCGCTCGGCGCTTGCCGCGCTCGGCGCAAACTGGTTCGGCCATCCGGCGGACGCTATGTGCGTCGTCGGAATCACCGGCACGAACGGCAAAACGACCAGCACGTATCTGCTGAAGCACGTGCTTGAAAAAACGCTCGGCGCAAAGGTCGGCCTCATCGGCACGATCCAGAACATGATCGGCGATGAGATCCTGCACACTGAGCGAACCACGCCGGAATCCTTCGAGCTGCAGAAGCTCTTTGCCGATATGCGCGATGCGGGCTGCACGCACGTCATTATGGAGGTCTCGTCCCACGCGCTGGTGCTCCACCGCGCCGACCAGATCCGTTTTAGCGCAGCTGTCTTTACAAATCTGACAGAGGACCATCTCGATTTCCATCAAACGATGGATGCATACTGCGACGCGAAGGCCATGCTCTTCCGCCGCTGCGAAACGGGCGCGGTCAATGTCGACGATGCCTACGCGAAGCGCATCATGGAGCAGGCGGACTGCCGCCTTCTGACCTATTCCGCGCAGGGAAACCCCGCCTCGCTCATGGCGGAGCATATCGGCCTGTTCTCCGACCGCGTGGAGTTTGACGCGGTCTATCAGGACGAGCGGGCTGCCGTCACGCTCGGCATTCCCGGCATTTTCAGCGTCTATAACGCGCTCGGTGTCATCGCCGCTGCGCTGGCACTGCACATTCCGCTTGCTGAAATTGCGGACGCCCTGCGCACCGCGCAGAGCGTCAAGGGCAGGGTAGAGGTCGTCCCCACGCCGGGCAAGGACTATACTGTCCTCATCGACTATTCCCATACGCCCGACAGCCTTGAAAATATTCTGAGGGCTGTGCGCGGCTTCTGCACGGGCCGCATCATCGCCGTCTTCGGCTGCGGCGGCGACCGCGACCCTTTCAAGCGTCCCGTCATGGGCAAAATCGCGGCAGAGCTGTCTGACCTCGCCATCGTCACCTCAGACAATCCCCGCACCGAAGATCCCTATAAGATCCTCCGGCAGATCCTTGCCGGGATGCAGGATACCGAAACGCCCTACGAGGTCATTGAGAGCCGCGTTTCGGCCATTGGCCGGGCGATGGAGCTGGCGCAGAAGGACGATGTGATCGTCCTGTGCGGCAAGGGCCACGAGACGTATCAGGAAGTCGGCCACGAAAAGCACCATCTGGACGAGCGTGAGGTCGTCGCGTCGTATTTGGAGGCAAACGCATGAAGGAACTGACACTGAAGCAGGCAGCGGAGGACTGCCGGGGAACGCTCACGCCTGAACAGGCGGAGGGCATGATCACCGGCGTCCAGATCGATTCGCGCAGAGTAAAGCCCGGCGACCTCTTCGTCGCCATCAAGGGTGAGAAGTCCGACGGCCATGACTTTATCGGCATGGCGGCCAGTCTTGGCGCAAGTGCCGCGCTTGTGCAAAGACCGGTCAAGGCGGCCATCCCGACCATTCTTGTACCCGATACCATCAAGGCCTACGGCGATCTTGCCGCAGCCCGCCGCGAACGGATGGGCGTGAACGTCATCGGCATTACCGGCAGCGTCGGCAAAACGACGACCAAGGAAATGACCGCCTGTATGCTGGAGCGTACCTACCGCACCGCCCGCACCGAGGGCAACCACAACAACAACATCGGTCTGCCCATGACCATCCTCGATATGCCGGACGATACCGAAACGGCTGTTCTGGAGCTGGGCATGAACCACTTCGGAGAAATGGCCCGCCTGACTTCTATCGCAAAGCCCGATATCGCCGTTATCACCAACATCGGCACCATGCATATCGAACATCTTGGCTCCCGTGAGGGCATCCTGCAGGCCAAGCTCGAAATTTTCCGGGGTGTGCCGGAAAATGGAGTCGGCGTGTTCAACGGCGACGAGCCGCTTCTTTGGAACGTGCGCGCCGACGGCGGACATAAAAAATATTATTACGGCATCGAGAACCACGCCTGCGACGTGCTTGCGACCGACATTCAGGAGCTTGACGACGGCATGCGCTTTGTCGTCAGCGGTTTCGGTCACCGTTTCGAGTTGTTCGTGCCGGTTCTGGGCCGCCATACGGTCTATAACACGCTGGCCGCCGTTACGGCAGCCCTGCTCCTGAAGGTCCCGCCTGAGACGATTCAGACGCAGATCTCCGGCTTTCACAACACCGGTATGCGCCAGAAGATCTACGAGCGCGACGGCTTTACCATCATCGAGGACTGCTATAACGCAGGCCCGGAATCGACGGAGGCCGCGCTTGAGATCCTTGCGGGCTTCCGTTCGCGCACGAATGGCCGCTGTATCGCGGTGCTGGGCGATATGCTGGAGCTTGGCAACCGCTCCGCCGCGGAGCATTACCGCATTGGACGCATTGCCGCCACGAAGGCCGACGTGCTCTACACCTACGGCGTCAACGCCGAGCGCATGGTTTCCGGTGCGATCACCGGCGGCATGAAGCAGAAGCTGATCGAGCATTTTGACACGCATGAGGATCTGGCGCATATGCTCAAAATGCGTGCCCGTCCCGGCGATGTGATTTTGTTCAAGGGCAGCCGCGGTATGCGGATGGAAAAGGCCCTTGCGCTGTTTTTCAAGGAAGAAGAGGAATAAAGAGAGTCTCGGAGGAATCCTGTATGGATGCAATGTTTTTTATCGTTCTGGGCGCGACGCTCGCTTCGTTTTTACTGACGCTGCTGTTTGGCCGCTTCGTTATTCCCATGCTCCGTGCGCTGCACGCGGGCCAGTCCATCCGCGAGGTCGGCCCGCAGTGGCACAACACCAAGGCCGGTACGCCGACCATGGGCGGCATCATGTTCATTGCCGCGATCATCCTCTGCACAGTCGGCTTCGGCTGGAAGAGCATGACGGAGAATCACGACTATACGCACCTGTATGTGCTGGCCCTCGCCCTCTGCTATGGGCTTGTCGGTTTTGCCGATGATTTCGTCAAGGT
>HF990566.1:56669-90895 GCA_000432135.1 Firmicutes bacterium CAG:124
GTGGCCGCTGCGTTCCTGTTTGTGCTGAAGGGCAGCGGCGATCTGTCCTGCGACCTCTATATCCCGTTCTGGAACCTCGACCTTGAAATTCCGACGGCGGTCTATATGGTCTTTGCGGCCTTCGTCATTGTCGGCTGCGTCAACGCTGTGAACCTGACGGACGGCGTCGACGGTCTTTCCAGCAGCGTGACCATCCCGGTCATGGTCTTCTTCGCCACGACCTCCTATATCTATGGCCGCACGACGCTGGCCCTGCTCCCCGCGACCGTCGCGGGCGGCCTGGCGGGTTTCCTCTGCTACAATTTCCATCCGGCCAAGGTCTTCATGGGCGACACCGGCTCGCTGTTCCTCGGCGGCATGGTCTGCGGAATGGCCTTCGCGCTCGATATGCCGCTGATTCTGATCCTTGTCGGCATTATCTATCTCTGCGAGACGCTTTCCGTCATTCTGCAGGTCACGTATTTCAAGCTGACCCATGGCAAGCGCATCTTCAAAATGACCCCCATCCACCACCACTTTGAGATGTGCGGCTGGAAAGAGGAAAAAATCGTTTTTGTTTTCACCGCGATCACGCTCGTCATGTGCGTGCTGGCGTATCTCGGTGTTATGAACCGGTATTGAGCTACCGCAGCTTCAGAAAGGAGCGACCCCTATGGCAAGCCGTTCAGACGGCGTAACGCGGCTGTATGAAGCTCCGCAGGCTCCCGAGCCGGAGCGCCTTCCGCAGCCGACCAAAACAAAGGACAAGGTGCTGCTTGACGAGCGCGGCCTGCTCGACCTGCCGTTTCTCGCGCTGACGGTGCTGCTCGTGCTGATCGGCGTCGTCATGGTCTTTTCAGCCTCCTACGCCCGCGCGTATTATCTGACCGGCAACTCTACCTATTACTTTGCCCGGCAGGCGATTTTCGCTGTCGTGGGCATCGGCGGTATGCTGTTTGTCAGCAGGCTGAACTATCAGCTCTGGCGCAGTGCTTCGTTCATCATCCTCGCGGTATCCGTCGTGTTCCTGATGCTCGTACCGCTCATCGGCTCGACGGCCAACGGCGCAAAGCGCTGGATCGAGGTTGCGGGCATCCGCTTCCAGCCCTCGGAGCTTGCGAAAATCGCCATCATCATGACGTTTTCCGCCATGATCTCGACCTACCGCGATAAAATGCGCACCTTCCGCTATGGCATCGCGCCCTTCGGCGCGATCATGATCGTCCTGTGCGGCCTCGTCGCGCTGGAGCGCCATTTTTCCTGCATCCTCATCATGCTGCTGCTTGCGGCGGCCATGCTGTTTCTGGGCGGCGTCCAGATCAAATGGTTCGCCCTCGGCGGCGCGGCAGTCGCCGTGTTCATGTTTGTTTATCTCAAGACGCAGGGCTACGCCGGAAGCCGTATCACCGCCTGGCGCGACCCCGCCTCCGACCCGACAGACAACGGCTATCAGATCTTACAGTCGCTCTACGCCATCGGTTCCGGCGGCCTGATGGGCCTCGGCCTCGGCAAGAGCTGCCAGAAATACCTGTATCTTCCCGAGGAGCACAACGACTATATTTTCCCCATTCTCTGCGAGGAGCTCGGCTTTGTCGGGGCAGTCGTCGTGATCCTGCTGTTCATTCTTCTGATCGTGCGCGGCTATTATATCGCCATGCACGCGCGTGATCGCTTCGGTGCGCTCCTTGCCGCCGGAATTTCCACGCATATCGCGCTTCAGACCTTCCTCAACATTGGCGTCGTGACCAATTTTCTACCCGCCACCGGCATTTCTCTCCCGTTCTTCTCCTACGGCGGCACGGCGCTTCTCATGCAGCTGTTTGAAGCGGGCGTTGTCCTGGCCGTCTCCCGGCAGAACGACAATAAGCTTCTGTAAGGGAGGGAAGTTCATGAATATCGTCTTTACCTGCGGCGGCACGGGCGGGCATATCTATCCCGCCATTGCGGTCGCCCGTATGTTCCGTGAGCGTCAGCCGGACTGTAAGATCCTCTTTATTGGCGCGGAGGACGGCATGGAAAACAAGATTGTCCCGCGCGAGGGCTTCCGGCTGGAAACCGTGAAGATCTCCAACTACCAGCGCAGGCTGACGCCCGCCGCGATCTGGCACAATCTCGTGACCGTACAGCGTATGGCCGCGACATTCTCCAAAACAAAGCGTATCCTGAAGGACTTTCAGCCCGACGTGATCGTCGGCACCGGTGGCTATGCCAGCTTCCCGGCCCTCAAAATGGGGGCGAAGCTCGGCATCCCGACCTGCGTGCATGAGTCGAATGCTGTTCCGGGCCTGACGACGAAGCTTGTTGCGCGCACGGCCAGCCGCGTCATGGTGTCCTTCGAATCCAGCCGGGAGCATTACCCGGAGCCGGAGAGGGTCCTCCTGACCGGAACGCCCGTGCGCGAGGAATTCCTCTTTGCAAAGCGGCAGGAGGCCCGGCAGGCGCTGGGCCTCGGAGACGAGCCGCTCGTCGTCTCCTGCTGGGGCAGTCTCGGCGCGCGGGAGATGAACAAAAAAATTGCACAGTTTATGAAATGCGAATGCGAGGATAACACGCCCTTCCATCACATCCACGCGACCGGCTCGTTCGGCTGGCGCTGGATGCCGGACTATGTCAGGGAACAAGGCGTCGACCTCGCCGCGCAACCGCGCATTGAAATGCGCGAGTATATCTATGATATGCCGCAGGTGCTGGCAGCGGCGGATCTCATCATCTGCCGCGCAGGCGCGGCGACCATCGCCGAGGTCTGCGCCAGCGGAACACCCTGCATCATGGTACCGAGCCCAAACGTGACCGGCAACCATCAGGAAAAAAACGCCCGGGTGCTCGAACGCTCCGGCGCGGCCGCAGTCGTCCGCGAGGCAGACTGCGACGGAAAAAGCCTCTATGAAACCGCAAAGTCGATCCTTTCAGACGCCGGACGGATGCGCGCCATGCGTGCCAGCGCACGGGATATGGCCGTGGTCGATGCTGCCGAGCGCATCTATCAGACGGCGCTCGACCTTGCAAAGCACTGACACGCACATCGCACGCAGCGCATAGGATGGGGAAAATTCCTGTGTTTTGGAGGAATGCCCATGCCAGCGCTGCTTGTTTCCAAATCGCCTCCACTTTCCGGGGAGGTGACGATCCACGGTGCGAAAAACAGCGTCCTGCCCATTCTGGCCGCGACGCTCCTGTGCAGAACGCCATGCGTCCTGCATAACTGTCCAGATATTCTCGACGTGACGCACACACGTGCCATCCTGCACAGCCTTGGCTGCGCCTCCGAACGGCGCGGGGCGAGCGTCTACATAGACCCGCGCAGCTGCGCCGGTCATTCCATCCCGCCGGAGCTGGCCGCATCTATGCGTGCGTCCAGCCTGTTTCTCGGTGCGCTGCTTGCAAGACAGGGCGAAGCGTCGCTGAGCCTGCCGGGCGGCTGTCCCATCGGCGCAAGGCCGGTGGACTATCATCTGCTTGCCTTCCGCGCACTCGGCGCGGAGGTCACAGAGACGGACGATACCATTCACTGCCGCGCACGAAGACTGACTGGCGCGAAGATCACATTGCCCGGCCCCAGCGTCGGCGCAACGGAAAACGCCATGCTGGCCGCCGTTGGGGCAGAGGGCGTCACCGTGATCGAGAACGCCGCCTGTGAGCCGGAGATCGTCGATCTGGCCGGTTTTTTGACCGCCTGCGGTGCAAAAATCGCGGGCGCAGGTACGGGACGTGTAACCGTCAAGGGCGGTCAGCCGCTCACCGGCGCGACCTATACCATCCTGCCGGACCGCATTGAAACCGCGACGTTCCTGTGCGCCTGCGCCGCCTGCGGCGGCACGCTGACGCTGCGCAGGACGGCCCCGCGTCTTGCTGAGCCGATTTTAAATTCGCTCACAGAAAGCGGCTGCCGGTTTTCCTGCACACATGATACCATTCAAATTTCCCGCGACGGACCGCTGATAGCCTGCCGCCCGGTCGTCTCAAAGCCGTATCCCGGCTTTCCGACCGACGCGATGCCGGTGCTGCTTGCCTCTCAGCTGCGGGCAGAGGGACAGACAGACTTTACCGAGACGATTTTCGAAAACCGCTTCGGCTATGCCAGAGAGCTTAAAAAGCTCGGTGCGCAGCTGCGTCAGGACGAAAACACTGTCCATCTGCGCGGTGCGCCGCAGCTGTATGCGGCGCAGCTTTTTGCGGAGGATCTGCGCGGCGGCGCGGCGCTCGTGCTCGCAGCCATGCAGGCCGAGGGCGAAAGTACCATTTTTGGAGTAAAACACATCGAACGGGGATATGATACTCTTGAGGCTGCGCTGCAAAGCGTCGGCGCTCGCCTGAAAACAGTGGAAATCCCCAAAAAGATGTGATATACTTTGTATATTCTGAGCCTCCGAAGGAGAATGCATCATGCGCACGAAGCAAAGCAAAGCGAATAGGGAAGCACGAGCCGCAGGCAAGGCACGTCAGGTGCGCAGCAGTGCGCTCGGCAAGCTCATCATCATGCTCGCTGTCGTTGCTGCGATCGTCTTCGGCGTCGCGATCTTCTTCAAGGTCAACACCATTGAGATCCAGGGCAACACCGTCTATTCCGCCGACCAGATCATCGAGGCCTCGCAGATCCAGCAGGGCGATAATCTCCTGACGGTCAATAAAGCGCTGGCTGTCGGCAACATCAAGGCCGCACTGCCGTATGTCGAGGATGTTTCCATTGCCCGCAGCCTGCCGGACGGCATTATCATTCAGGTCCGCGAGAGCGTTGTTTCCTTTGCCGTCATGACCGACACGAACGCCTGCTGGCTCGTCGGCCCGAGCGGCAAGGCGCTTGAGCGCATTGAGCCTGCCGCATTCAATGAAAACCCGCACATCAACGGCCTGCTCATTTCCACGCCCACGGAGGGGGAAGCCGTCTCTTCCCCAACGCCCACAGCGCTGGCCGCCGCACTGGACGTCATGAAGGAGCTTGACGGCACCGGCCTTCTGGAGCATATCCGCGTGATCGATGTGGAAAAGGAATACGACATGAGCATCTGGTACGACGAACGCTACGAGATCAAGCTCGGCGGGACCGATGAGTTGGCCTATAAGATCCGCTATCTGTGCTCCATTCTCGACCAGCTCAGCGAATTTCAGGCCGGGACCATCGATCTGACCCAGGCCGCGCAGAAAAGAGCCACCTTCCAGCCCGCAGCGTGAGCCGAGGGGACGCAAACCATAAAATCCGCATTTTTTGCTGAATTTTTCCGCATTTTCTATTGACGCACACCCTTTTTCGAGATAGAATAAAGTCGACATAATCTTAAACGATGCAGTTGTGGGCTGTGAGATATACAGGAGGAAGACAAATGGCAGATACAGCAGATAAGGTAGTCAAGATCAAAGTCATTGGCGTCGGCGGAGCCGGCAATAACGTTATCAACCGCATGATCGCGTCCGACGTCAAGGGCGTCGAGTTTGTTGCGGTCAACACGGATAAGCAGGACCTTGAAAAGTCCAAGTGCAAGAATAAGGTGCAGATCGGCGAAAAGCTGACCGGCGGCATGGGCGCAGGCTCCAAGCCGGATATTGGCCAGAAATCTGCCGAAGAATCCAAGGCGCTCATTTCTCAGGTGCTCGAGGGCACCGACATGGTCTTCATCACCGCCGGTATGGGCGGCGGCACCGGCACCGGCGCTGCACCCATTATCGCGCAGGTCGCGCATGACGCAGGCATTCTGACCGTCGCCGTCGTGACGAAGCCCTTCCGCTTCGAGGGCGCGAACCGCATGAAGCAGGCTGAGGCCGGCATTGCCAACCTCACCGATAAGGTCGATTCCATGATCATTATCCCGAACGACCGCCTGAAATTCGTCACCGACCAGAAGATCACCTTCGCCAACGCATTCGGCATTGCGGATGATGTTCTGAAGCAGGCCGTCAGCTCCATCTCCGAGCTCGTCGGCTACAGCGAGAATGTCATCATCAACCTCGACTTTGCCGACGTTTCCGCCATCATGCGCAACGCAGGGCAGGCCCATATGGGCGTCGGTTCCGCCACCGGCCGCGACAAGGCCGAGCAGGCTGCGCAGGCCGCCGTCTCCAGCCCGCTGCTTGAGACGTCCATCAACGGCGCGACCGGCGTTCTCATCAACATTGCCGGTTCGCACGACCTCGGCCTCGACGATGTCGAGACTGCCGCCAATATTGTTATGGAAGCTGCCAACCCCGACGCGAATATTATCTTCGGCGCCGCGTTCGACGACGAGCTTCAGGATGAAATGCGCGTGACGGTCATCGCCACCGGCTTCGCAGAGAAGCGTCAGTCGCCCGCCAAACCCATCGGCGCCTTCTCCGCCGCACAGGAAAAGGCCAGCGCCAGCAGAACTCAGGCACAGGAGGATATCGACGATATCGACGAGATCTTCAAGATCTTCAACCGCAATTAAGCAAGCAGCCCGGCGCGTTCAAACGCGCCGGGCTTTTATACGGTCTGTTTCATGAAAAGCAAATCTGCCTGACACAAAAGGAGGCGGTACCCGAAGGTACCGCCCCTTTTGCATAGGAGATAATTATTTGTCGTACATATCGACCAGCTTGAGCAGGTGCTCGTAGCGCTCCTTGGCGTTCTCCTCGTTCTTTGCGAACAGAACGGTTGCACGCTCCGGGAACTCGCGGGTCAGACGGCTGTAGCGGGCCTCGTTCATCAGGAATTCCTGATAGCCGCCGGCGGGAGCCTTGGAGTCCAGCGTGAACTTCTTCTCCGCAGCCGGGTTGAAGCGGAACATATTCCAGTAGCCGCAGTCAACAGCCTTCTTCATTTCCTTCTGGCAGTTCTGCATGCCGCCCTTGATGGAGTGCATCTCGCACGGTGCATAGCCGATGATGAGGGACGGGCCGTGGTAGGCCTCGGCCTCCTGGATGGCCTTCAGCGTCTGCGCGGCGTTGGCGCCCATGGCGACCTGCGCAACGTAGACATAGCCGTAGGACATGGCGATCTCCGCCAGAGACTTGGACTTGGTCTCCTTACCGGCAGCCGCAAACTGTGCGACCTGACCGATGTTGGAAGCCTTGGAAGCCTGTCCGCCGGTGTTGGAGTAGACCTCGGTATCGAAGACGAAGATGTTGACGTCTTCACCGGAGGCGAGGACATGGTCGACACCGCCGAAGCCGATGTCGTAAGCCCAGCCGTCGCCGCCGAAGATCCAGACGGACTTCTTGCTGAGGTAATCCTTCTTGGACAGGATGTCTGCGCCAAGTGCGCAGGCGTCGCAGTCGCAGTACTTTTCGCCCTTGGCCTTGAGCTCGGCAGCGTGCTCGGCAAACTGCGGAACCTGTGCCAGCTCGTCGACGGTCGCAACATTCTCTTCCAGAGCCGCGACATACGCCTTGGTGGCGGCAGCGTTGGCTTCGAGATCGTTGACGGTGTCGAGGTACTTCTGCGCAGCGGCCTTGAGGTCGGCGTTCGTCCACTCGACGGCGATCAGAGCCTTGGTCTTCTCAATCAGGCTGTCGCGGATGGCCTTCTGGCCGAGGTACATACCGAAGCCGTGCTCCGCGTTGTCCTCGAACAGGGAGTTGCACCATGCGGGGCCCTTGCCCTCTGCGTTTGTGCAGTACGGGTTGGTAGCGCCCGGGTTGCCCCAGATGGAGGAGCAGCCGGTGGCGTTGGAGATATACATCTTGTCGCCAAACAGCTGGGTGACGAGGCGTGCGTAGCTCGTCTCGGCGCAACCTGCGCAGGAGCCGGAGAACTCAAGCAGCGGCTTGCGGAACTGGCTGCCCTTGACGTCGGCAGTCTGAAGCTCCTTCTTCTCGGAGACCTTGTTCACGCAGTAATCGAAAACGTCCTGCTGATCCAGCTGCGTTTCCTGCGGAACCATCTTGATAGCCTGAACCTTTTCGGGGCAGGCACCGACGCAGACGCCGCAGCCCATGCAGTCGAGCGGAGAGATGGCCATTGTGAACTGATAAACGCCCTTGCCCTTGCCGGCCTTGACCGGGACGATCTTGGCGGCTGCGGGTGCGTTCTTGGCTTCCTCATCGGTCAGAGCGACCGTGCGGATGGTGGCGTGCGGGCAGACATATGCGCAGTTGCCGCACTGGATGCACTTTGCAGAATCCCATTCCGGAACGGCAACGGCAACGCCGCGCTTTTCGTAAGCGGCAGCGCCCAGCTCGAACTGTCCATCAACATGATCGACGAACGTGGAGACGGGCAGGGAATCGCCGTCCATCTTATCGACCGGGAAGAGGATGTTCTTGACCTGCTTGACCAGTTCAGGCTTGCCCTCAAGGTTGTGCTGGGCGACAACGTCTTCTGCGTTGGCCCAGGCAGCGGGAACGTCGATCTTCACATAGGCGGTAGCGCCGGCGTCGATGGCCTTGTGGTTCATCTCGACGACGTCCATGCCCTTCTTGGAGTAGGACTGCGTGGCTTTTTCCTTCATGTACTGGATGGCGTCCTCTTCCGGCAGAACCTTTGCCAGCGAGAAGAACGCGGACTGAAGGATGGTGTTGGTGCGCTTGCCCATGCCGATGGACTGCGCCAGATCGATCGCGTTGATGGTGTAGAGCTGAATGTTGTTCTTGGCAATGTAGCGCTTGGAAGCGGCATCCAGATGATGGGCCAGCTCTTCCGGCGTCCACTGACAGTTGATCATGAACACGCCGCCCGGCTTGACGTCACGGACAATGGGGAAGCCCTTCGTGATGTAGGACGGGTTGTGGCAGGCAACGAAGTCGGCCTTGTTGATGTAGTACGGGCTCTTGATGGGCTTGTCGCCGAAGCGCAGATGGCTGATGGTGACGCCGCCGGTCTTCTTGGAGTCGTACTGGAAGTAGGCCTGCACATACTTGTCGGTATGGTCGCCGATGATCTTAATGGAGTTCTTGTTCGCGCCGACGGTGCCGTCGCCGCCCAGACCCCAGAACTTGCACTCGATGGTGCCTTCCGCGGCGGTGTTCGGGCAGTTCTTGTCCTCTTCGAGGGACAGGTTCGTCACGTCGTCGACGATGCCGATGGTGAACTCGTGCTTCGGCGCATCCTTCTTCAGCTCATTGTAAACGGCGAAGATGGAAGCAGGAGGCGTATCCTTGGAACCGAGGCCGTAGCGACCGCCGATGATGGTCGCCTTGACGCCTGCGTTAGCCAGAGCGGTCACAACGTCCATGTACAAAGGTTCGCCCAGAGAGCCGGGCTCCTTCGTGCGGTCGAGGACTGCGATCTTCTTGGCGGTAGCCGGGATAGCCGCAACCAGCTTGTCTGCGCAGAACGGACGGTACAGGCGGACCTTGACCAGGCCGACCTTCTCGCCGTGCGCGTTCATGTAGTCGATGACTTCCTCAGCAACGTCGTTGATGGAACCCATCGCGATGATGACGCGGTCAGCGTCGGGAGCGCCGTAGTAGTTGAACAGCTGATAGTTCGTGCCGAGCTTCTCGTTGATTTTGCCCATGTACTTTTCGACGACTGCGGGCAGCTCGTCATAGTACCGGTTGCAGGCCTCACGGTGCTGGAAGAAGATATCGCCGTTTTCGTGGCAGCCGCGGGCAGCGGGATGCTCCGGGTTCAGCGCGTGCTGACGGAACTCCTCGACAGCCTTCATGTTGCACATTTCCTTGAGATCGGCGTAATCCCAGCAGGCGACCTTCTGGATCTCGTGGGAGGTACGGAAGCCGTCAAAGAAGTTCAGGAACGGAACCTTGCCCTCGATCGCGGAAAGATGTGCGACGGGGGACAGATCCATGACTTCCTGCGGGTTGGTCTCGCAGAGCATGGCGAAGCCGGTCTGACGGCAGGCCATGACGTCGGAATGATCGCCGAAAATGTTCAGCGCATGGGTCGAGACGGTACGAGCCGAGACGTGGAACACACAGGGCAGCTGCTCCGCCGCGATCTTGTACATATTCGGGATCATCAGCAGCAGACCCTGAGACGCCGTGTAGGTGGTCGTCAGAGCGCCTGCGCCGAGGGAGCCGTGAACCGTACCGGCCGCACCGGCCTCAGACTGCATCTCGGCAACCTTGACGCGGGTGCCGAAGATGTTCTTCAGACCTGCGGCAGACCACTGGTCGACAAAGTCCGCCATCGGGGAGGACGGCGTAATGGGATAAATACCGGCGACCTCGGTATATGCATAGGATACGTGAGCCGCGGCATTATTGCCGTCCATGGTTTTGAATTTACGAACCAAAACAATTACCTCCTAAAAGTAATTACATATTCATGCATAATGACTATATCACATTTTCTTGTCAATGTAAATCAAATTTGAGATAACCTTTTTGGATTTGGCGGAAATCTTTCGAAAATCTGCCGCGCATTCCGGCAAGTTTTGAAAAACCTGTTGGTTTTTGACGTGAAATGCGCTATGATAGATGCGAAGAAAAAAGCGGAGGGATGCAGATGCTCAGTAAGGTGCTCTCGCTCGGCCTGTCCGGCGTCAACGGATACGAGGTGCAGACGGAATGCTACATCGGTACGGGGCTTCCGGCGTTCGATCTGGTCGGTCTGCCGGACGCGTCCGTCAAGGAGGCGCGCGAACGCGTGCGCGCCGCGATCAAAAACTGCGGCTTCCGGTTCCCGGTCAGCCGCATCATCGTGAACCTCGCTCCGGCGGGTACGAAGAAATCCGGCACGCTCTACGATCTGCCGATCCTCCTGTCTATTCTGGCTGCCTCCGAGCAGGTAAAGCTTCCGAAGAAACGCTGCGCGTTCCTCGGTGAGCTGAGTCTGGAGGGGGCGCTGCGCGCCGTTCCCGGCGTCCTGCCGATGGCGCTGGCCGCGAAGCGGCTCGGCTATGAGGAGCTGTACGTCCCGGAGGATAACGCGCGCGAGGCCACGCTGGCTGGCGGTCTGGCCGTCTACGGCGTAAAGGACATCCGGCAGCTGACCGCGCACCTGACCGGCCAGACGCCGATCGATCCCGCGCCCATCTGGCAGCCGGAGCACAAAACACAGCAGCTTTTGGACTTCAAGGATGTAAAAGGGCAGGAAAATGCAAAGCGCGCCCTTGAAATTGCGGCGGCAGGCGGGCATAATATCCTTCTGGTAGGCCCTCCCGGCTCCGGCAAGAGTATGCTCTCAAAGCGCCTGCCGTCCATCCTGCCCGATATGACGCGGCAGGAGCAGCTGGACGTCACGCAGATCTATTCCGTCATGGGTCTTCTGCGCCCGGATCATCCGCTCATCGAATCGCGTCCGTTCCGCAGCCCGCACCATACCGTCTCCGCAGCTGCACTGGCCGGAGGCGGGGCGAATGTCCGGCCCGGCGAGATTTCCCTTGCGCACAAGGGCGTGCTGTTCCTCGACGAGCTGCCGGAGTTCCGCCGGGACGCCATCGAATCCATGCGCCAGCCGCTTGAGGACGGACAGGTCACCATTTCCCGGGTGCAGGGCTCGCAGACCTTCCCGTGCGAGTTCATGCTGGTCTGTGCCATGAATCCCTGCCCCTGCGGCTGGTACGGCGACCCCAGCGGCCGGTGCACCTGCTCACAGGCAGCGGTCGACCGGTATTTAAGCCGCATTTCTGGCCCGATGCTCGACCGTGTGGACATGATCGTCGAGGTCAGCTCCGTCAAGTTTGACGAGCTGCGCTCCCGGTCAGAGGCGGAGCCGTCGTCCGCCATCAAGGCCAGAGTCGACGCGGCAAGAAGCATCCAGAACACACGCTACAGCGGCACGTCGACTCGCTGCAACGCCTATATGCAGCCCGCGCAGCTGCGCACGTTCTGCCAGCTGGACGAGGACTGCACCGCCCTTATGAAGCAGGCGTTCGACGCGCTCGGCATGACGGCCCGCAGCTATGACCGCGTGCTGAAGGTCGCAAGAACCATCGCCGATCTTGCCGGCAGCGACCAGATCCGCCCCGAACACATCGCCGAGGCTGTCCAGTACCGCTCCTTCCAGCTCGGCGGAGAAAACGCAAGATAATTTTATAAAACCAAATTCACTTTTATAGAATAGGACACATATCATGAAAGAACTTTTTTTACTGAAATTGGGCGAGATCGTCCTGAAGGGACAGAACCGCCGTGTCTTTGAGGATAAGCTCAAGACCGTCACCCGCCGCCGCATGGCGAAATTCGGCGAATTCAAGGTCAATATCGTCCAGTCGACGCTCTATGTCGAGCCGCTGACCGAGGACTGCGATCTGGACGGCGCGTGGGAGGCCTGCGGCACGATCTTCGGCGTGGCCCAGATGTGCCGCTGCCGTGCCTGCGAAAAAAATCTCGACGCCATGTTTAACGCCGTCTGCGAGTATCTGGGCGATGAGCTGTCCGCAGCCAAAAGCTTCAAGGTCGAATCCAAGCGCTCGGATAAGCGCTTCCCGCTGAACTCCATCCAGATCTCGCAGGAGATCGGCGGACGGCTGGCAGAGGAATTCCCGAACGTTCTGGTCGACGTCCACAACCCCGACTATACCGTCAATATTGAGGTCCGCGAGACGGCGGCCTACGTCCACGGCCCGTCCGTCCCCGGCGCAGGCGGCCTGGCGACGGGCGCTGGCGGGCGGGCGGGCGGCCTGCCGACGGGCACTGGCGGACGCGCGGCAGTCCTGCTCTCCGGCGGCATCGATTCCCCGGTCGCGGGTTACATGATCGCCAAGCGCGGCGTGGAGATCGAATGCATCCACTTCTTCTCGTACCCGTACACCTCGGAGCTTGCCAAGGAAAAGGTTCTGGAGCTGGCACGCATCATGACGAAGTTCTGCGGCCGTATGACCGTCGATATTGTCGGCTTCACCGAAATTCAGGAGGCCATCCGCGACCACTGCCGTGAGGAATACTTCACGATCATCATGCGCCGCTTTATGATGCGCATTGCAGAGGCCATCGGCCGCGACCACGGCGCGAAGTGCCTTGTCACCGGCGAAAATCTCGGTCAGGTCGCGTCCCAGACCATGGACGCCATGGCCGTGACCGGCGCGGTCGTCCATATGCCAATCTTCCATCCGCTCATCGGCATGGATAAGGAGGAGATCGTTGCCGTCGCCCGCCGTATCGGGACGCTGGATACCTCCATTCTCCCGTATGAGGACTGCTGCACCGTCTTTACGCCCAAGCATCCGAAGACAAAGCCGGTTCTCGCGCAGGTCGAGGCCGAGGAGCAGAAGCTGGACGTGGAGGGCCTGATCGCCCGCGCGATTGCCAACACGGAAAAGACCCAGATCCGGTATTATGAAGATGAACACAGGGGCTGAGGCCGTCGTCAAGCGCCTGAAGGAGCAGGAGCTGACGCTTGCTACGGCAGAATCCTGCACCGGCGGCCTGATCGGCAAGCTGCTGACTGATGTGCCGGGCGCGTCTGCCGTATATAAGGGCGGCGTGATAAGTTATGTAAATGAAATCAAGCACCGTCTGCTCGGCGTGGAGCAGGAGACGCTTGACGTCTGCACTGCCGTTTCCCGCGAAACAGCGCATGAAATGGCACGCGGCGCACGCGAACGCCTTATGACGGACTGCGCCGTGTCTGTAACGGGTCTTGCAGGGCCGGATGGGGACGGCACGGGCCGCCCGGTCGGCCTCGTCTACATCGCCGTCGACACGGCAGGCTTCTCCTTCTGTAAGGAGCTGCACCTGTCCGGCGACCGCGCCCAGATCCGCGAACAGGCCGCCGACGCGGTCTTCCAGCTGATTCTGGATACGATTTGAGAAGAACAGCCGCGCGGGAGTGTTCCCACGCGGCTGTTCTTTTATTGACTGGTCAGCGCCGGACAGGCCGGAGCGTGATCGAATCCGTTACGGTGAGCCCGCACTCCGCCACAAATGCCTGATAAGGCGCAAATGTTTCGGGCTGGAAGAAGCAATCCGGGTCGTGCGCGTCGATCCCGGCGACGATCGTGCTGCCGCAGTCCTTTGCGATCTGGAAAAAGCGTGCGGAGGGGTACGCCCGGTTCGCGCGCAGCCCCAACAGGTTCAGCTCCAGCGGAATATTCCGTTCCTTCGCAGCCAGACACAGCCGTTCCATTTCCCGCCGGTAGATCGATTCGGAGCCGGTAAACTGAATCAGATCCGGGTGCGCCAGATAGGTATACAGCCCGGTATCCAGTCCTGCAATGCATTGGTTTACATAAACTTTCAAAATCTCAGGATCATCCGTTGGCTCATAGACATAAACGCCGTCGATCTCGTTGTGAATATAGTGTTGGCCGAGCAGCAGATAGTCGACGGGATACTGTGTGATGCGCGCAAGCAGATTGTCAAAAAACCTGGGATAATACTCCGCCTCGTAGCCAATCAGAATCTCGATGCGGTCGGCGTATTCTGCCTTGAGCGTCAGAAGCGTCTGGATATAGTCGTTTAAATCCTCAGGGAACATATGAAAATAGGAAACATGGCCATCCGGGAACCGATATGGCGCATGCTCGGAAAAGCCGAGCGTTTGGAAGCCGTTTTTGATGGCGGATTCGATATATTCGCGCTCCGTACCGACCGTGTGATGGTTGCGGAACGTGTGCGTGTGATAATTGTGAAGCATGGCGCACCTCAAGTGTGATTTCCTGTCAGTATACCACGCGGCGCAGCCAAACACAATGGGGTTGTCACAAAACCGTGCTTTTCTGTATATTCTGGATTAGAAACCAGAGGAACAGAAAGGGGAGTGCGCCCATGGAAAAGCGGCGGATGGGACTGGATGCGCTGCGGCCGGGGGAATATGGTGTCCTACGCGAGATTTTGATGCCGGGCGAGGCCAAGGCGCGTATGGAGGAGCTGGGACTTCTGCCTGAAACGGAGCTCAGCTGTCTGTATCGTGCGCCGCACGCATCGCCTGCGGCATATGCGGTTGGCGGAGCAGTGTTTGCACTGCGGAAAAAGGACGCGGCGCAGATCGTTGTGGAGGCGGTCAGATGAGCCGGAACGAACCCGCGCTCCGCGCCATTGCGCTGGCCGGGAACCCGAATGTCGGCAAAAGCAGCATTTTCAACGCGCTGACCGGGCTGCATCAGCATACGGGAAACTGGCCGGGGAAGACAGTCGCGGTAGCGCACGGCACATATTCCTATGCCGCGCAGGCATATGCCGTGACGGATCTTCCGGGCGCATACTCGCTGAAAACCGGGTCGGAGGAGGAACGCATTGCAGCAGAGTATCTGCATGCGCATACGGATGCCTGCGTGATCGCCGTCTGTGATGCGACGTGCCTTGCTCGGAGCCTATCGCTTGCACTGCAGCTGATGCCGCGGTGTGAAAAGCTGATCGTCTGCGTCAATCTGATGGATGAAGCGCAGGCAAGAGGAATCCGGATCGATCTTCATGCGCTGCAAATCCTGCTGGGGGTTCCGGTCGTCGGTACATGTGCAAGCGACGCGAAGGATATCCGTCGGCTGCGGCAGACGATCCGCGATGTGATGGATGGCTACATCACGCTCACGCCGCACCTGCCGGAGCACTCTGCGCCTGCGGACTGCGTTCGCCATGCCCGGCAGCTTGCGGGGAAGGTCGTGCAATCAGGAGACAGCGGCAGGACACAGCGCAGTATTCGGATAGACCGGCTCCTGACGGGGAAATATACCGGTGCAGCCGTATTTATGATTCTGCTGGCCGTGCTGTTCTGGCTGACGCTGGAGGGCAGCAACGTGTTCTCCGTCTGGCTGCAAAGCGGTTTTGACTGGCTGCAGCGGGTTCTGCTCCAAGCCTGTTCGGGCTGGCCGCACTGGCTTGCGGATGCGCTGATCAGCGGTGTCTATGCAACGGCGGCGCGCGTCACCGCTGTGATGCTGCCGCCTGCGGCGATCTTCTTTTTTCTGTTTTCTGTCCTGGAGGACGCCGGATATCTGCCGCGTGCAGCCTTCCTGACTGACCACATTTTCGCCCGCTGCGGCACCTCAGGCCGCCAGGCACTGACGATGTGTATGGGTCTCGGATGCAATGCAGTTGGGGTAACGGGGTGCAGGATCATGCCGACGCGGGCGGAGAAGCTGACGGCGGTCTGCACGAACGCGATGATGCCGTGCAACGGACGGTTCCCGATGCTCCTGGCGATGGGAGCGGTTCTGCTGGGGCGCGAAAACAGTCTTCTGCTGGCGCTGGTATTGACGGCGGCGGTCTGTATGGGCGCGGGCGGAACGTTTCTGGTGTCTTCTCTGCTCAGCAAGAGATTGAACAGGGAAACCGGTATGCCATTTGTATTGGAGATGTCCGCATATCGACGGCCGCAGCTGAAAAAAATTCTGAACGACGCAGTTTTTGGGAAGACACTGCATGTGCTTTCCCGTGCCGTGATGGTTGCGGCACCGACGGGGCTGCTTTTATGGGCGCTTGGCGCGTGGCAGGTGAACGGGAAAAGCTTATTGCTGTGGATTTCCGGCGCACTGGATGGAGTGGGGCGGCTGTTGGGAATGAGCGGAGTGATTTTGACAGGCTTTTTATTTGCGCTGCCAGCCAACGAACTGGCGATTCCGGTCATTTTGATGCTGCTGACGCAGCAGAGTGTGCTTGGGGATGCACAGGGGGCTGAGGCTGCGGCACTTCTGGCTGCCAGTGGAATCACAGCGAAAACAGCGCTGTGTTGTCTGATTTTCTGTGTATTTCACTGGCCATGCAGCACAACGCTTCTTTCCATCAAGCGCGAAACGGGCAGTTTCCGGTGGACGCTTCTGGCAGCGGCAATCCCGACAATGATCGGCATGCTGCTCTGTATGCTGGTTAACATAATTTTATAATGCTGCAAAAAACCGGGCTGCAGATGCAGCCCGGGATTTTTTGGTGACAAGTAAACTTACTTGACCTCGACCTCTGCGCCAGCTTCCTTGAGCTCGGCAGCGATCTTCTCGGCCTCGTCCTTGGAGACGCCTTCCTTGAGGTTCTTCGGAGCGCCGTCGACGAGTTCCTTAGCTTCCTTCAGGCCCAGGCCGGTCAGAGCACGGACGACCTTGATGACAGCGATCTTGTTGGCGCCAGCGGCCTTCAGGACGACATCGAACTCAGTCTTCTCTTCCTCAGCGGCAGCAGCACCGGCAGCGGGAGCGGCGACAGCAGCGGCAGCGGCGGAAACGCCGAATTCCTCTTCCAGAGCATGAACCAGCTCAGCCAGCTCAAGAACGGTGAGGGTCTTAACTTCTTCGATCATAGCAGTAATCTTTTCGGATGCCATTGTAGTTACCTCCAGTAAATTGTTCAGTAAAATGTTTCAGTCGAAATTTTATTGATTGATGGATTAAGCCTCTGCGGGAGCTTCTTCCGCAGGAGCGCCGCCCTTCTGCTCCAGAATCTGGTTCAGGACAACTGCCAGAGAGGAGATGGGCGCGAGGAACGTGCCGAGAACCTGTGCAACGAGTGCATTCTTGGAGGGCAGTTCGCCGAAGGACATGAGTTCTTCAACAGACAGAACCTTGCCTTCAACCATGCCGCCCTTGATCTTGACGACGTTCTTGTTTTTCTTTGCGAATTCGCAGACGACGCGAGCCGGTGCAATGGGATCGTCGGTGGTGGAAGCCATGGACGTGGTGCCGTTGAGAAGCTCATCGAACTCGGTGTAGCCGGCCTTATTGGCAGCGAACCGGGTCAGGGTGTTCTTGACGACAGCGTACTCGACTCCCGCAGCACGGAACTGATTGCGAAGCTCGGTATCCTGCGCGACGGTGATGCCCTTGTAGTCTACAAAAACAGCAGAAGTAGCGTTCTGAATTTTCTCAGACAGAGCATCAACGACGGTTTTCTTGCTTTCAAGTACCTTTGCGTTGGGCATGAATGTCACCTCTGAAAATAAAATGTCCTCACGCCAAAGACGTGAGGACACAGAAATGTTACCATTTGTGCGGAACCTCGGCAGGAAGGGCGAACCCTGTTACGATAAACTATCTCCTGCTGTCTTTGGCAGCTTGTATATTATAGCAGAATCTGCGCGAATGTCAAGAGCTATTTTTTAGATCTTGGTGGTAGCAACCTTGATGCCGGGGCCCATGGTGCTGGCGACGGTGCAGCTTCTGATATACTGGCCCTTTGCAGCGGCCGGCTTTGCCTTGATAACAGCGCCCATGAGTGCGTTGAAGTTCTCAGCGAGCTTTTCGGGGCCGAAGGAAGCCTTGCCGATGGGGCAGTGGATGATGTTGGTCTTGTCGAGACGGTACTCGATCTTACCGGCTTTGATCTCCTTGACGGCGGCGGTGACGTTGGGGGTCACGGTGCCGGCCTTGGGGGAGGGCATGAGGCCCTTCGGGCCGAGAACCTTACCGAGACGACCGACGATACCCATCATATCCGGGGTAGCGACGACGACGTCGAAATCGAACCAGTTTTCCTTCTGGATCTTTTCAACGAGTTCCATGCCGCCTGCGAAGTCGGCGCCGGCCTCCTTGGCCTCGTCGAGCTTGGCGTCCTTGGCGAACACGAGAACCTTGCGGGTCTTGCCGGTGCCGTTCGGGAGAACGATCGCGCCGCGGACCTGCTGGTCAGCATGACGGGAGTCAACGCCGAGCTTGATGTGGACTTCAACAGTCTCGTCGAACTTGGCGGAAGCGGTCTTTACAACAAGATCCATAGCAGCGGGAACTTCGTACTGCGTGGAGCGGTCGACCAGTTTCGCGCTGTCCTTATATTTTTTACCTCTAAACAATGTAATTTCCTCCTTAGTGGTGATTCGGAATGATTCCTCCCACATATTTATGAGGCTCGGCCTGTTGCCGATATACCTCGGTCAAGCTGTTATTGCGGTCAAACTCAGTCGACGACCACGATGCCCATGCTGCGGCAGGTACCTGCGACCTGGCTCATAGCGGCTTCGATGGTGTTTGCAGTCAGGTCGGGCATTTTGCGCTCGGCAATTTCCTTGACCTGTGCCTTGGTGATGGTGGCGACCTTGTCCTTGTTGGGCACGCCGGAGCCCTTTTCGATGCCCAGAGCCTTCAGAATGAGGGTCGGGGTCGGGGGGGTCTTGGTGACGAAGGAGAAGGAACGGTCAGCGTAAACCGTGATAACGACCGGGATCTTAAAACCAGCCTGATCCTTGGTACGCTCGTTGAATTCCTTGATGAACTGAGAAATGTTGACGCCGTGCTGGCCGAGAGCCGGGCCGACAGGGGGCGACGCAGTTGCCTTTGCAGCGGGGATCTGCAGCTTGATATAGCCTGTTACTTTCTGTGCCATGATGAGCACCTCCTGAATAAATGTGGTGATACGCGCACGGGCGCGTATTTTTGGCGGGGGTCAAGCCCCTCCCACGTTCCGCGTTCCTGCGGGGTCAGTCGTTGACCAGCTCGACCTGATCGAGCTCCAGCTCGACCGGCGTTTCGCGCCCGAACATGGAGACGATGACGCGAACCTTGTTCTTTTCGATATCGATCTGGTCGACAGTTCCGATGAAGGAGGTCAGCGGGCCGTCGTTGATGCGGACGCTGTCGCCTTCAGAGTACGAAACCACGATCTCATGCTTTTCAATGCCCAGCTGCTGCACTTCCTCCTCCGTGAGGGGAGTCGGCTTCGTGCCGGAACCGACAAAGCCGGTCACGCCGCGGACATTTTTGACGATATACCATGCCTCGTCGGACATGATCATCTTGATGAGAACGTAGCCCGGAAATACCTTGCGGTCGTACGTTTTCGGCCCGTTGTCGGTGATCTCGGTCACAGTTTCCATGGGGATGGAGACGATGTGGATCAGATCCTCGAGATGGCGGGTCTCAATGGTTTTCTCGATGGTAGCCTTGACGGTGTTTTCGTAGCCGGAATAGGTATGCACAACATACCATTTTGCTGCTTCCGCCATGCTTTAGCCTCTGACCAGGGTAATGATACCGTTGACGACGACGCCGCCTACAGCATCGAAGACCCAAATGCAAATGCCGACGATCAGTGTGCACACCAGAACGATGACGGTGTTGTTGACCATCTGGCTCTTTGTCGGCCATACGACTTTTTTCAGCTCGCTCTTCATTTCACGGAACCAGCGGCTGAGACGCTTGCCAGTGCGGGCAAAGAAGTTTTCCTTTTTCGCTTCTGCCATGATGTTCACCCTTTCTGCTTGTCCGATGTGTTACTTCGTCTCGCTGTGCACAGTCTGCTTTTTGCAGAATCTGCAATACTTTTTCAGTTCGATACGGTCGGGGTCGTTTTTCTTGTTCTTCATGGTGTTGTAGTTTCTCTGCTTGCATTCGTTGCATCTGAGCGTGATCTTAACTCGCATATTCGGCACCTCCTTAATACTTGCCTCCCTGCAAAACTGCGGCTATTGAAAATTTAGATGACGCCGAAACTACGTGGCGTCCCGCAGCTTGAAAAATGGGCGCAAAAAAAGAAAACCCCTTTTTCACAGGTAGAGCCATATTATCATAAAAAGCATTGCAGGTCAACAGGTTTTTTTCAAGAAAACAGGAAAATTTTCTCGCGAATTGCAGGAAGGCAAAAAATCTGCTATACTATAAAAAAACAGGAAACAGGGAGAGACTGCATGAAAATCATGGCGATCGACTACGGCGACGCACGCACCGGTGTGGCTATTTCAGACGCGCTTGGCTGGATGACCGGCCAGACGGCGGTGATCCACTCGTGGAAGCCGGAAAAGACAGCGGAGGAAGTGGCACGGATGTTTAAAGCAAGCGGCGCGCAGCGGCTCGTGATGGGCTTCCCACGCAATATGGACGGCACGGAAGGCCCGCGTGCCGCGCTCTACCGCGACTTTGCCGCGCTTCTGGAGCAGACAGTCGGGATAAAGCCCGTTTTGTGGGATGAACGCCGCACGACCATCGAGGCGCACCAGATCCTGAACGAAAGCAATTATCACGGCAAAAAACGCAAAAACACGGTCGACGCCGTGGCGGCCAGCCTGATTTTAGAGGGCTATCTGGCCTATCTTCGCAATCAGAAGGAGTAAAAGCAATGTTTACAGGATATACCGACCAGACGGTCGACGTGTTCTGGGGCATCCGGTTCAACAATGACCGGGCGTGGTTCGCAGAGCACAAGCAGGAATTTCAGGACGCGGTCATGACCCCGACAAAGGCGCTGGCCGGGGAGCTTTACGACTGGTTTCAGGAAACATACCCCAATCTGCACCTGAATGTTCACATTTCACGCATTTACCGCGACGCACGGCGGCTGTTTGGACGCGGGCCGCTCAACGACCATATCTGGTTTTCGTTCCAGAACGCGATCGAGAACCGCGGTGAAGCGCCGTGCTTCTGGTTCCAGGTCGGCGCGGACGGCTACGGCTGCGGCGCGGGCTGGTGGATGCCGGCAGCATCCGGCGTACAGCTGCGGCGGATTCTGGACAACGACCCGAAGCGCGCCGAAAAGCTCCTGCGGCAGCTGGACGCGCAGCAGGAATATACGCTTTCCGGCCCCGCCTATGCAAGGCCGAAGGGCCATGCCGGGGAACCGGTTGGAAGACTTTATAATATGCGTTCGTTTTCCATCGAAAGTATGCACCCCTTCGACGAGCGCAGCAGCGGCCCGGAGCTGACAGACTGGGTCAAAGCAGGCTTTCAATTCCTTCTCCCATTTTACCAGCTCTTTGAGCAGGCATACGGCATGGCGGATTAATACCAAAGCAAAGCCCGGCTCCCGCGCGGAGCCGGGCTTTGCTGCAGACAGACGCGCGTTTTGCAGAGAAATTCAGGAAGCGCTCGCTTCTGCTTTGAGCAGAGCGACAATATCCGCATTGGAGCCGGACGAAACGCCGGACTGGGACAGACCGGAAAGATCGTCGACCGGGTAGGTGCGGAACCATGTGAAGACATGGTACCCATCTCATCCAGAGGCGTGGACGCGTTTTTGGGCAGCTGATCGACAGGGACTTCATACAGCAGCGTCTGCTTATGCAGTGCTCCGTCCTCATACGTGTACAGAACGACGGTTTCACAGAACATATGCTGCATAACGGACAGGAAACCAGTTCCATCAGCCGGGCAGAGCGCAAATGTATTCTCTGGCACCTGCCCAAGCGCGGCAGCGGAACCGCCGCTTACAGTATAGATAAAAGAGGCGTACGGTGATCGACGAACGGGAGGTCCGTGCATTCTGCGACAAGGCAAGACATTCCTGAGCACCGGAAAGCGTCAACCTTCTGCTGCTGTCGGAGAAACCGCAGCGCTATGGAAAAATACAAACAAAAGGAGCCGCCCGCCCGGACGGCTCCTTAAAATATATGATGAATAAGACAAAATGCCGCATCTGCCTGTAAGAAAATCTTGCTATTTCGGGCCGAAACAGGTATAATGCAGATAACTGCCGTCTTTGGTGTGTGAATGGGGCGGCAGAGGTGTGCGAAAAAACTCGCCCGAAAGGATGAAAAAAATGAGTCTTTCCTCTTCCGCTCCCTGGTTAAAGTATTACGGCAATGTGCCGCATCATCTGTCCTATCCGCAGAAGACCATCTATCAGATGGTCAAGGCCGCAGCAGAGCGCAATCCGAAGCTGCCTGCCTATGAATTCATGGGCAAAAAGACGACCTTCACGCAGTTCATGCAGAAGATCGACGAGACGGCGCAGGCGTTTCTCGCCATGGGCATCAAAAAGGGCGACCGCGTCACCATCTGTATGCCCAACTGCCCGCAGGCCCTGCACGCGTTCTATGGCCTGAACCGCATCGGCGCGGTGTCCAACATGATCCATCCGCTTTCCGCTGCGGGGGAGATCAGGTTCTATCTCAATTTCTCGCATTCCAAGTGCATCCTCACGCTCGACCAGTTCTACGCCAAGATCGCACCCATCATGCCCGAGCTTGACGATCCGGACTGCAAGCTCCTGCTTGCCAAAATCGAGGACGAGCTGTACCCGCATCTTGCCCTCGGCTATGCCCTGACGGCAGCCCGCAAATACCCCAAGCCCCCGAAAAAGGGCAATTACATCTGGTGGTCGGAATTCCAGCGCGTCGGCAAAAAGCGCGACCTGCCCCTGCCGAGAGAGTTCGGCAAGGCGGAGGAGGGCGCGTCCATCCTCTATTCCGGCGGCACGACCGGCACGACCAAGGGCATTCTCCTGTCCAATATGAACTTTAACGCGCTGGGCCTGCAGACCATCGCTGCCTCCGGCTTCTCGCCCATCGACGGGTTGAAGATGCTCTCCGTCATGCCCGTGTTCCACGGCTTCGGCCTCGGCATCGGCATCCATACCGCCCTGATTGGCGGCGCGTGCTGCATCCTTGTTCCGAAGTTCAACGTCAATACCTACGCCGAGCTGCTCATCAAAAAGCAGCCCAATATCATCCCCGGCGTCCCGACGCTGTTTGAGGCGCTGCTGCGCGCAGAAAAGCTTGAAAACGCAGACCTCAGCTGCCTCAAGGGCGTGTTCTCCGGCGGTGACAGTATGTCCATCGAGCTGAAGAAAAAGGTCGACGATTTCCTCAAGGCCCACAATGCTTCCGTGCAGGTGCGTCAGGGCTACGGCCTGACCGAATGCGTCACGGCCTCCTGCCTGACGCCGAAGGATTATAACCGCGTCGGCTCCATCGGTGTCCCGTTCCCGGATACGTATTATAAGATTGTAAAGCCCGGCACGACACAGGAGCTGGACGCGAATCTCGAAGGCGAGATCTGCGTCTCCGGCCCGTCGGTCATGCTCGAGTATGTCGACAACCCCGAGGAAACGCACAACACCCTCCGCCGCCATGAGGACGGCCGCATCTGGCTGCACACCGGCGACCTTGGCAAGATGGACGAGGACGGCTTTGTCTACTTCTCCCAGCGCATCAAGCGCATGATCATCACCTCCGGCTATAACGTCTATCCCGGCCAGCTGGAAAACATCATTGACGGCCATGAAAAGGTGCTGCTGTCCTGCGTCATCGGCGTCAAGGATCCGTATAAGATGCAGAAGGTCAAGGCCTTTGTCGTCCTGCGCCCCGGTTACGAGCCGTCGGACGCGGTCAAGCAGGAGATTCTCGACTACTGCCGCCAGCATATCGCAAAATACGCCATGCCGTATGATATCGAGTTCCGGCCCGAGCTGCCTAAAACGCTGGTCGGCAAGGTTGCCTACCGTGTGCTCGAAGAGGAAGAAGCCGAGCGTCAGGCGCTGGAAGACGCAAAGAATTCGTAATTTATTTCGGCAGCCTGCCGCGTTCCGCGGCAGGCTGTAATGATTTCAGGTGATTTCCATGAAAAAAACCGACCGGATCTGGGAGCTGGACGCGCTGCGCGGCCTTTGCATCCTCTGCGTGATCCTCATCCATCTGATTTTTGATCTGATCTATTTTATTGGCCTTGATCTGCACCTGCCCGCGTGGTACGTATTCATCCAGCAGTATGGCGGCGTGATCTTCGTCGTCCTGTCCGGCTGCTGCGCTACGCTCGGTTCGCGCAGCTTCCACCGCGGCTGCATCGTCTTTGCCTGCGGAATGCTCATTTCGCTTGTGACCTTCGGGATGTACCGCCTCGGCATGGCTTCGCGCGATGTGATCGTCTGGTTCGGCGTACTGCATCTGCTGGGCATCTGCATGATGCTCTATCCCGCCTATAAAAAGCTGCCCACGCAGGCGCTTGCCGCCATGGGCGTTGTGCTCGTTGTGACCGGCTATCTCATTTCCGGCACGGTCGTGAAGGCAAAATTCCTTTTCCCGTTCGGCTTTGTCTATGAGGGCTTCGCGTCCAGCGATTATTTTCCGCTCCTGCCGCACCTCGGCTGGTATATGCTCGGCACAGTTCTCGGCAGGACGGTCTACGCGGACAAAAAAACACGCCTGCCCGGCACGTTCCGGGAAAGCGCGATCGCGCGGTTCTTCTGCTGGTGCGGCCGCCAGTCCCTGTTCATCTACCTGTTCCACCAGCCCATTGTCTACGGCCTTCTGGAACTGATCGCGGCATTGAGAAGATAAAAAGTATGCGCCCGGTGCAGCCTTGCACCGGGCGCGCATTTAATCCAGCTCAAAATACTTTTTGAAGATTTTCCGCAGCAGATATGAATTGAGCATCGCGACGAGCGAACCGCCGATCAGGATCCAGAAAATGCACGTCCGCAGGAAAAAGCTTGTCGCAAACAGGAGCAGGAGCGGCGCGGACAGATTCAGCGCCGCCATCACGAGCGAATAGGGGAGGTTGCCGATCGAAAGCAGAATGGCGTTTTTGAGTGTGTTCTTGATGGTATTGTCGAACTGCGCCAGCAGGGGATAGATATAAGCGCCGATCAGCGAAACGAGCAGCGCCGGGAAGCAGAAAATCACGCCCATCCAGACCGACTGTGCCACCGCACCGGACAGATAGATCTCAACCTCAACGATCACCAGCAGCGTCGGGATCAGAAGGATCAGGAACAGCAGAACGCCCTGCTTGAAATTGAGCTTGAACGACGCCCAGAAGCTGCGGACGACACCGCCGCCCTCACCGCGCACCAGATTGAGCGTCACGCGGTACATTGCCGCCGTTGATGCGCCGATGGTGAACACGGGGATGCAGAAAACCAGCCACAGTATATTTACAATGACAAGGTCTGCGATCCGCGACATAAACGACCAAAAAGGGGAATCATAATTGAAGAACTTCATAGCGCGCCTCGTTTCAGGAAAGAATATAGAATATTATATCGACTGAACAGAAAAAACGCAAGCCGGAAAGAGGATAGAAGCAAACTGCACAATTTTGAAGCCTTAAAATCGTACAAAGTGCTGAAAATTTTTTTGGAACAAATTTTGATTGCTCAGATCAGAAAAATGTAGTATAATATGGGCATTGGAAATGGAAACGTTTCCAGAATTCAAAAATCATTCAGGAGGAAATACCATGAAAAAGATCATCGCAATGCTTCTGGCGCTCGTGATGGTTCTTGGCCTGGCTGCCTGCGCAACCAAGACCGAGCCCGCACAGCCCGAAGAGACCACCCCGGCCGAGACCGAAACGACTCCGGCCACCACCGAAGAGACTGCCCCCGCTGAGACCGAGACGGAAGAGCCCGCCGCGACCGAAGCGACCGGTTCTGTCTACTACCTGAACTTCAAGCCCGAAGCTGACGAAGCTTGGCAGAAGCTCGCCGCCACCTATACCGAGCAGACCGGCGTTCCCGTCAAGGTCGTCACCGCTGCTTCCGGCACCTATGACACCACCCTCGCAGCCGAGCTTGACAAGAGCTCCGCTCCGACTCTGTTCCAGTGCGGCAACCAGGGCGCCATCAACTCCTACGGCGACTACTGCTATCCGTTCGACGGCACTGCCATCATGGATCAGATGACCACCGATGCTTTCAACCTCAAGGGTGAAGACGGCCAGACCCTCGCCATCGGCTACTGCTACGAGGCGTTCGGCATCATCGTCAACAAGGCTCTGCTTGAGAAGGCTGGCCACTCCATCGACGAGATCACCAACTTCGAATCCCTGAAGGCTGTCGCTGACGACATCCATGCCCGTGCTGACGAGCTCGGCTTCGACGCATTCTCCTCCGCCGGCCTCGAAGGCTCCTCCAGCTGGCGTTTCTCCGGCCATCTGGCCAATATGCCGCTGTACTACGAGTTCCGTGACGACGGCGTGACCGCGCAGCCCGCCACCATCACCGGCGCTTACCTCAACAACTTCAAGAACATCTGGGATCTCTACACCACTGATTCCGCTACCACCGGCGCTGCTCTGGCTACCGCTACCGGCGACGAGTCCGAGGCCGAATTCGGCGAGGGCAAGGCTGCGTTCTATCAGAACGGCAGTTGGGAATATTCCAACCTGACCGGCACGTTCGGCATGAACCCGGACGATCTGGCTATGATCCCCATCTACTGCGGCGTTGACGGCGAAGAAGAAGCCGGTCTGTGCGCTGGCACTGAGAACTGCTGGGCCATCAACAACGAAGCCTCTGAAGAGGACATTCAGGCTACCATCGATTTCCTCGTCTGGGTCGTTACCTCTGACGAAGGCACCACGATGCTGGCACAAGAGTTTGGCCCCTGCCCGTTCAAGGACGCCAAGGAGCCGGAGAACGTCTTCTTCCAGGATGCCAACAAGTACACTGCCGATGGCAAGTATGTTGTGACCTGGGCATTCAACTGGACTCCCGCTGTTGACGACTGGCGTGCTGCCGTTGTCGACGCTCTGACCCAGTACTCTGCCGGTACCGGCGACTGGTCCGCTGTCGAGACTGCATTCGTGCAGGGCTGGGCGACCCAGTATGCAAAGGAAAACGCATAAGCAATAAGGCGTGACCAAAAGTAAAGAGGGGGCTGCAAAGCCCCCTTTTTTACAGAAAAGAAACTGCCGCAGCCGAAGATTTTGCGGACAAACGCCCGGAGGCCGGACGCTTGTCTGTGAAATTGTCAAGAAAGTATATAAATAATAAAGGAGAAGCATGATGAAGAAGAAAAAACATGACGATTCGGCTCTGTCATGCAGCTTGATCCGCCGCCCGATCCAGCGCTGGGGCTGGCTGTTCCTGCTGCCGACGTTCGCAGCGTTCTGCGTGGGCTTCCTGTACCCGTTTGCAAAGGGGCTGTTCCTGTCCTTCTGCAAGTTCAAGACGACCAGCAAGTGGACGTGGGTGGGACTGAAAAACTACCAGACCATCTTCCAGGATGAGGGCTTCCTCCACGCGTTCTGGTATACGGCACTGTTTGCGCTCGTATCCCTGCTCATCATCAACGTTCTGGCCTTTGCCGTTGCCTACGTTCTGACTAAGGGTATCAAGGGCTCGAACATCTTCCGTACCGTTTTCTTCATGCCGAACCTCATTGGCGGCATCGTTCTGGGCTATATCTGGCTCATGATCTTCGACGGCATCCTCAGCAACTTCGACACAGCCGTCGTGCTGGAAACCAAATACGGCTTCTGGGGTCTCATCATCCTCATGTGCTGGCAGCAGATAGGCTATATGATGATCATTTATATCGCAGGCCTGCAGGCAATCCCAGAGGATATGCTGGAGGCCGCAAAGATCGACGGTGCGTCCAGCTGGAAAACGCTCTGGAACATCACAATCCCGAACATCATGCCGTCTATCACCATCTGCACGTTCCTGTCCCTGACCAACGGCTTCAAGCTCTACGACCAGAACCTGGCCCTCACGGGCGGCTCGCCCTTTAAGACGCTGGCTGACGGCAACGTCATCAAGACCACGGAAATGCTGGCTCTGAACATCGTCAACTCCAACACCTCCAACTCCAAAGGCCCCGGACAGGCCAAGGCAGTTGTGTTCTTTATCCTGGTTGCGATCATCAGCATTGCCCAGCTTGTGTCCACCAGAAAGAAGGAGGTCGATCAGTAATGAAAAATACCGGCTTCCAGAAAGAGCGCCGTTCGCATACCGTCCTGACGGTCGTGTTTGCGATCATTGCCGTTGCGTATCTCTACCCGATCTTCATCGTTCTGGTCAACTCTCTCAAGACCAACGCCGCTATTAACCTTGATACGTTTGCCTTTCCCACAAGCAACACCTTCATGGGACTGCAGAACTATATCAAGGGTATGACCTTCGGCAACTACCCGTTCTATAAATCCGTCGAATACAGCCTGATGATCACGCTGCTCTCCGCTGCTCTGATCCTCATCTGCACGTCCATGGCCGCGTGGTATATTTCCCGTGTCGACAGCCTTGTCTGCCGCATTGTGTACTACCTGTGCGTGTTCTCCATGGTCGTCCCGTTCCAGATGGTCATGTTCACGCTGGCAAAGACCGCCGATACTCTGAAGCTCAATCGCCCGTGGACAATTCCCATTGTCTACCTCGGCTTCGGTGCGGGCCTCGCTGTGTTTATGTTCACAGGCTTTGTCAAGTCCATCCCGCGCTCCATTGAAGAGGCTGCTGTGATTGACGGCTGCACCCCTGTGCAGACCTTCTTCCAGGTTGTCCTGCCCATGATGAAGCCGACCTTCATTTCCGTCGGTGTTCTGGAGATCATGTGGGTCTGGAACGACTACCTCCTGCCGTATCTGGTTCTTGATATCAATGAATTCCGCACCATCCCCATCCACATCCAGTACCTCAAGGGCAGCTACGGATCGGTCGATATGGGTGCTACCATGGCGCTGATCCTGATGTCCATCGTCCCGGTCGTCATCTTCTATCTCTGCTGCCAGAAATATATTATCAAGGGCGTTGCTGCCGGCGCGGTAAAGGGATAAAGAAATTTGTCTGTTTTAAGTGGATTTTTCAGAGGTTCTGTATGATAGTGATACAGAATCAGCAAAACCAAGGAGAACAGCAGATATGACGATCAAGGATCTTGCGAGACTGAGCGGTTATTCGCTTGGAACTGTCTCTCGCGTGCTCAATAACCAGCCGAATGTTTCGGAAAAAGCGCGGCAGGCGATTCTGTCCATTGCGCAGGAACGCGGCTTTGAACTCAACGAAAGCGCACAGCTTTTAAAGCAGCAGCGCTCCAACACCGTACTCATCATTGTCAAGGGTACGGCCAACGAGCTGTTTGCCGGTATGGTCGAGCATCTGCAGTCCCTTTTCTCGCGCACCACGCATTCGCTGATTGTCGACTTTATCGATGAAGACGATAACGAGGTGCTTCGTGCCGTCAAGCTCTGCCGGGAGCGCAAGCCCATGGGCGTGATGTTCCTCGGTGCGACGAACCGTCATTTTGTCAGCGATTTCGACAAGATCCATGTGCCCTCCATCATTGTTACAAACGATGCGAGCGATCTGCCGTTTGAGAACCTGTCCAGCGTTACGACCAACGACCGGCAGGGCGCTGCTTGCGCTGTCGATTATCTCATCCGCTGCGGCCACAGAAACATTGCTGTTCTCGGCGGCGACCGGCTTTTATCCGATACGTCTGCGCAGCGTTATGAAGGCTGCGTGGAAGCGTTCGGGAAAAACGGCATGCAGTTCGACGAGCAGATCTACTACCATACCGGCCGCTACAGCTATGAGGATGGCTATTCCGGTATGCAGGCCGTCCTGCGCGACACACCGCAGGTCACAGCTGTGTTCGCCATGGCAGACGTCATTGCCATCGGCGCGATCCGCGCACTGGTGGACGCCGGAAAGCGCGTCCCTGACGATATTTCCATCATCGGCTATGATGGACTGAGGATCGGCAGCTTCTATACCCCGAAGCTTTCTACCGTTTCCCAGTCTGTCGAGCTTCTGGCCCGGCGCAGCTTTTCTGTTCTGATGGACTGCACCGAGCGCGGCGGGCAGGCCCGCCATATGACCGTACCGTTTACGCTTTCCAACCGTGAAAGCGTCAGAAAACTCGAAAACAGCTGAAAACAGCGCCCAACGCTGCTTTTGCCTGTTTTCAACGAAAGCGAAATAAGAGTGATAGTATGAAAAGAAGCAGTGGAATCCTGATGCACATTACTTCGCTGCCCTCGCCCTACGGCATCGGCAGCATGGGAAAAGCAGCCTATGACTTTATTGATTTTCTGAGAGCGGCAAAGCAGACCTACTGGCAGATCCTCCCGATCAACCCGCCCGGCTATGGCGATTCGCCCTATCAGGCGTTCTCTACCTTCGCTGGGAACCCGTATCTGATCGATCTGGACGAGCTTGTCAAGGACGGATACCTGACGCAGGAGGAGCTTGACCGCGTCGATTGGGGCAGCCGCGCCGATCAGGTCGATTTTTCGAAGATGTACGACCAGCGCCTGCGGGTGCTGCATCTGGCCTGGAGCCGCTTCCACAAGGCCCCGACGGAGCGCTACACGGAATATGTCCGCCAGCAGAGTGCGTGGCTGGAGGAGTATGTACTCTTTATGGCCGTTAAGGCATATTATAACGACGGCCCGTGGACCGAGTGGCCGCTCGATATCCGGATGCACCAGCCGGAGGCCATGGCGTACTACCGTGAGCTGCTGCACGACGAGCTTGATTTTCAACGGTTCCTGCAGTTCTGCTTCCATACGCAATGGCAGCGGCTGCGGGAGTATGCCCATGAAAACGGCGTGCTGATCATCGGCGATATCCCCATCTATGTTCCGCTGGATTCCGCCGATGTCTGGTCGCACCCGGAGAATTTCCAGCTGACCCGTACCCGCCGTCCACGCGTCGTTGCGGGCTGCCCGCCTGACGGCTTCAACGCCAATGGCCAGTACTGGGGCAATCCCATCTATGACTGGGCACATATGGAGCAGGACGGCTTCTCGTGGTGGATGCGCCGCCTGCGCGCGGCAGGGGAGAGCTTCGACGTCGTCCGCATCGACCATTTCCGCGGCATCGAAAGCTATTGGGCCATTCCTGCTGTCAACCGCACGGCCCGCAAGGGCGAATGGGTCAAGGGTCCCGGCATGAAGCTTGTAAATGCTATCCGGAAGAATTGCCCGGATACCGATTTTATCGCCGAGGATCTCGGTTTCCTGACGCCGGAGGTACAGCAGCTTGTGATTGATTCCGGCTTCCCTGGCATGAAGGTGCTGGAGTTTGCCTTCGACCCGCGTGAGCCGAGCAACTATCTGCCCGACCGCTATCCTGAAAACGCCATCTGCTACACCGGCACGCACGACAATGAAACGCTTATCCAGTGGTGCGAGGGAATTGACGCAGAAACGGACGCTTATGCCCGCAGCTATCTCGGCATTACGGCGGAGGACGATCTGGCCGACGCCATCATCGAGGCCGGTATGCAGTCCAAGGCACAGCTGTTTATCATGCAGATGCAGGACTATCTGCGTCTGGGCCGGGAAACGCGTATGAACGAACCTGGCAGGCTTCTGCAGTCGAACTGGCGCTGGCGTATGCTGCCCGGCGCGGCCAACGAAGCGCTGGCCCAAAAAATTGCAGGTTTGACAGAGCGGTCAAATCGTGTATAATACCTACAGTCATCTGGCGTCCACCTGTCCTTGCCGGATAGGTGGACGCTTCTTTAAAGGCCGCCGGCAGCTTTGCCCGGCGGAGTCCCATGGAAGGAGTAACCTATGAGTGAATTTTCGGAACGAATCGTAAAACAGACTGAGGCTCTGCTGCATTTCCAGCATGACGAGACGCTGCAGGAAACGACCCCGGAGCGCCTGCATGAGGCGCTCGGCCAGGTCATCATGATGGAGATCAGCGACAAATGGACGAAGACCAAGCGCCGTCAAGCGCCGGGCCGCCGCGCGTTCTATTTCTCCGCGGAATATCTCGTCGGCCGTCTGGTCTACAGCAACCTCTTCAACCTCGGCATTCTGCGCGGGATGAAAGCGGCCTTTGCTGAAAAGGGCGTCGATCTTGCGTGCCTGGAGCACATTGAGGATGCGGCCCTCGGCAACGGCGGACTTGGCCGTCTCGCCGCCTGCTTCCTTGACAGTGCCGCGACGCTCGACCTGCCGCTGACCGGCTATGGCCTGCGCTATCGCTTCGGCCTGTTCAAGCAGTCGTTCGTCAATGGCTGCCAGCGTGAAAATGCCGACGACTGGACGAAATACGGCGACCCGTGGAGCCACCGCCGTGACAAGCTGGCCGTCAAGGTCAAATTTGCCGACCAGACCGTCAACTGCGTCCCGTATGATATGCCCGTGATCGGCTATGAAACAACGACGGTCGGTACGCTCCGCCTCTGGCAGTGCGAGGCCGAGGAGGAGCTGAACTTCGACGCCTTCAACGCGCAGGACTACGTTAAGGCGCTTGAAAAGAAGAACAAGGCCGAGGATATCACCCGCGTTCTGTATCCGAACGACTCCACATGGGAGGGCAAGCGCCTGCGCGTCAAGCAGCAGTACGTCCTTTCCAGCGCGTCTTTGCAGGATATCCTGCGCGACTACCGCCAGCAGCACGGCACGGACTATTACCGCCTGCCGGAGTTTATTGCTGTCCAGCTGAACGATACGCATCCCGCTATGTCCATTCCGGAGCTGATCCGTCTGCTGATGGCCGAGGGACTGGATTTTGACGCCGCGTTTGAGCTGACCCGCCGCGTGTTCGCCTATACGAACCACACCGTCATGACCGAGGCGCTCGAAAAGTGGGACCTGGAGCTGCTGCGCTCCGTCGTGCCGGAGGTTTGCGAGATCATTGAGCGCATCGATGCGAAGCTCAAGCAGGAGCACCCGCATTCGAAGCTCTTTATCGTCAAGGATGGGCAGGCGCACATGGCGAATCTGTCCGTCTATATGTCCACCGCCGTCAACGGCGTTGCAGAGATCCATTCCCAGATACTCAAGGACGTTCTGTTCAAGGACTGGTACGCCGTCTATCCCGACCGCTTCCAGAACAAGACCAACGGCATCACGCCCCGCCGCTGGCTGGGCCTGTCTAACCCGGAGCTTTGCGGTCTGCTCGACAGCAAGGTCGGCACAGGGTATCTGAAGCATCTCGACCAGCTGGAGGGACTGAAGGCCGGGATCGACGAAATGACCATCAAGCAGTTCAACGCCATCAAGCTGGAAAAGAAGCGTCAGCTCTGCCGCGTGATCGAAGAGCACGAGGGCGTTGCGCTCGATCCGTCGTTTATTTTCGACGTACAGGTCAAGCGCCTGCACGAGTATAAGCGCCAGCTGCTGAACGCGCTGAGCATTATGGATCTGTATCTGTCTATCAAGGACGGCAGCATCAAGGATTTCACACCGACCGCCTTTATCTTCGGCGCAAAGGCTGCCCCCGGCTACCGCCGTGCAAAAGCAATTATTCATTATGTAAACCGCGTGGCCGATCTCATCAACAGCGATCCAGCCATGGACGGCGTGATGAAGGTCGTCTTCGTGCAGAACTATAACTGCTCCTATGCAGAGCACATCATTCCCGCCGCTGATATTTCCGAGCAGATTTCTCCTGCTGGTACGGAAGCTTCCGGCACGGGCAATATGAAGCTCATGCTGAACGGCGCTGTGACGCTCGGCACGCTCGACGGCGCGAACGTCGAGATCGCAGAGCAGGCGGGCAGCGAGAACGAGTATATCTTCGGCGCGACCGTCGAGGAGATCAACATGGTAAAGCCCAATTACAACGCCCGCAGCTTCTACGAGGCGAACCCGAACCTGCGCCGCGCGGTCGACACCCTGATCGACGGAACTGTCCCGACCGATGAGGAGCAGCACGAGCTCTATACGTCCCTGCTCGAAGGCGCAAGCTGGCATAAGCCGGATCAGTATTTCATCTTCTACGACTTCGACAGCTACAAAAAGGCCCGTCTGCGCGTGAACCATGACTACTGCGACCGCATCGCCTTTGGCCGCAAGTGCCTCATGAACGTCGCCTCCGCCGGCAAGTTCTCCTCTGACCGCACCATCCGCCAGTATGCCGAAGACATCTGGCACATCCAACCTGTCAAATAAAAAAGCAAAGCGCAGGGCCGGAGAACCGGTCTTGCGCTCTGCGTCTATACAAAGGAAACAGAAAAATGTTCGATTATCTGATTCAAAACGGTACTCTGATCGACGGGACCGGCGCACCGGCGGCCGCAGCCGATGTTGCGATTAAAGACGGAAAAATCGCCGCAGTCGGCGATCTCAAGGATGCTTCTGCCGGGACAGTCCTTGACGCAGCAGGGAAGGATGTTACGCCCGGCTTTATCGACATTCACCGCC
>HF990566.1:90937-93869 GCA_000432135.1 Firmicutes bacterium CAG:124
CTCTTCCGCCCGCATTTCGGCGAGCTGGAGCTCAAGCAGGGCCTGACCACGATCGTCAATGGCAACTGCGGCCTGTCCGTCACGCCTTGCGCCGGTGCATACAAAAAAGAGATCGAGGCATATCTGACCCCGGTTGCGGGCGCGCTGCCGGAGAACGCCGATTTTTCCAGCCTCGCTTCCTATCTGTGCGCTGCAAAAAAGACCCCCAGCCCCATCAACACCGCCATGCTGGCGGGCAGCGGCACCATCCGCGCCTGCGCGGCAGGCTTCGGCACGCCCGAGCTTGACGCGGCCCAGATGGCTGAGATCCACTGCCTGATCGAGCAGGAGCTTGCTGCAGGCGCGCTCGGCGTTTCGCTGGGCCTCGGCTATGCGCCGGACTGCTTCTATTCGACCGAAGCGCTCATCGAAGCGCTTCAGCCGCTTAAAAATTCCGGCATTCCCATCACAGTCCATATGCGGCAGGAAGGCAGCGGCGTGGTCGACGCGCTCCGCGAAATGATCACCGTCGCAAAGGCACTGCATACCCCCGTCGAGGTCAGCCACCTTAAATCCATCGGCAAGGCCAACTGGCGCCGCTGCACGCCGGAAATGCTACGCCTGATGCAGGAGGCCCGGCAGGAGGGCGTGGAGATCGCCTGCGACGTCTATCCCTATACCGCCGGTTCAACCCAGCTCGTCCACGTTCTGCCGCCAGAGAGCCAGAAGGGCGGCCTGGAAGCGCTGACCGAGAATCTGGCCGATCCCGCGTTCCGCGAAGCGCTGAAAGACCGTATGCTGACCGGCAGCGACTTTGAAAATATCTCGCTTCTCGTCGGCTTTGAGAATATTGTCGCGTCCAGCATCTCGCGGAAGGATTTGCGGCAGTATGAGGGGCAGAGCATCGCCGCCATCGCGGAGCAGCAGGGGAAGGACCCCTTTACCGCACTGTTTGATCTGCTGCAGGCTGCGCACTGCGACGTGACCATGATCGATTTCATTGCTGCCGAGGACGATATCTGCGATATCCTGCGCGACGCACACAGCTGCGTGATCTCCGACAGCACCTATCCCACCACCGGGATGCTCCATCCGCGCGTTTATGGCACGTATACAATGCTCCTGGAGCACTTCGTCCGCGAAAAGCGGGCGCTTTCCATCGAATCTGCCGTGCATAAATGCACGGGCCGTGCTGCAAAGGTCATGGGCCTGAAAACAAAGGGCATTCTCGCGCCCGGCATGGATGCAGACCTGAATATTTTTGATCTTTCCGCCGTCCATACCTGCGCAACCTATTCCGATCCTGCGCAGTTCTCCGCCGGTATGGATACTGTCTTCGTCGCTGGCCGCCCGGCCATCCTGAACGACGCCTTCACCGGCAGCATGGCAGGCACGGTTTTGACGAGATAACCACAAATACAGAGCGCCCGGCAGACATTCGGATTGTCTGCCGGGCGTTTTGCAGAAAGGATCTTGTTTGATATTTCGTGATAAATGATACACAAAGAGAAAATCCGCAATCCTTTTGGATTACGGATTTTTCATCTGGCAGGGGATGAGGGATTCGAACCCCCGCAAACGGAGTCAGAGTCCGGTGTGCTACCGTTACACAAATCCCCTAGCTGAGCTTCTTTCCGAAGCGCATGATTATTATAACGATTTATTCTGAAAAGTCAAGACTAATTTTTCTTTTTTTGCAGAAATTAAATTGAGATGGAAACTGCAATTCTGGATTTCGGCGGAAAAGCAGGGCCTTTTTGCCGATACACGCTTCTTTTTTCTCGAAAAACGGAGAATTTCTAATTCATGACAAGGAAAACAGACTTTCTTTTACATACGCCATGCGCGGTTTCTTTCCGGCTCGGCGGGTCAAGATAATGGCGCTGAGACTTTTGCGGAGAGGATGAGAACATGAGGCGGAACATTTTTTATAGAAAAATACCGGCCGCGCTGGCCGCGTTCGTTCTTGCGCTTGCGCTGTGCTGCCAGACTGCCGCAGCCGGACGCGCGCTGGTTCCGGGCGGATATACAGTCGGCATCAAGCTCTATGCGGAGGGACTGATGGTCACGGAGGTAGAGAGCGGCACACCTGCGCAACAGGCGGGGATCCGGAAGGGCGATGTGATCATTGCGGCGGACGGAAAGAAAACAGACAGCGCGCAGGCGCTGCTCGGAAGCATTCAGAAAAGCGAGCCGATTGTCGTGCGGGTGGAACGCGGCGGAAGGGAAGCGGAGTTTCTTGTCACGCCGGAAAAAACGCCGTCCGGCTACCGGCTCGGCGTTCTGGTACGCGACCATATCGCGGGGATCGGGACTGTCACCTATTATGACCCCGAAACCGGAAGCTACGGTGCGCTCGGCCACGGCGTCAGCAGTCTGGACGGGACGCAGCTTCTGATGATGCAGTCCGGCTATCTGGTGCGGTCGAGCGTTGCTGAGATTCGCGCCGGTACACGCGGAACGCCGGGGGAGCTGCACGGACTTTTCGATGTGACAGACACGGTGGGAACCGTGGACAAAAATACAGCCTGCGGGATATTCGGCACGATGACCCATCCGCGTCAGGGGCAGACAGTCGAAACGGCTCCTGCTGAGTCGGTCGTGACCGGCCCGGCGGAGATCCTTTCAAATGTCGACGGCGATCAGGTGCAGCGTTTTGCCATCCGCATTGACCGTGTGGATGCAGACGCGAAAAATGGCCGGAACCTGCTCATTACCGTGACGGACGAGGCGCTGCTTGCCAAAACAGGCGGTATCGTGCAGGGGATGTCCGGCAGCCCAATCCTGCAAAACGGACGGCTGGTCGGCGCAGTCACGCATGTGCTGGTCAATAGCCCGGCACAGGGCTATGGCATTCTCATCGACAGAATGCTGCAAGCCGCAGAGGGATAAAAGCTGACCCGGCTTTCCTGCGAGGAAAGCCGGGTCAATATTTAGGGTGTATCTGAAAACT
>HF990567.1:0-11324 GCA_000432135.1 Firmicutes bacterium CAG:124
GCCGGTCACATCATGAGTTTTCAGATACACCCTATAGATGTTGTCGACGGATGCCGGTGCGCGGGGCTCTGGTCTTTCATTTGGAATAATCTCCTTTTATTTGATGGCCGGAGCCGCATAATGCGGTGGCAGGCGGCGGGACCGAAAAGGGAAAAGTGCCCCGTGCCAACCGTTATTCTGGCCTCTGTATCAAGTATACGTGTTTAGAATCCGTTAAGAAATACAAATTTTTTGTTTGCCAAACAAAAAATAAGTTGTAATTTTGTGAAGTCTGCTGTTTTTTCAGGATTGGGGAACGGGGAGCCGCCGCATCCCGCGCGGCAGATTGCAATTCCGCACAGGATATGCTAAGATGGGTCAAAAAAAGGCGGGCGCTGTGTGTCCCGGCCGAAGGGAGAACTGTATGCGAATCATCGGGATCGTGCCGGGCGCAAAGCTGTTCGGCTCGGAGGATCTGTACGCGGATCAATATTTATTTGTAAACGGCTATCCGAAGCGGATTCTTGCAAACGGCGGCACGCCCGTCGGGATCCTCAGCAGCGACGGCTATGCGGCGGAGGACAGCCTTTCGCTCTGCGACGCGTTTGTGTTCTGCGGCGGGGCACGGTTCTATCCGTACCATTTTCAGGTCATGGAGTACGCTGCGAAATCCGGCAAGCCCGTGCTCGGCATCTGCCTCGGGATGCAGATGATGAACACCTATTTCCTCGTTGCCGAAGAGGCCGAACGCCGCGGCTGGGACGGGCCGCTGCTCGCGCTGTTCGAGCAGATGAAAAAGGAGCGCTATATGTTCACCGAACCCGTGGACGGCCACTGGGACGGCCATATCACGCGGGACAATGTCGACCGCTTCAAGCATCCCGTCCATGTAACGCCCGGCAGCCGCCTCGAACGTCTGACAGGGAAGCAGACGATCCTGGGCGCGTCGATGCACAACTATCGTATTACGCACCCAGCCCGGTCGCTGACCGTCGCGGGCCGGACGGACGACGGCACCATCGAGGCGCTGGAATACGGTGAGCAGATGCTCGGCGTCCAGTTCCACCCCGAAGCCGACGACCAGAACGACGAACTGTTCCGCGCCATTCTGTGATCCGCATAAATGTGCCTGCGCAGTCCGGGTGGTATAATAAATGATGGTTAGAAGCATCTAACCGAAGATGAAAAAGGAGGAAACCAAGATGTTGTATTCGGAAAAGATAAAGGGATTCACAGCGGCGCATCCATGTGAGGAGCTGACCGCCGGCGGCGCACGAAACCGTCTACACCATGTCCAACAACCACGGTGACATCGTGATCGAAGCCCCCGCCGGCTACAAGTGGGACGAAGGCACGCTGACGAAGATCACCTACGTTGCCGAAGCTGGCGATGTCAAGTACGAATCCCTCCAGAAAGCCATCGACGCGGCCAAGTCTAAAGCGGTCGTCACGATGCTTGCTGATACCCGCGAAAACGTCACCATCAGCAAAGCCCTCACGCTCGACCTGAACGGCTTCACCCTCAACGGCAGCACTGGCGAACGCAAGGCTGCTCTGAAGGTTGACAATGCAACGGTCACGGTCATGGATTCCAGCGCGAACCAGACCGGCACGATCAAGCGCGAGGATGTGGAAGATCCGAATGTCACGGGCAGCAATTCCTACTACGTCATCGACATTCAGGGTGGAAATGGCCTCCTCATATTCGAAGGCGGCAATGTCACGAACACTAGCGGTATTGTCGGCGTGAAGGGCGCGTCCCTTGTCCGCCTTGGCGACGATTCTGTAAGCGCACGGCCGACCCTGACCATCAATGGCGGTACATTCACGCAGGACAACTTCGCTGCCATCAAGGTCGACCGCGGCACGCTGCACTTCAAGGGCGGCACGGTCAACGGCAATGTTGCCTCCGTCAACTATGATTCCGCACCCGGCAAGCAGGCCAGAATCTTCATCACCGGCGGCTATGTCACCGGCACGCTGGACACCTACACGTATAACAACGGTCTGGTTCCGACAAAAGAAACCGCAATGGCCACTGTTGAGGTCACCGGCGGTACGTTCGACAAAGACCCGATGCCGTATGTCGTCGAAGGTTCGACGGTTAAGAAGAACGCAGACGGCACGTTCGGCGTAGAAAAGGCCTATCTCGCCAAGGTCGGCGATAAGTCCTACTACACCATGGACGAAGCGTTCAAGGCGCAGACTGCCAGCGGCGAAGCGATTGTTCTGCTTCGTGATTATACGACCGGCTCGACCTTCAATTCCGGCAGTATCAACAGAACGGTTGATCTGGACGGTCACACCTGGACCTACACCGGCACCGATGTGAACAGCGCGGCGTTTGAGATCAACTACTCCGACGTTATCCCGAGCCGTGGATGCGGACAAGCTGCGATATCGACGTATTTGTCCGTGAGGCAGATCTGGACAGGGCGATGGAGGCGCTTTCGGAGAACCTTTCGTACCGGATCGGGGAAATCTCTGACCATGACGTCCAGATCTATACCCCAAACGGACAGCATATCGAGCTGCACCGGAACCTCATTGAGGATCACCGGATCAATCAGGCGGCGGAGGTGCTGGCGGCAGTGTGGGATACCGCAATTCCGCACAGCGGCTGGACATACTGGCTGGAAATGCCGGACGAGCTGTTCTATTTCTACCACATCGCACATAAGGAGGCCCAAAGGGAAGGCACACCGCGGCGTCATGAAGGCCGTCGGGGAAACTACGGAGCAAGAAGCCTGCCCCGTCACGAGGCGGCGGTAAAAGAGTGAAACAAAATAAAACAAGCGGGAGGAACCATGGGATTTCATGGTTCCTCCCGCTGCTTTTCTGCTGGTTGGATCATCGGCTGCCAAATGGGGGGATCTTACACGTTCTGCGCCTGCTCCGCGATCTGCTTGAGCAGAATGTCCTCCGCGTACCCGCAGGCACGCGCGACAGAGCCAGCCTCGAAGGGGTTGGACAGATTTGCATAGCGCAGCGTTTCGAGATAGCTGCGGCTGCCGCCGGTCTTGCAGAGGTTCAGATAGTCCCGCCATGCGGCGGCCTTATCCTCGGCGTACTTCTTCTTGAACTCCATCGCGCCCATCGTCGTGAGCGTGTAGTTGATATAGTAGAACGGATAGAGGTAGATATGCAGCTTGTGGTACCAGTAGCCGCCGCGTTCAAAGAACGGGTCGTTCTCATAGTGCCGCCACGGCATATACTTTTCCTCCAGCAGGTGCCACTGATATGTCCGCTCCTTCGGCGTCAGCTCAGGATGGGCATAGCAGATGTGCTGGAACTCGTCCACGGCCACGCCGAAGGGCACGAAGGTCAGCGCCTCCTGCAGATGTGCGAAGCGGAACTTGTCCGCCTGATCGCCGAAGAACCACTCGGCATAGGGATAGGCGAACTGCTCCATGGACATGGAGTGAATCTCCGCGATGTCGGTCGATTCACTGTAATAGTCTGAAATCGGCTGACTGCGCATGGCCATATAGCCCGCAAACGCGTGCCCCAGCTCGTGCGTCAGCACCTGCATATCAAAGATCGTGTGGTTGAAGCAGGAGAACACAAACGGCGCTTTCAGGCTCGGCAGACTCGTCATGTAGCCCGTGGAGGCCTTGCCCGGCTTGTTCTGCAGGTCCATCAGCTCATGGTCGATCATGAAGTCGATGAATTCGCCGGTCTCCGGGCTGATCTCGTGGTACATCTTCTGCGCGGTCTTGACCATGAACGCGTCGTCGCCCGCAGGCTCGGCGTTGCCGTCCGGGAAGACCATCTTTTCATCATAGCACATGACGTGGTCGAGGCCGAGGCGCTTGGCCTGCGCGTCATAGAGCTTCTGGCACAGGGGGACAAGGAACGTGCGCACCTGCTCGCGGAAGGACGCGACCTCCTGTTCGCCGTAATCCGTGCGGCCCTGCTCCAGATAGCCGACGGGGATGTAGTTCTCATAGCCGAGGTTTTTGCCCATCTGGTTGCGGATTTTGATCAGCTCGTCCCAGATCTCCTCCAGACGCGGCTCGTTGGCCTCATAGAATTTGGAGTACGCCTTGACGGCGGCAGCGCGCATCGCACGGTCGGAATGCTCAAAATACTTCTGCAGGCCATAGAGGTTCAGCGTCTTGCCGTCGAACGGAATTTCCGCTGTGGCCATGATCTTCTGATACTCGTTGGTCAGACGGCTCTCCTGCTGGCGCAGCGGAACATTGGCCTCGCAGTACAGCTTCTTCTGCAGATCCATGGAGACGAAATATTGCTTGCCGAACTCCTGCTCGATATCCGGGCGGAAGGGGCTGGACGCAATGGCTTCGCTGAGTTCGACCTCCGCGCCGCTGAGCGTGGGCAGCGTGTCCTGCAGATAGGCGATCTCCGTCTCATAAAATTCGTCGCGCGTGTCGAGCGTATGCCGGATGTGTGCGATGGAATACTGCGTGAACAGCTCGCAGGTCTCGCGGTCGATCTCAAACATCAGTGCGCGCAGCGCGGCGTAGCTCTCCGCGTGTACAGCCGCGTTTTTCCATTCGGCAAGCTTGGCGCGCCGCGCTTCCAGATCGGGGCGCTTGTATTCGAGTGTTGAGAACTTGTAAGTGTCTATCATCGTTTGATTTCTCCTTGCATGAATTCTATATTTTATGATACCCATGCGGACTGCCGCTTGTCAATAGCCTGCCGCGGGTTTCTGCCCGTCTGCACCGGTGCATAGCTGCACTGCGGCAGACCATGCACATGGCCTGCCGCAGCTGCAATAAAACTTATGTAAACTTACAGTCCCATTTCCTTTTTGACCTCGCCGAAGCAACGGACGGCGAAATTGAGGTCTTCCTTCGTGTGGCCGGCGGAGATCTGCGTGCGGATGCGGTCGCGACCCTTCGGGACGACGGGATAGCAGAAGCCGACGACATACACGCCCTTTTCAAGCATCCGGCGGGCAAACTCCTGCGCGATTTTCGGGTCATAGAGCATGACGGGGACGATGGGGTGCTCGCCGGGGAGCAGATCGAAGCCGAGCTTTTCCATCTCCGCGCGGAAATAGCGCGCGTTCTCATGAACCTTGTCGCGCAGCGCCGTGGATTCCTCCAGCAGGTCGATCGTGCGGAGCGTCGCGGCGCAGATGGCGGGCGCGAGCGTGTTGGAGAACAGGTACGGGCGCGAACGCTGCCGCAGCAGGTCGACGATCGGCTGACGCGCTGCGGTATAGCCGCCGGACGCGCCGCCCATGGCCTTGCCGAACGTGCCGGTGATGATGTCGACGCGTCCAATGACACCGCAGAACTCTGCCGTGCCGCGGCCGTGCGCGCCCATGAAGCCGACGGCGTGGCTGTCGTCTACCATCGTCAGCGCGTCATAGCGGTCCGCCAGATCGCAGATGGCCTTGAGGTTTGCAATATAGCCGTCCATGGAAAACACGCCGTCGGTCGCAATCAGAATTTTCTTGCAGCCGGATTCCCGCGCGTCCTTGAGCTTGGCTTCGAGATCCTCCATGTTGTTGTTCAGATAGCGGTAGCGCTTGGCCTTGCACAGGCGCACGCCGTCGATGATGGACGCGTGGTTCAGCTCATCCGAAATGACCGCGTCCTCCGGCCCGAGCAGCGTCTCAAACAGACCGCCGTTGGCGTCGAAGCAGGAGGAATAGAGGATGGCGTCGTCGGTGCCTGCGAACTTTGCGATGCGGCGCTCGAGCTCCTTGTGGATCTCCTGCGTGCCGCAGATGAAGCGCACAGACGAAAGGCCGAAGCCCCAGCGGTCATAGCTGGCCTTCGCGGCCTCGATGAGCCGCGGGTCGTTGGACAGGCCAAGATAGTTGTTGGCGCACATGTTGACGACGTGGGATTTCTGCGTGGTGTCGATGCAGGAGCGCTGCGGGGTGGTGATGATGCGCTCTTCGCGCCAGGTACCGGCTTCGCGGATCGCATTCAGCTCCTGTTCAAAGGCTTTCAGTGCAGTTTTCATGAGAATTCCTCCTTTACTTCGTCCAATCGAGTACGACTTTTCCGGACCTGCCGCTCATCATCGCGTCAAAGCCCTTCTGGAAGTCCGTGTAGTGGAAGCGGTGCGTGATCACGGGCGTCAGATCGAGTCCGCCCTGCACCATGTACGACATCTGGTGCCAGTTGTCCATCTTGCGGCCATAGATGCCCTGCAGCGTCAGGCCGTTTGTAATGATCTGGTTCATGTCCACGCTGATGGGGCCGTCGCCGAGACCGAGCAGCGAAACCTTGCCGCCGCTGCGCATGACGGAGATCAGCTGATGGAAGGCCGCGGCGTTGCCGGACATTTCAAGACCTACGTCAAAGCCCTCGGTCAGACCCTGCGCGTGCATGACCTCGTGCAGATCCTCCTTTGCGGTGTTGACGGCGGCGTCAACGCCCATTTTGCGGGCGAGGGCAAGCCGGTATTCGTTCACGTCGGTAATGACGACGCGGCGCGCACCCGCGTATTTGCAGATGCCGCCGGCGATAATGCCGATGGGGCCCGCACCGGTGATGAGCACGTCCTCGCCGATGAGCGGGAACATGAGCGCGGTATGCGTGGCGTTGCCGAAGGCGTCAAAGAAGGAGACGACGTCCTCCGGAAGGCTCTCGTCGATGGCAATGACGTTGCGCGCCGGGATGCAGACATACTCCGCGAACGCACCGTCGCGGTCGACGCCGACGCCGACATGGTGCTTGCACCACTGAATATTGCCGGTGTGACAGTTGCGGCAGTGGCCGCAGGTGATATGGCCCTCGCCGGAGACGCGCTGGCCGACCGTGAAGCCCGTGACGCCCGCGCCGAGCTCGGCGATCTCGCCGACATACTCATGGCCGATGACCTGAGGGGGCTTGACGTGCTGCTGCGCCCACTGGTTCCATTTGTAGATATGGACGTCGGAGCCGCAGATCGCGGTCTTGTGGATCTTGATGAGAACTTCTCCGGGGCCCGGCACAGGAACAGGCACCTGCCGCAGCTCCAATCCGGGGCCGGCTGTGGGTTTTACGATGGCATCCATCATCTGTTTCATTTGTAATCCGCCCTTTCTTCAGAAATTCATATGTCCGTGCAATGTGGACTGCACAATTAAATATGTGCACCCTATAAAGACATATTACCGGACAAATCCGGTCCTGTCAAGGGGAATTTGGTGTTTTAAAACAAAAACGTTCCGCAGAACGGAAACATAATAGGACGTTAGCACCAAAACCGGATGCTTCGCGCACTACAGACGCGGCGTCATTCCGGTTCGTGCACGCCGTTCCAGTATTCCCTCGGCGCACATTGGTAAAAGCGCCGGAACTGCTTGGAAAAATATGAGTGAGGACATGATCAGAACGCCTGTTATTCTTGATCGAGCAGGCAATTTTGATCGATAAATAGAAAACACCCCGCTGTAGCAAATCATCACTACGGCGGGGTGTACGAGTGTGGTGTACTAATAGTGTACAAATAATGTACTAGTGTACATCATCTCACTGCATTTATCCACTTTTAAGCACGGCTGAAGGCATTGAAAACACTTGGTTTTTGCCAATCAGGCTTACTTCATGGCCTCTTCAACTGCGACTGCAACCGCAACCGTAGCGCCGACCATGGGGTTGTTACCCATGCCCAGGAAGCCCATCATCTCGACGTGCGCAGGGACGGAGGAGGAGCCTGCGAACTGTGCATCGGAGTGCATACGGCCCATGGTGTCGGTCATGCCGTAGGAAGCGGGGCCTGCGGCCATGTTGTCCGGGTGCAGGGTACGGCCCGTGCCGCCGCCGGAAGCGACGGAGAAATACTTCTTGCCCATCTGGACGCACTCCTTCTTGTAGGTGCCTGCGACCGGATGCTGGAAGCGGGTGGGGTTGGTGGAGTTACCGGTGATGGAGACGTCGACGCCTTCCTTGTGCATGATGGCAACGCCCTCGCGGACATCGTCAGCGCCGTAGCAGCGGACGTTGGCGCGCTCGCCCTCGGAGTAGCGGATCTCGCGGACGATCTTGAGTTCGCCGGTGTAGTAGTCGAACTGGGTCTGGACATAGGTGAAGCCGTTGATACGGGAGATGATCTGGGCAGCGTCCTTGCCGAGGCCGTTCAGGATGACGCGCAGAGGCTTTTTACGGGCCTTATTCGCGTTCTTGACGATGCCGATGGCGCCCTCAGCGGCCGCAAAGGACTCGTGGCCTGCGAGGAAGCAGAAGCACTCGGATTCCTCGGACAGGAGCATGGCGCCCAGATTGCCGTGGCCGAGGCCAACCTTGCGGTCGTCGGCGACGGAGCCGTCGATGCAGAAGGCCTGCAGGCCCTCGCCGATGGCGGTAGCGGCTTCGGCAGCGGTCTTGACGCCTTTCTTCATGGCGATGGCAGCGCCGACGGTGTATGCCCAGCACGCGTTTTCGAAGCAGATGGGCTGAATGCTCTTGACGATCTCATACGGGTCAAAGCCCTTGGCCTGGCACATTTCGCGGCAAGCCTCGACGGACTCGATGCCGTACTGCTTGAGGACGCCGTTGATCTTGTCAATTCTTCTGTCGTAGTTTTCAAACAAAGCCATTTTCGTGTCCTCCTTTTCTTATTCCTGACGCGGGTCGATATACTTCGCCGCGGTGTCCCACTGACCATAGTGGCCGGTGGCCTTCTTGATGGCCTCGGCAGGCTCGTCGCCCTTCTTGATGAAGTCCATCATCTTGCCGAAGTTGATGAATTCGTAGCCGACGATCTCGTCGTCCTTGTTGAGCGCGATCTTGGAGCAGTAGCCCTCGGCCATTTCGAGGTAGCGCGGGCCTTTTTCCTTCGTGGCGAACATCGTGCCGACCTGGCTTCTGAGGCCCTTGCCGAGGTCTTCCAGAGAAGCGCCGACGGCGAGGCCGTCCTCGGAGAACGCGGACTGGCTGCGGCCATAGACGATCTGCAGGAACAGCTCGCGCATGGCGGTGTTGATAGCGTCGCAGACGAGGTCGGTGTTGAGGGCCTCAAGAATGGTCTTGCCGATGAGAATTTCGGAAGCCATTGCGGCGGAATGGGTCATGCCGGAACAGCCGATCGTCTCGACCAGAGCCTCTTCGATGACGCCGTTCTTGATATTCAGGCTCAGCTTGCATGCGCCCTGCTGCGGTGCGCACCAGCCCACGCCATGGGTAAAGCCGGAGATATCCTTGATTTCCTTTGCCTGCACCCACTTGCCCTCTTCGGGAATGGGAGCCGGGCCATGATACGCGCCCTTGGCAACCGGGCACATATGCTTGACTTCTGCAGTATAGATCATATACAGGTCTTCCTTTCAAGAATTCTAAAAGCCGGAATTGGCTATTATTACGATTGGATTATACCCAGATTCGCGTGGGAAGTCAAGAATTTGCAGAAAATTAGCGGGAAGCTGATGATGAAGCGAGCGGGATATGCCGCACCGGCACGTTCCGCGTCGAGTATCAGCTTGACTTTCGCACAGTATGGCATTCCGGCAGACGCACAGCTTTGGCAGGGCCGGAAGCAGATCATCGCTTCCCCGTCAGATGCAGCACGCGGTCTGCGAGGCCGCAGAAGAGCAGGCCGCAGGCGAGGGCCTCATCCTCTGCGTCGGCCATGGCGGGGACGAATTCGAACGCCGCACCGAAGGCGTCTGCAAGCGACTCAGACGTGCGGCCCGTCAGCGTCCGCACGTCATAGACAGGACGCTTCATGCAGACGGCCTCGCTTCCGGCTGCGGACAGAAACGCCAGCTCGTCCGCGCGGAACAGGATCAGCGGCGCGTTCTCACCGAGATACGCGTCAACGGCGGGCAGGAGCCGGGCCAGCCTCGGCGCGTCCTGCGTCATGCGTTCCGTCACGCCCGCCTCGCGGGCGTATTTTGTCAGACCATTTTCCGGGCTTACGCAGGCGGTCAGCGCGGATTCCGGCGCAAAGCGGCGGAATTTCAGGATCGAAAGCTGCGCAATTTCGCCGCGCGAGGGGCTTTTGCCCGTTGTTTTGAACGCGAGAACGTAAAATGTTTCCAGAGATTCCGGCGCGGTCTTCCGCGTGAGCGCCGCAGTGTCGGGCGGCGTGTAGTCCGGCCTCTTTTCCGGCGCAGGCGCGTCGGCCAGTCCCGGCTGAATGGGCCGGAGCTGCTTTTTTACGCCCTCGAACCATTTCTGCCCCCGCAGCGCGGCCTCAAGCGCCGCCTGTTGCTGCGCGGCCTGCTTCAAAACGGCGGCGCTCAGATCCTCCAGCAGATCGCCGGACGTGCGGCGGCTGGGGATCCTGCCGTGCCTGCCGAAGCCCGGCAGAAGAAATTCGTTGGAATACTCGACAAAGCGCGCCTTTTCCCGCAGGATCGCAGCCGTCTGCGCATCTGCCTTCGCGCTGTCCCAGCGGGTGCAGAAGGCCTTGCAGAGCCGGATATCCCGTTCCAGCATCCATGCCGGGCCGCGGCACGAAAGCGCGTCAATGCGCGTATACGCGTCCGCGAGCGTTTTATACAGCGCCTCCGCCTCCGGCTGCGGCAGCGGGGGCATTTTCGGCTGCACGGGTGGGTCGGTCAGAATATCCGGCAGCAGCTCCGGCGCGGAAAGCTCCGCCGGGGCAGGCACGGGAGCTGCGGGAGCCGCCTGCGGCTCCTGCTTTTCCGCCCGCTTCGGCAGCGCGCTCACAACGACGGCGGCAAGCCCGCCCGCAGACAGGATCCCGGCTGCGATCAGGCTGTACTGCGCGGCGGCAAAGCCCAGCAGGATCAGCAAAAATCCAATGATAATGCCCTTGACGGAACGCACGGCATTTCCTCCTTTGCGATTTACACGGAACGCTGCGGGAACTTTTCCAGACAGTAAAGCTGTTCCTCGTCCAGCCGGTCGCCGCCGGGGGCGAAGGCGTAACCGAGTTCCTGATAAAAATGCAGCGCGTTGATGGAAGCGGGGATCACGACGCGCGGCGCGCGCAAAAACAGCGGATCGTGCTCGATCGTCTCAATGAGCGCGCGGCCTACGCCGCGCTTCTGCTTCTCCGGCAGCACAAAGACGGAATAGAAGCAGCCCTCAGCCGGGTTTTTGTGGTACGGCCCAAAGGCGGCGCAGCCGATCACGGTCCCGTCATCCTCGCAGGCGACGTAGAAGTGCATCTGTTCGCCGCGTCTCAGGAAGTACGCGCGATCCTGCTGGGCGACCATTTCCTCGACGAAGGCCGCGTCATAGACAGCGCCGGAGGTGATGCGGGTGGCAAGCTCCGACACGCGGACGACCGCGTCTGCATCGGCGGGGGCAAAACGGCGGATATACATATTACGATTCCTCCCTGTGTGTATGTGTATAGTGCCTGATCTCGTTTAAAAATGCCGCGCCGTAACGCTCGGCCTTGACATGGCCGACGCCGGAAACCTCCAGCAGCTCCTGCATGGAGCCGGGCCGCTTCGCGGCCAT
>HF990567.1:11337-17104 GCA_000432135.1 Firmicutes bacterium CAG:124
GGGCCGCTTCGCGGCAATATCCAGAAGCGTTGCGTTGGAAAACACGATATAGGCCGGGACGCCCTGCTCCTGCGCGATGCGGAAGCGAAGCGCCTTCAGCGCGGCCAGAAGCGGCTCGTCCGTCCGGGACGCAGCTGCTTTTTTCTGCGTTCTCGGCCCGGTGAGCGTCGTACGCTGCACGCGCCCAAGCACCTGTTCGTCGGAAAACAGCACAGCCGCTGCCCGCTCCGTCGTGTCGATCCCGCCGTGGACGGGATCAGTCTCCAGATATCCCGCGCGCTCCAGCAGCTCGATCCATTCTCGAATCTGCGCGCCCGGCAGCGCGGACATCAGTCCGTAGGTCGGCAGCAAATCAAGCCCCAGCTCCCGCACGCGTGCCGAACGGCCCCCGTGCAGCGTTTGGCTTAGAATCGACGCGCCAACGCAGTAGCCGAGCCGGTTCCGCGCCCGCACAACGCAGGACAGGATCATCTGCGCCTCGCGCGTGAGGTCCCGCGTCTCGTATTCTGCCAGACAGTTCCCGCAGTTGCCGCAGGTTTTTTCATGCGGCTGGCCAAAATAGTCGAGCAGATACCCTCGCAGACAGTCCTGCGTCTTGCAGTAGCCTGTCATGGCCTCCAGCCGGGCCAGATCCTGCGCCTGCACCATCTGCCGCTCCTCGTCAGTCAGCTCCTCGTTCTCTGCGGATGAATTGAAGATCAGAAATTTAGCCGTCGTGACGTCGCCGGAGGAATACAGCAGGATGCAGTCGGCAGGGGAGCCGTCGCGCCCCGCGCGTCCCGCCTCCTGATAATACGCCTCCACGCTTTTCGGCATATTGTAATGAATGACATAGGAGACGTTCGACTTGTCAATGCCCATGCCGAACGCGTTGGTCGCGGCCATGACGGGGCTGCGGTCGCAGATGAACGCCTCCTGATTTTCTTTTCGCTCGTCAGCGTCCAGTCCCGCGTGGTAGCGCGTGGCGGCAAAGCCCGCCTCCTGCAGAAGTCCGCAGACCTGCTCGACCGTTTTGCGCGTGGCGCAGTAGACAATGCCGCTCTTGTCCCGCCGCTCGGAGAGCAGCTGCAAAAGCGCGGTGCGCTTGTCCTTCGGGCGCAGCACTTCGAAGCGAAGATTGGGCCGGTCAAAGCCGGTCACGACCGTTTCCGGCTCATGCAGCTGCAAAATACGGATGATATCGGCGCGCACCTGCGCCGTGGCCGTTGCGGTAAAGGCCGCGACAGCCGGGCGGCGCGGGAGCCGCTGCAAAAATTCCACGATCTTTAAATAGCTGGGCCGGAAATCCTGCCCCCACTGCGAGATGCAGTGCGCCTCGTCGACGGCGACAAGCGGGATCTCAAGCTCCTGCGCAAGGGAGCAGAAGCCGTCGGTCAGCAGCCGCTCGGGCGCGACATAAAGCAGCTTATATGCGCCATAGCGCGCGTCGCGGTACGTCTCGCGCAGCTCGTCCAGACTCATGGAGCTGTTGATGCACCCGGCGGGGATGCCCGCGTTCCGCAGCGCCATGACCTGATCCTTCATGAGAGAGATCAGCGGCGAGACGACGAGCGTCATCCCCGGCAGCAGCAGGGCGGGCAGCTCATAGCAGAGGCTTTTCCCGCCGCCCGTCGGCATCACGCCGAGCGCGTCGCGCCCGGAAAGCACCGCGTCGATCAGCGTCTGCTGTCCCGCACGGAATGCCGGAAAGCCAAAATACTGCCGCAGCACCGCAAGCTTGTCCATGTCATCGCCCCTTTCACCCTTTTTCAACATTATATCAGTCCGCACGCCCCTTGACAAGCCCGGAAGCGCCCCGGAGGCAGCCTCTTGCCAACTGCTTTTGCGCTTCAGCGCCTTTTACATGGATCGAGCGCGCCGGGGTCAACGACCTGCACGTTCGATATTTTTTTCAAGAACCACTTGACATCACGCGTCTACTCGTGTAGAATAGCGGCATCTTCTACACGAGTAGACAAGGAGGTGTTGAAACTGGAAATTCCGAAAATTCACGAAGGGGAGTACCGCTTCTGCCTGATTTTATGGAAGCATGAGCCGGTCACGGCGTCGCAGCTTGCGAAGCTGTGTCTGGAGCAGCTCGGCTGGAAGCGCACGACGACCTACACGATCATCAAGCGTCTTGGCGAGCGTGGGATCCTGAAAAATGAGAACGGGCTTGTGACCGCGCTCATTTCCAAGGACGAGGCGCAGGCCTGCGAGATCGACGAGCTGGTCGAAAAGAAATTTGAAGGCTCTCTGCCCACCTTTATTGCCGCGTTCACAAAGCGGCAGGATCTGTCCGCGCATGAACTCGACGAGGTGCAGCAGATGATCGATCGCATCCGAAGAGGAGAAACACAATGAGCGCACTCTTTTTGAAAGTCCTTCATATGAGCGTCTGCGCAAGCTGGCTTGTGCTTGCAGTGCTTCTTCTGCGTCTCTGCCTGCGCAGAGCACCCAAGTGGTTCAACGTCCTGCTTTGGGGCATCGTCGCTGTGCGGCTGGTTTTCCCGTTTTCCGTCGAAAGCCCGCTGAGCCTGCTTCCACGCACAGAGGCCATCCGTCCGGCAGCCATCGCCGTGCAGACGCAGCCTGCGCAGATCAGCTCTGCCGCAGCCGCCGGCGGCTCTGCTGCCCCGGCGCAGAGCTGGCTTTCGATCCTCGCCTGGGTCTGGCTCGCGGGAGCTGCCGCACTGTTCCTGTATACCATGGTCAGCACGCTGCGGCTGCGGCACAGGGTACGCGAGGCGGTCCGCCTGCGGGGAAACATCTACCAGTCTGAGCGGATTGATTCGCCGTTCGTGCTCGGTACGATCCGTCCGAGAATTTATCTCCCATATCGCATGGACAGCCGCGACCGGCAGCACGTCATTGCCCACGAGCAGGCGCACCTGCGCCGGGGCGACCACCTGTGGAAGCCGCTGGGCTTCCTGCTGCTGACGATCCACTGGTTCAACCCGGTGATGTGGCTCAGCTATGTGCTGCTGTGCCGGGATATCGAGCTGGCGTGCGATGAAACCGTGATCAGAGAATTGGGCTGCGAGCAGAGAGCCGATTATATGCAGGCGCTCGTCTCGTGCAGCGTCAACCGCCGCAGAATTGCGGCCTGCCCCCTCGCCTTCGGCGAGATCGGAGTAAAGGAGCGTGTCAAATCTGTTATGAACTACAAAAAACCAACCTTCTGGATCATTCTGGCGGCCATCATCGCCTGCATCGTCCTCGCGGTCTGCTTCCTGACCGACCCGGTGGCCTCCAAGACAGAGCAGCCGTCTGATCCCGCCGTTTCCAACACCGAAGCCACCCCCGATCCGGCGGACACAGCCCCGGAGGAGCCTGCCCAGCCCACCGAACAGGATGATAACCTGTCCGCCGAGCAGGAAGCGATGAAGGATGAACTGTCCGCCGCAGAGGAGGCTGACAATTCGGTTCTGGATGAGCTGATCGGCAAAGCGGTTCTGGACCACTACGCGGACGCCGTGCAGCCCGGCCAGATCCACGTGGAAAGCCATGTCGTTCTGGCAGAGGACAGACGCGGCACAGAGACAGTCACCGTATATCTGCTCGTTCTGCAGGAGATCTACAGCACAGACGGCGAATCGCTGACGCTGGAGAACGGAAGCTATATTCCCACAGCGATCACATTCTCCCTCAGCACCTCCAGCGGAGCGGTGACAGAATACTGGGAGCCCAGCGACGGCAGCTATTCCGACGACATCCGCGCCAAATTCCCGCCCGCCGCAGCCGAGGAAGCCCTGCAGAACGATCAGGCGTACATCGACGATCTGAAAACCGCAAGCTTCCAGAAAGCGCTCGAAGCGAACCGCAGTGCAGCGTCTTAAAAAATGCCCCTTGCCGGTTTCATGAACCGGCAAGGGGACAGTTCGTTATACAGCCGTTTTCTGCCGCTCCGGCAGCTGCGAGAGGATGATCGCCGTGAACATGACCGCGCAGCCGAAAAGCTCCCGCGCGGAAAGCGTCTGGCCGAGCAGCAGCCAGCCGAACAGGGCGGCGAAGACGGACTCCAGACTCATGAGCAGGGAAGCCAGCGCGGGCTGCACATCGCGTTCGCCGATGATCTGGAACGTGTACGCCACGCCTCCGGAGAAGACACCCGCATATACAATGGGCCACCAGCACTGCAGAATGGAATCCCAGTCCGGCGCTTCAAACAGAAGCATACCGACCGCGGACAGCGCGGAGCAGACCAGAAACTGTACGCAGCTCAGCCGCACGCCGTCCATATGCGGCACGACTGCGCCGACATAGCAGATATGAACCGCGAACAGCACCGCGCAGCCAAGCGTCAGCAGATCGCCGCCCGAAACCGAAAAGCCGGAGCCGACGCACAGCAGGTACATTCCAAACACAGCGGCCAGCGCGCACAGCCAGACCTTCAGCCCGGCGCGTCTGCCCATGAGCGCGCCCAGAATGGGGACAAACACGATATAAAGCGCCGTCACGAAGCCGGATTTTCCGACCGTCGTATCGAGCAGACCAAATTGCTGGAGCGTTGTCGCTGCGAACAGCAGCGCGCCGCAGATCATGCCGGACAGCAGCTGCTTTTTCTTTTCAGCCCCTGTGACCGGCCGGTTCTGCGACCAGCCCTTCCGGTCGAGCACGGCAATGACTGGCAGCAGCACCAGCCCCGCCAGAAAAAAACGCGCCGCGCCCATCGTAAACGGCCCGATATACTGCATACTCTCGCTCTGGGCAACGAACGCCGCGCCCCAGATCATGGCGCACAGGAGAAGAAGAATACCGCCCTTTGCCTGTTTATGCATTGCCTTTGCTCCTTTATCGTAAAAAAGAATCCCAGCAATCATAGCATATCGCAGAGGCAAAGTCAAACAATCTTGCCGCGCGGCGGAATTTGTGGTATGATACACAAAAAAAGGGAGGGCAGACGCATATGGAACCGTTATTTCTGCCGGTGCTGCACAGCTTTGAAAACAACAATATCTTTACCGGGAGCTATGGCAAGCTCCGCTTTCGCGTCACGCCAAACATCGTCATGCTGACGCAGAAGGAGGTCAACTTTGACGAAAGCAGCATGAAATGCGAATGCTGGCACGGCGAATACTGCTACGAAAAAAGCCAGATGGAGGACGAAAAGGTCTTCCCGCTGAACGAAGCGGCCTACCACGAAATGTACGACTGGATCTCGGCGCATATATAAAAAGCAAGCCCCGGCCATTAGATGGGTGTTCATAAAACAGTCAATGGAGCGTATCGATACAGATGCGCTCCATTTCTCATGCAAACATACTATATAACGGGGTGCAGCCCCCTCGGCTCTCCCTTTGGGAGAGCTGTCACCGCAGGTGACTGAGAGGGCCTTGCAGCCTCTTTTGAATGATAAGATCGATTTGTTCACACACATTACGGAAATCCCTGTCAATATCCCGGTTGGAGAATCGCAAAATCTCCAACCCAAGAGATATCAGGAATTGAGAACGTTCAGCATCATAAGCAAGCCTCTGAGGTTCATAATGTTGAGAGCCATCCAATTCAATGACCAGTCTGGCCGAAGCACAGTAAAAGTCCACGATGAATCTGCCGATAATCCGCTGTTTGTAAATTTTTACTGGATATCTGCGGAGAAAAAGATACCAGAGCTTACGCTCGTGGGGTGTCATCTCCCTGCGAAGCCGTCGGGCATTTTCTAATTGGGTGTTGTCTTTTGGTATGGTCATTGTTTACCCTCTCCGTCCTCGCTGCGCTCGGCCACCTCTCCCAAAGGGAGAGGCAAGGGATGCTCGCACGGTACACCGAAAGGTGTATAGACGTG
>HF990568.1:0-4201 GCA_000432135.1 Firmicutes bacterium CAG:124
GATCACTCTTCCGATTGCTTTCAAGATGGATATGTCCTTTCCGAATTGCTTCCTGCATTATACCACATTTTCGGGAAAAACAAAACTGGTCTTTCAAATTTTTGCCGCGCGGTTGACTTTGCGGGCTTTTTCATTATAATAATAGGATAAACTTGATCATATACGTCAGGAGGACGAGAAGTATGATGAAAAACAGCGAAAAGTCCATGGACAAGATCATTGCCCTTTGCAAAAACCGCGGCTTTGTCTTTGCAGGCTCCGAAATTTACGGCGGCCTGGCCAACAGCTGGGACTACGGCCCTCTCGGCGTTGAGTTCAAGAACAACGTCAAAAAGGCGTGGCTCAAGAAATTCGTGCAGGAAAGCCCGTACAACGTCGGTCTCGATGCGGCCATTATCATGAATCCGCAGACGTGGATCACGACCGGCCATGTGTCCAGCTTCTCCGACCCGCTGCTCGACTGCAAGGCGTGCAAGGCCCGCCACCGCGCTGACAAGCTCATCGGCGAAGAGCATCACGAGGTCAACGTCGACGCCATGAGCTTCGACGAGATGGACAAGTTCATTGCCGAGCATGAGGATATTGTCTGCCCCGTCTGCGGCAAGCACGATTTTACCCCCATCCGCAAGTTTAATCTGATGTTCAAGACCGCCATCGGCGTCACCGAGGATTCCTCCTCGACCTGCTATCTGCGGCCGGAGACGGCGCAGGGCATCTTCGTGAACTTCGCGAACATCCAGCGAACCACCCGCCGCAAGCTGCCCTTCGGCGTCTGCCAGGTCGGCAAGGCGTTCCGCAACGAGATCACCCCGGGCAACTTCACCTTCCGTACCCGCGAGTTTGAGCAGATGGAATGCGAATTCTTCTGCAAGCCCGGCACGGACCTCGAATGGTTCGCATACTGGAAGGACTACTGCGTGAACTGGCTCAAGAGCCTCGGTATCCGCGAGGAGAACCTGCGCCTGCGCGACCATGAGCCGGCGGAGCTGGCCTTCTATTCCAGAGCCACGACCGATATTGAGTATGCGTTCCCGTTCACCGACTGGGGCGAGCTCTGGGGCATTGCCGACCGCACCGATTATGACCTCAAGCGCCATCAGGAGGCTTCCGGCAAGGATCTGACCTATTTCGATCAGGAAGCGAACAAGCACTATATCCCCTACGTCATCGAGCCGTCGCTCGGCTGCGACCGCGTGGCGCTGGCGTTCCTGTGCGAAGCGTATGACGAGGAGGTCATAGACGAGGCGAAGAACGACGTGCGCGTGGTTCTGCACCTGCATCCGGCGCTGGCTCCGTACAAGGCTGCGATCCTGCCGCTGAGCAAGAAGCTGGCCGAGCCGGCAAGAAAGATCTATCAGGACCTGTGCGGCGACTTTATGCTGGACTACGACGACACCGGCTCCATCGGCAAGCGCTATCGCCGCGAGGACGAGATCGGCACGCCGTACTGCATCACGGTCGATTTTGCGACCGTCGGCGACGACAAGACCCCGGCGGACAACGCTGTTACCATCCGCGAACGCGACTCCATGGAGCAGGTTCGCGTTCCCATCAGCGAACTGAAGAACTGGCTGGCCGAGCATACGAAATTCTAAAACTTCAAAAGGGGCCGCATGGCCCCTTTTTCCATATCCGAATCACGGGAGGAAGCACGAATGAAAGCCATTATCACCGTCGTCGGCCCCGACCGGGTCGGCATCATCGCCGAGGTCTGCACGCTGCTGGCAGAACTCCACATCAGCGTCGTGGAGATCAGCCAGACCATTATGCAGCGCACGTTTACCATGATTATGCTGGTCGAATGGACGGCAGGCGCGCCGGAATTTGACACGGTGCAGACCCGCGTCACAGAAAAGGGCGATCAGATGGGCCTGTCCATCCGCATCCAGCGGCAGGATATTTTCACTGCCATGCACACCATCTGACGGAGGGGACAGATCATGCTGAACCATTCCGATATCATGTCCACGGTCGATATGATCGACCATCAGCATCTGGACATCCGCACCATCACCATGGGTATTTCGCTTCTGGACTGCGCCGACCCGAATCCGGAGGCCTGCGCCCGGAAAGTTCACGACAAGATCTGCCGGCAGGCCGAGCATCTGGTTGCGACAGGCTGCCAGATCGAACGGGAGCTTGGCATTCCCATCGTCAACAAGCGCATTTCTGTCACGCCCATTGCGCTGGTCGCAAGCGCGTGCGAGACGGAGGATTTTGTTCCGTTTGCCAAGGCGATGGACAGCGCCGCAAAGACCTGCGGCGTGGATTTCATCGGCGGCTTTTCCGCGCTCGTGCAGAAGGGCATGGCCTCCGGCGACCGGCGGCTGATCGCCGCCATCCCGCAGGCGCTGGCCGAGACGGAACTGGTCTGCTCCAGCGTCAACATCGCCTCGACAAAGGCGGGCATCAACATGGACGCTGTGCGCCTTATGGGGCAGGCGATCAAAAAGACGGCCGAGCTGACAAAGGAACGCGATGGACTTGGCTGCGCGAAGCTCGTCGTGTTCTGCAACGCGGTCGAGGATAACCCGTTCATGGCGGGTGCGTTCCACGGCGTGGGCGAGGCCGACGCGGTCGTGAGCGTCGGCGTATCCGGGCCGGGCGTGGTGTACCACGCGCTGCAGAGCGTCAAGGGCCGGCCTTTTGACGAGGTGGCCGAGTGCATCAAGAAAACGGCCTTCCGCATCACGCGCATGGGCCAGCTGGTGGCGCGGGAAGCGTCCCGGCGGCTGGGCGTGCCGTTCGGCGTGGTCGACCTGTCCCTCGCCCCGACACCCGCCGTGGGCGACAGCGTGGCGCGCATTCTGGAGGAAATGGGCCTTGAAACCTGCGGGACGCATGGAACGACGGCGGCACTGGCGCTTCTCAATGACGCGGTCAAGAAGGGCGGGCTGATGGCGTCCAGCTCTGTCGGCGGACTGTCCGGCGCGTTTATCCCGGTGTCCGAGGACGAGGGCATGATCGCCGCCGCGCGAAGCGGCGTTCTGACGCTGGATAAGCTCGAAGCCATGACGTGCGTGTGCTCGGTGGGCCTTGATATGATCGCCGTCCCCGGCGACACGAGCGCGGAGACGATCTCCGCCATCATCGCGGACGAGGCCGCCGTCGGTATGGTCAATTCCAAGACGACCGCCGTGCGCCTCATCCCGGCTCCGGGCAAGACGGTCGGCGATGAAGTCTCCTTCGGCGGCCTGCTCGGCGCAGCGCCTATCATGCCGGTGCATCCGGAGTCCTCTGCGGACTTTATCGCCCGCGGCGGCAGGATCCCGGCCCCGATGCAGAGCCTGAAAAACTGAGCGGAGGCGGCTGTTTTGCGGAAGGCGCTCTGTTTTGTGAGTAGGGGCCGATGCCCACTTCGACGCTAAGAGCTGCGCTATGCGCGGTTGCGCCTCGAAACTAGCCTGCGGGTATTGCATCGGCCCGGCAGAATGTGCCGTTTTTACGGTAATCTTCGGCGAATTCGTAACTTCCCAATGGGTCGATGTGGGCATCGACCCCTACAGGGGCAGCACTTAATAAATCCCCGCTTGCTTCACTGGGGTTTTCAGCGAAGCAAGCGGGGATTCGTGTCGTTTTCAGCCCTTCAGCGTCTGCTTTGCGTGCAGGAGCGCCTGACAGAGCGCGTCAACGTCGGCTTCCGTGTTGTCGCGGGAGAACGAGACGCGAATGGAGCCGTCGATGACGGCGGGGGACAGGTGCATGGCCTCAAGCACATGGCTCCGGTGGCCCTTGGAGCAGGCGGAGCCTGCCGAGACGTAGATGCCGTCTGACTGCAGACAGTTGATAATGCCCTGTGAACGGAGGCCCGGCAGGGACAGGTTGACGATGTGCGGTGCGGCCTGACTGCCGATGAGGACAAGTCCGTCAATTTGAGCCAGCTTTTCCCGGGCCAGATCGCGCAGCTGCGTCATGCGCGCAATGTCCGCCTTTGCGTCCGTGCCGGCGCAGGCTGCGCCGAAGCCGCAGATGCCGGGCATATTTTCCGTGCCGGAGCGGTAGTTGCTCTCCTGTCCGCCGCCGTTTATAAACGCGGGGAGGGGCAGGCCGGGACGGATATAAAGCGCGCCCGTGCCTTTGGCGGCATGGATCTTGTGCGCGGAGACGGAGATCATGTCCGCGCCGAGCGCTTTGGCGCGGAATGGAACCTTCAAAAAGCCCTGCACGGCGTCGGTATGGAACAGCGCCAGCGGGGAAGAGC
>HF990568.1:4224-11137 GCA_000432135.1 Firmicutes bacterium CAG:124
GGGAAGCGCGGCGCACGGCCTTGACCATGTCGGCAATCGGCATGACCGCGCCCGTCTCGTTGTTGACCATCATGACGGAGACGAGAATGGTATCGGGCCGGAGGGCCTTTTTCAGTTCCTCGACTGTAATATTGCCGTCGTGGTCAGGCTGCAAATATGTGACCTCGAAGCCCTTCGCTTCCAGCTTCTGCATGGGGTGCAGGACAGCGTGGTGCTCCACGGCGGTCGTGATGATGTGGCGGCCGCGCTTGCCGAGACGCTCGGCGGCGGAAAGAATGGCCCAGTTGTCGGCCTCCGTGCCGCCGGAGGTGAAAAACACCCGGTCGGGCTCTGCGCCGAGGGCGGCGGCGACCGCCTGCCGCGCCTGCCGCAGACGGTGGGCGGCGTCAATGCCGAGCGCGTAGACGGACGACGGATTGCCCCAGCAGTCCGTGAGCGCCTCTGTCATGGCCCGCACGCAGGCGGGGCAGGGCTGCGTGGTGGCGGAATTGTCGAGATAGATCATAGTAAAACCTGATTTCTGTGGTTTATTTTCCAACGCAGAACCGCTCAAAAATGCGGTTCGTGATATCCTCACGCATCGTCCGGCCCGTGACCTCGCCGAGCGCATCCATGGCCGATTCCAGATCGACCAGCACCGCGTCGGGCGTCATACCCGCACGCAGGCTCTGCACGGCGGAGTCGACGGATTTTTTTGCGCGCAGAATGGCGCCGGCCTGCCGCGCGTTCGTCAGAAGCGAGCCATCGCACGGCGCATCGTCCGGGAAGAGCATATCAAACGCCTGCTCCAGCAGATCAAAGCCCGTGCTGTCCTTGCAGGAGACGGGGATGATGTACGAAAACGGCAGATCGGACGGCTCGATCGCGCCGGGCAGATCCTGCTTGTTCAGAATCGCGATCGCCTCCGGCGCTTCGAGCGCCGCGCCCATCGCGCGGCGATCCTCTTCCGTCATAGGCTTGGAATTATCAAGGACATACAGCGCTACATCGCAGTCCTTCGCGGCCTCCATCGAGCGGTCAACGCCGATTTTTTCGATCACATCCTGCGTGTCGCGGATGCCCGCCGTGTCGACCAGCCGGACAAGGTGCCGCCCGAGCGTGACGGTCTGCTCGACCGTGTCGCGCGTCGTGCCGGGAATGTCGGTGACGATCACGCGGTCAAAGCCGGACAGGCGGTTCAGAAGACTGGATTTTCCGGCGTTCGGGCTGCCCAGAATGACGGCCCTGATGCCGGACTGCACCATCCGGCCCCGATGGCAGGAGGCAAGCAGCGCGGTAAGCTGCCGGCTGCTTGCCGTCAGCGACGCTTCGTAGCCGGAGAGCGCAAAGGGGTCGATATCCTCGTCGGGGTAATCGAGCACGGCATGGAAATGCGCGCACAGGTCGACCCAGCTGTCATAGATCGGGTCGATCCTTTTTCGGATCGCGCCCGCGACCTGCCCGGCGGCGTTCGCCGCCGCGTCGGCAGTTTCGGCGTCGATGAGATCGATCACGGCCTCGGCCTGCGTCAGGTCCATCTGGCCGTTTAGAAATGCGCGGCGTGTGAATTCGCCGGGCCGCGCCTGCCGGAAGCCTGCGGCGAACAGCGCCTCAAGTCCAGCGGTCAGTGCGGCGGGGGAGCCGTGGCATTGAATTTCGGCGGTATCCTCGCCGGTGTACGAATGCGGCGCACGGGAGATGAACGCCATGCAGTGGTCGATGGCCCGTCCCTGTGCGTCGAAAAGCGTGCCGAGCGCAAGCTTCCGGTCGGGGAGGGAGGTCAGCGGCCTGCCGGAGTTCAGCCGGAAGACCTGTTCCGCGGCCTCAATGCACCCGTCGCCGGACAGGCGCAGAATGCCGATGCCCGTGCGGGCACGGCCCGTGGCAATGGCGGCAATTTTATCAGACATGGCCCCTCCTCACCGGTAGACGACCTCGATGCCCTTGAGCAGCAGCGGCTTGATGTCAAAAACCGCAGTGTCGCCGACCGCGCATGGAAGCTTCGTCACGTCCACGCACGTGTGCAGCATGCCGATATGGCCCAGCACGCGGCACTTTTTCCCGTTTACCGTTACATAGATATGCTTTTTGAAGACCATCTGCTTCAGATTCCGCAGAACGCCGCGCAGGCAGTCGCGGAAACGGAACAGATCGTTTCCCATCTCCACGCCGAACCCGTGGTACCAGCCCACGGAAAAAACGGCCACGCGGGTGGGTTTTTTCGCTGTCCAGCCCGCGCCGTAGCCGCAGCTGTGGCCCTTCGGGAGCCAGCGAAGCTCTTCGATCGTCGCCTGACACTCGCCGATGTGGGCAAGACCCCAATTTCCGCGCACAGACACACGCCCCAGGATGGCCGAGCCCACACGCACGCCGTCCATCGCGTATTCGGGGTATTTCAAAAGCCCGGCGGAGTTCAGCATATGCGCCATGCCGGTGTCGCAGCCCTCGGCGTGCAGCTTGTCCAGAACGCCCTGAAACGCCTCGGCCTGCACGATGGTTGCTTTCTGATTGCAGAACGCGGAATGCAGATGCGTATAAATGCCGGTCACGTGCAGGCCGGGCATATACTTGAAAATGGGCAGCAGCTGATCCAGCTCGTCCGGCAAAAAGCCGTACCGGCCCATGCCGGTATCGATCTTGACGTGTACCTGCGCCTGGACACCGAGCGTTTCCGCCACGCCGTTCAGGACGGCTGCGTCGTTCTGGCTCGAAACGGTCAGAATCGCGCCGAGGTTCAGAAGCTGCGTCAGCTCCTGCGCGTCGGCGGTCGGGCGGAGCATCAGAATGTCACAATCCTGAAACCCGCCTGCGCGCAGGCGGCTGACCTCGGAAACCTCCGTCACGGCAAAGTGCGTGACGCCGGCTTCCCGGCAGATCGCTGCCATCTGGACAAGGCCGAGGCCGTAGCCGTCACCCTTTAAAACGGCCCAGAGGACCGCGCTGCCTGCGCGGTCCTTTAGAATTTGCAGATTGCTCCGCACGGCGGCGGAGTCGACGACATACGCTTTCATGCTGCGCCTCCTGCGTTATTTTTTGTCTCGGTTCTTGATGAGATAGACGGTCTTGCGAAGATCCTTGAAGACCGACGTGCCGTGCTCCACGGCCCAGTAAATGACCGGCGAGAGCACCAGATCCTCTTCGCCGACGAACTCGGTGAAGTCTCCGCCGAAGCCCTGCTTGAAGCGGAACAGGCCGTAGAGCGGGTTATCCTCGGAGACGTTTCCGGATACGCCGCGGAAATCGTAGACCCGGCAGCCGGTTTCCACGGCCCACTGGATCATGCGCCACTGCAGCAGATAGTTGGGCATCAGATTGCGGTGCTCGTTGCTGGACGCGCCATAGAGATACCAGACCTTGTCGCCGTAGTGGATGGCAAGCGTGCCCGCGATGGGCGCACCCTCGGGGTCGAAGGCCATGTAGAGCCGCGCGTGCTCGCCGAGATTGTCGAGCATATTCGCGAAATACTCCGGCTTGCGCGTGACAAAGCCGTCGCGCACGCCGGTCGTCAGCATGAGATCGGCGAACGCCGGGACCATTTCCTTGCCGCAGATCTTCACGCTTACGCCCTTGCGCTCGGCCAGGCGAATATTATAGCGCCATTTCTGGTGGAAGGCCGCCATAAGCTCATCTTCCGTTTTGCCCTCGACGTTCAGACGGAAGACATAGCGCGGCTGGATGGCCTCAAAATTCTTCCCGCCCTCCTTGCACCGGAAGCCGAACGACTGCATGAGCGCGGCGAATGCCGTGTTGCTCGACGGCACGTCCGGGTCGAGCTTGATAACATATGATTTATATTTTTTCGCCAGCGCCTTCGCGCCCTCCAGCAGCTGGGCAAACGTCTCGCGGTCGTCCAGATCGCAGACCGGGCCGCGGCAGCCGTACATCAGCGTCCGGCCGATGCCGGGAACCTTGCGGGTCATGAGGGCCAGAGAGCCTTTGATTTTCCCGTCCTCGCCGCGCACGGCGACGGCGTCCCATGTCCACATGGGCTTCTGTTTGGCCCAGAGACTGCTCTGCGCAAAATTGCCCTTCGGGTGGCTCTGCACAAACGCTTCGTATTCCGCAAGCGTCTGATCGGTGATCAATTCATACATGGCGGTACATCTCCAGAAGAATATTTATGTGTGTTCGTTATCAGGCATGATGTAGGGGCGGGCGGCTCTGCCCGCCCCTACAGGTGCAGATGTGCGATAACCTGACACATATTATATATGTATTGAAAAATCGCTTTCGCTATAGTCTACCACAAACAGCCGGGATATGCAAACCTGTGACGCGGAAAACAGGTATACTTTTCTGCGTTTGCGGAAAAATGACAGAAGAATCATCCAAACAGGAGGCGAAACCATGGCGCATTGGGGCATGGAGGACGTGCAGGCGTGCTTTGGGGGTACGGCGGATCTCAATACCCGGCAGATCACGGTCGGCGGGCAGAGGCTGGGACTGCTGTTTCTGGACGGGCTGACCTCCGGCGGGGATATCGCCGAGCAGGTGCTGAAGCCGCTGATGGAGACGGTCACGCCGGGGAGCATACAGGAGGTTCTGACGCAGGCGGAGCGGGCGAGAGTCTACTGCGCCGTCGCCGAGCGCACGCAAGACCCCGCACAGACGGCGGACAAGCTGCTGCACGGCTATTGCGCTGTCATTTTTCCGGGCACGGACACGGCGCTCTGCTTCGAAACGAAAACGAGCGCCCGGCGCGGCCCCTCCGCGCCGGAGTCGGAAAACACTGTCAAGGGCGCGAAGGACGCGTTTACCGAGACGATGCGCATCAACACCAGCCTCCTGCGCCGCCATCTGCGCACGGCGCAGCTGCGCTTTTCGCAGAAGACCGTCGGCCTGCGCACGAAAACCGCCGTCACGGTCTGCTATCTCGCCGACCTGACCGCGCCGGAGCTTGTCCGGCGCATGGAAAAGCGGCTGGAAAATATCGACATTGACGGGATGCTCACGCCCGCAAGCGTCGAGGAATACGTGACCGGTTCCCGCCGGACAGCCTTTCCGTTATTACAATACACCGAGCGCCCGGACACCTTCTGCCAGGGCCTTCTGAACGGACAGGTCGGATTGCTGGTCGACGGGCTGCCGCTGGGGTATCTGGCCCCGGTCAATCTCGGCGTTCTTATGAAATCGACGGAGGACCGCGCGGTCGACTATCTCTCGGCGTCCTGCCTGCGCGTGCTGCGGTATCTGGCGCTGCTGGCCGCGCTGCTGCTGCCGGGGCTGTATGTCGCCATGGCGACGTACCATCAGGAGATGATCCCGACAAAGCTGCTGCTGGCGATCATCGAATCCAAGCGCGAGGTGCCGTTCGATACGGTTTTCGAGGTGGTGGGCCTGCTTGCCGCGTTTGAGCTTTTGCAGGAGGCGGGGCTTCATCTGCCGCAGGCCATCGGCACGGCGGTTTCCATCATCGGCGGCCTCGTCGTGGGCACAACGGCGGTCGATGCGCGGCTCGTCTCGCCCGCCGCGCTGATCGTCACGGCCTCCGCCGGGATCTGCGGCTTTACGCTTCCGAGCCGGGATCTGTCCGACGCCGTTCGCATCTGGCGCTTCGCACTGGCGATTCTGGCGGGAGCGGGCGGGCTGTTCGCCCTGACGGCAGGCGGCATTGCGCTGCTGATCCACCTGTCGGGGCTGACGAGTTTGGATGTGTCCTATCTCGCGCCGTTTTCCGACGCGCGGGCAAGACGCGCCGTGCTGCGCCCGCTTCTGGTGCGGCAGAAATGGCGCGACACGGCGCTGCACCCGCAGGATCTGAAAAATCAGGGGGACGGTCATGCTCAATAAAATCAGTATCGCGCTGCTGGCGGCCGCGTCGGTGGTCAGCCTTTGTATGCTGCCGCGCACGGGGACGGACGCGGCGAAGCTCCTGCCTGCGCAGGTGCTCGTGATCGCGCAGGAGGACGGGCGGATCACCGTGGAAAGCGACAACGGCGCATCCGGCTCCGGCACGACACTCCCGGACGCGCTTGCCGCCATGCGGGAAGGGGCGGAGGGCACGCTCTTTCTGGACACGGCGGAGCATATTATTCTCCTGCAAAGCACACAATCGCTTCTGCCCGCAGCGGTGCGGCAGCGGCAGTTTCGCCCGGCGGCAAAGCTGTATCTGGCGCGGATGGATGCATTGGATGCAGACGGCTGCGTGGAATTTTTGCAGGCGCACCCCGGTGCGGTGACGCTTGCGGACGCGCACGCCGCGCTTCTGCGCGGCGAAGCACTCGACCCGGCGATTCTGCTGCCGGGGGAAAACGGAGGGATCATTCTTGCAGGATAAGCTGACGCCGAGACAGGTGCGCGCGTGGAGCCTGTGCGCGCTGAGCGTTCCGGCGGCGATGGCGCTGCCGGGCTGCGGCTGGCTGTGGGTGCTGGGCGGGAGTATCCTCGCCTGCGCGCTTGCCGCCTGCCAGCAGACGATGCAGCGGCAATCCGGCCTGTGTATGCGGCAGGCGTTTGCCCGCGCGTTCGGAGCTGTTGGCGGACGGATCATGGCAGCGGCGGAGCTTTTGTGGCTGCTGTTTGCGGCCTCGGGCGCTGCTGCGGCCAGTCAGATCGCGTTTGAAGACGACCTTGGCCCGTTCCTGCCCGCGATCCCGCTTTTGCTGGCGGCGCTGGCCGGACAAAAGGGACGGCTGGCAGCCGGACGTGTCTGTGCAGTGCTTGCGTTGTGCCTCGCGGGACTGTATGCGGTCATTGCCGCAGCATCCCTGCGGCACGTGCAGGCAGATTGGAGCCGCCCGCAGGGCGTTCCGGCGGATGCCGCGCTGGCGTTCTGCCTGTGTCTGGGGCCGGTCTGCATGGCATTTGTCACGGCGGAGGAGGAAACACCGCGCATTTCACCCGGTACGGCGGCAGCATCTGCGCTTCTTCCGGCAGCCCCAGCATTTCTGACGGCGGCCTGCCTGTCGCCGGAGCTGGCACGGCAGGGGCCGCT
>HF990568.1:11171-11577 GCA_000432135.1 Firmicutes bacterium CAG:124
CTCACGCTGACGAAAAGCCTGTCTGTGCTGTCGGTCATGCAGCGGTTCGAGCTGCTGCTGTCAGTCGCGCAGCTTTTGGGGCTGTTTGCGCTTTTGACGATGCTGGTGTGTGCGGCAGAACGTATGCTGGGAGCTGTCAGACGGAAAAATGGCATGGGAAGCACCGGAGGTGTGTTCTGCCTGCTGGCATTTGGCGGAAGCTTTCTGGCGTACCGGCTGCCGATCTGGAGCTGGGCTGTGGGAGCGGCTATATTTTGGGGTGTCGTGCCGATATTAACACAAGTAATAGTAAATATAAAAAAGAGTGAAAAATAATGAAAAAAGGGGTTGACAAACTGGTTTTTCGATGGTATCATAGCCGAGCGTTCTGAGGGGCGCGGCAAATCGGACGGAAGTCAAGAAAAAA
>HF990569.1:0-7835 GCA_000432135.1 Firmicutes bacterium CAG:124
ACCCGCCTGCGGCTCGGGACAGCCCCCGGTCGTCGTATAATTGCAGGGTTGATTCATAAAACCCCTCCTTCAAAGACAAGAATGTTTTCTGTCTTCCCTACCATATGCCGGGCCTGCCCGTTTGGTGCATGGTTGCAAATCCGGCCGCGTTGCGGTATGATGCAGATACTTGAAAACGCAGAAGGAGAAGCGGATATGAGAATGAAAAAAGCCCGGGCGGCAGCGGCGGCGCTGCTCTGCGCGGCGTGTCTTGCGCAGACGGCGGTTCCCGCGCTGGCAGCAGAGGCATATACGGCCCCCGATGTGACGGGGAAGACGCTGGAGCAGCTGATGGACGACTTCCGCGCTGAGCACGCGCTGACCGGGGATAATTTCGAGATCAGCTTTTACGTGCCGGAAACCGGCGAACAGTATGACTTCAACGAGACGAAAATGCTTTACGGCGCAAGCACCTACAAGCTGCCGCTGAACCTGTATTATTATGATATGCAGCTCGCGGGCGAGATCACCGGGGACACGATGATCACGCAGGGCGCTTCGCTGGACGAGGCGCACTATCAGTCGCTGGTCTATTCCAACAATGAGCTTTCGTATTCCCTCTGGCGGCGCATTGGCGACTGGCCGGAATACAAGATGGCCATGCGCAAATATTTCACCATGACCGACGACGAGATTCCGCAGAATTACTATTATGACCACCTGTTCTGCACGCGCATGATGCTGGACACGCTGAAGGTCGTCTGGGACGGGCAGGAGCAGTATCCCGAGCTGATCGACTACCTGAAAATTGCCTGCCCGGACGCGTATTTCAAGACGTATCTCGACGTGGATGAAACGCCCATCGCGCACAAATACGGCAGCTACGAGGGCGCGGAGAACGACGTCGGCATCATCTGGGCCGAGCGGCCGTTTCTGCTGGCCGTGTATACGAGCGGCCTGTCCTATGGGCCGGGCGGCAATGTGGACGCAGCGTATGCCGACGGACAGAGCGCAGGCTCTGTGATCTGCGGCCAGCTGGCCGTGCTGCTGAAGACCTATCTTGACGAGCAGGTGCGGCTGGAACGGGAGCAGGCCGAAAAGGAAGCCGAAGAAGCCCGCCTCGCCGAAGAGCAGGCGAAGGCCGAGCAGGCAGAAAAAGAGCGGCTTGCCGCCGAAGCGAAAGCCGCAGAGGAAAAGAAGGCCGAGGAAGAACGGCAGGCCGAGCTCCAGCGGCAGGCCGAGGAGCAGGCCGCGCAGGAGGCAGCGCAAAAGGCCGCCGAGGAAGCCGCCCGCGAGGCCGCCCGTCAGGCCGCGCACCGCAGGCTGGTCATCCGGCTTACCTGCGTGGGCGCGTTCAGCGCGCTTGTCATTGCGCTGGCCGTTGTGCTCATTCGGAAGCTCCATAAGGCAGGCAGGTGCTGATTTGCCTCACGGGATGATCCGGCTGGGCTTTTGATAGCGCTCCTGCTCGGAGAAGACGCAGCCGCAGTATTTCTGCATATAAAAGCCCAGCTCCCGCGCACGGGCCTGGCCGTCGCGGAACATGGGGCGGAAATCCTGATAATAAAATTCCACGCCGTATTCCTCCGCCGCGCGGTAGGCCACGTCGCGCATCAGCTCGTGCTTCTGATAGGGGCTGATGAACAGAGACGACGTAAACGCGTCGAACCCGCCCTCCTTCGCGGCCCGTGCCGCCTCAAAAAGGCGCATTTCGTAGCATTTGACGCACCGGCCCGCGATATCGCCGGCTACCTCGCGCACGAATGGCCGCAGGCCGTAATCGTCGCGCATGAGAAGGGGCAGCTCGATGGTCTTCGCGTATTCCTGCAGGCAGTTCCGCCGGGCGCGGTATTCGGTAAAGGGATGGATGTTGGGATTGTACCAGTAGCCGGTCAGGTCGATCCCATCCGCGCGCAGCGCGTCGATCGGCATATTCGCGCAGGGCGCGCAGCAGATGTGCATCAGTAATTTCATGACGTTCGCCTCCTATTTGTGCACTAAGCATATCACACATCGCCATTTCTGTACAGATTGCAAAAAAGAATCTGCGACATTCCGTAGAAAATGAACATGGACAAGCGGCAGGAGCAGTGCTATAATTCCATCTAATATCAGATACAAGCAAAACTGAACGCAGAAAGGAAGATGTTCCATGGCTTTTCCCATTGAGAGCTACGCAGCGAAGATCCAGCGGAAGCTGTTAAAGAAGCAGCGTGTGATCGAGGCCGCCTCCGGCCGGCAGAAGGCCGATCTGGTGCTGAAAAACGCGACGTATGTCAACGTATTCTCCAATGAGCTGCTGACGTGCGATATCGCCGTGGCGAACGGCCTGATCGTGGGCCTCGGCAGCTATGAGGGCGAGGTCGAATACGATATGACCGGCAAGATCGTCTGCCCCGGCTTCGTCGACGCGCACATCCATCTGGAATCCAGTCTCGTCACGCCGAAGGAATTCGTCCGCGCGACGCTGCCGCACGGCACGACCACCGTCATCACCGACCCCCATGAGATCACCAACGTCATGGGCACCGACGGCATTGACTATATGTTCCAGGCTACCGAGGGGCTGCCCATCGACGTGCGGTTCATGCTGCCGTCCTGCGTCCCGGCCACGCCGATGGACGAATCCGGCGCGAATCTGGACTACCGCGCCATCGACTCGTTCTACGACTACCCCAGAGTACAGGGTCTGGCCGAGATGATGAACTCCTACGGCGTGATCCACAATGACGCCGAGGTCGTCTCGAAGATCGTCGCCTCGCAGGCGCACCACAAGAAGATCGACGGCCACGCGCCGGGCCTGCAGGGCAAGGATCTCGACACCTACGTCGCCGCAGGCGTCTATTCCGACCACGAATGCGCCACGATGGAGGACGCGCTGGCAAAGCTGCAGCGCGGCCAGTTCATCATGATCCGCGAGGGCACCGCCGCGCGCAATCTGGAAGCGCTTGCTCCCCTGCTCACGCCGCAGTACGCCGAGCGCTGTATGTTCTGCACCGACGACAAGCATCCGAGCGATCTGCTGGAAAAGGGTCACATTGATTATATCGCCCGTGAGGCCATCAACAAATACGGCGTCGACCCCATCATTGCCGTCAAGGCCGCCTGCCACCACGCCTCGCGCTATTTCCTGCTCAATAACCGCGGCGCGATCGCGCCCGGCTATCTGGCCGACTTCGCCGTGATCGACAATTTCAAGGACTTCAACGTCGAAATGGTCTTCAAGAAGGGCGTTCTGTACTGGAACAACGGCGAGCTGCGCGACTTTGAAGCGCCGAAGATCGAGGAATATCTCGACAAGCGCGCCCACGACACCTTCCACGTCTCGACGCTCACGCCCGACGATTTCCGCGACACGCGCCAGAGAGGCGTTCTGGGCATGGTCCCGGGCGAGATCATCACGACCGACAACGGCTATGCCGACCACGTCGATCTGGAAAAGGACATTCTGAAGATCGCCGTCGTCGAGCGCCACAAGGGCACGCATCACATCGGCCTCGGCTACATTCAGGGCTACGGCCTGAAATCCGGCGCGGTCGCGACCAGCATTTCGCATGACTCGCACAACATCATCGTCGTCGGCACGAACTCCGCCGATATGGCGTTCGCCGCGAATTACATCGTCGAGCACCACGGCGGCATCGTCGTGGTCGAAAACGGAACGGTAAAGGGTTCGGTCGTGCTGGAGATCGCGGGCATCATGTCCGACCGTCCGCTGACCGAGGTCAACGACCAGCTTGAGGCAGCCAAGGACGCGGCCTTCACGCTCGGCGTCAGCCGGGGCATCGACCCGTTCATGACGCTCAGCTTTATGGCCCTGCCCGTCATCCCCAAGCTCCGCATCACCACCAGAGGCGTCGTCGACGTCGACACCCAGCAGTACGTATAAAATACACAGAAATAAGTCAACCGGCCCGCAGGCGTGTCCTGCGGGCCGGTTCTGATTTTTATGACCGCCTCCGGCGGTATTCTGTCGGCAGCTCGCCGTAGGTCTCTTTGAACGCGGCCGTGAACCGGCTCTGGCTCTCGTAGCCGACGGCCTGCGCGATGGCGGCAATGTCGTTCTGCGTTTTTAACAGCAGGGACGCAGCCTGCTCCATGCGGTGCTTTTTCATGTGTGCGGCGATCGTCTCGCCGTAGACCTGCTTGAAGCAGCGCTTGAGCGTCGTCGTGTTCATCAGATACTTCCGCGACAGCTCTTCAATGGTGACGCGCTCGGCGAGATTGGCCGTCAGCTCGTTGTGGACATGGCGGATGATCTGCTCCTGCGAGTCCTGATAGTCGACAGCCTTTTCCGGGCAGGCGATCTGCATGACCTGCTCGACGATCTCGTGCAGGAGCTTGATCTGCATGGTGTCGCCCGCCTTATAATAGACCTCCTTGCCGCACCGGCGGCTTTCGATCAGCCCGCTCTGCGTAAGTGAACGCAGATGGTGCGAGACGGCGGGGCTGGACATATCGAGCAGCGCCGCGATGTTGATGACGCACTCCTCCCGGTGGCTGAGCAGCCAGAAAATGCGCACGCGGGTCGGGTCGCTCAGCTGTTTGAAGATATCGCACACCGCGCCGAAGTGCTCCACGTTTTTCAGCTCCCGGTACAGATCCTCCGTGTGTCCGTGCGCGCCGTGGTCGTGCGGAAGAGAGAATTCCGGCATTTGTCCCATCTCCTTTGTCCGTTTTGGACATTCCGTTCGCCCGTTTGGAAGCAAGCGCCCCGGAGGGCTTGATTTCCGGCGTTTTTCTCAGTATACTGCGGATGTAATGATTAAGCAAGCGTTTAATTCAAAATTTCAAACGGAGGGCCTGACCATGAAAAAGACATACCAGATCGAGGTCGACTGCGCAAACTGCGCGAACCTGATGGAGGAAGCCGCGAAGAAGACCGAGGGCGTTGCGAACGCGACCGTCAACTTCATGACGCAGAAGATGATCGTGGAATTCGCCGAGGGCGCAGACGAGAAGAAGACCATGAAGGCCGTGCTCAAGGCCTGCAAAAAGGTCGAGCCTGACTGCGAGATCGAGCTTTAAGCTGCAATTGCTGCTCCGGCAGCGCGGAACGGAGTGTTTGCTATGACAAAGAAACAGAAAAAAATGCTCGTGCGCATCCTCATCACCGCCGTGATGCTCATTGCGCTGAAATTTATCCCCATCACCGGCGTCCCGCAGCTGCTTGCCTATGTGGCCGCGTATCTGGTCATCGGCTATGACATTCTGCGCAAGGCCGGAAAGGGCATTCTCAACGGACGCGCGTTTGACGAAAACTTCCTCATGACGCTGGCCACGCTCGGCGCGTTCTTCCTCGCCATCTGGACGAAGAGCGGCGACTATGTCGAGGGCATCGCCGTTATGCTGTTCTACCAGATCGGCGAGCTGTTCCAGAGCTATGCCGTCGGCAGGAGCCGGAAGAATATCTCCGCACTGATGGATATCCGCCCGGACTACGCGAACATTGAGCAGGACGGTCAGCTGACGCAGGTCGACCCGGACGTGGTCGCGGTCGGCAGCATCATCGTCGTCCAGCCGGGCGAAAAGGTGCCGCTCGACGGCGTGGTCGTCGAGGGCACATCCAGTCTCAACACCAGCGCGCTGACCGGCGAAAGCCTGCCGCGCGACGTCAAGGCGGGCGACGAGATCATCAGCGGCTGCATCGATCTGTCCGGCGTGCTGAAGATCCGCACGACAAAGGCGTTCGGCGAGTCCACCGTTTCGAAGATCCTCGATCTCGTCGAGAACGCAAGCTCCCGCAAGTCGCGCTCCGAAACGTTTATTTCCCGCTTTGCCAAGGTCTACACGCCTGCCGTGTGCGCCGCAGCGCTGGCGCTGGCCGTGCTGGTCCCGCTGGGCCGGATGCTTGCGGGGGCTGACGCGAACTGGACCGACTGGGTTTACCGTGCGCTGTCCTTCCTCGTCGTCAGCTGCCCGTGCGCGCTGGTCATCAGCATTCCCCTGAGCTTCTTCGCGGGCATCGGCGGTGCAAGCCGGGAGGGCGTGCTGATCAAGGGTTCAAACTATCTGGAGGCCCTGTCCGCAGCGAAGGTCGTCGTGTTCGACAAGACTGGGACGCTGACGCGCGGCGTGTTTGAGGTCACGGCTGTCCACCACAGTCCGCTGGCTGAGGAGCAGCTGCTGGAATACGCGGCGCTGGCCGAATGCGCCTCCTCGCACCCCATCAGCAAGAGTCTGCAGAAGGCCTATGGCAAGGAAATCGACCGCAGCCGCGTGACGGACATCGAAGAGCTCAGCGGCCACGGCATCACCGCCATGGTCGACGGGCACGCGGTCGCCGCAGGCAACAGCAAGCTGATGAAAAAGCTGGGCGTTCAGTACTGCGACTGCCACAGCACCGGCACGATCATCCACATGGCCGTTGACGGCCAGTACGCGGGACATATCGTCATTTCCGACGTCGTCAAGCCGCATTCGAAGGAAGCCATCGAGCAACTCAAGCGCGCGAGCGTCCAGAAGACCGTCATGCTGACGGGCGATGCAAAGCGCGTGGCCGACAGCGTAGCCGCCGAGCTTGGCGTCGACGAGGTGCGCAGTGAGCTTCTGCCGGGCGACAAGGTCGCGGAGGTCGAGAAGCTGCTGGCCGCGAAGGGCAAAAACGATATGCTGGCCTTCGTCGGCGACGGCATCAACGACGCCCCGGTCCTCACGCGGGCGGATATCGGTATCGCCATGGGCGCGATGGGTTCCGATGCAGCCATCGAGGCCGCCGACATCGTCCTCATGGACGACGATCCGCTGCAGATCGCAAAGGCCATCAAAATTTCCCGCAAGTGCATCGGCATCGTCCGGCAGAACATTGTGTTCTCTCTGGTCGTGAAGTTTGGCTGCCTCGCGCTTGTCGCGTTCGGCATCGCGAATATGTGGGCCGCCATCTTCGCCGACGTCGGCGTGATGGTCCTCGCCGTCCTGAACGCGATCCGGGCGCTGAAATACAAGGACTGACAGATAAAAATGCAAAAAAGAACGGGGCTCCGCAGGCAGCGGAGTCCCGTTCTTGCCATATTGCGCAGCGCCGGTCAGCCCTCCGCCACGGACGGGCAGGTGCGGACGTATTCGTAGAACTGCGCGTTTGCCGCTTCCATGTACGGCGTGACCCAGAGCGTGCCGACGCCGAGGCACAAAGAGCCGACGATGATCCAGCCGAGGAAGCTCAGGTCAAGCACAAACTTTTCCCACTTGTGGCCGTCCATCATCTGACGGCTTGCGGTGATGCAGGCGTTCCAGCCGTAGTCGGGATGATCAAGCTTGATATAGTATGCCATAGAATAGGCATACGCCTTGACAATGCCGGGGATGACGAACAGCAGCGACCACAGGAACGTGAACAGCGACGTCATAAGACCGATGAGGAACGTTCCGCCGAAATCATCCTGAAAGCCGCGGAACATATCGCCCAGCTGCACGGGCTGATGGTCACGCGCCTGCTTGAGGAAGATATACGCCATGCCGTATTCCAGCGGGCCGACCACGAGCAGCGCGCCGATGCCGGGGATGATCCCGGCGGCAGCCGACTCCAGCAGGCCGATCAGTAGGCACACGGCCAGACCCATCATCCAGAGATTCTGAAAAATACCGCCGCCGAGCTGCGCTCTTGCGCGGGCCTTTAATTCTGCACGATCCATAAATTACACAGTCCTTTCTGAATCCTCTTATTTCTTTCTTTTTCCCGGACACTCCCATTATACTGTATGCCGCCCGGCAATGCAAGATTCACAATTCCGGCACACCCGCGAGGCACAGCGGCAGCACCGCCGCCGTGATCAGCCCCTCGACCAGACCGATCGCCAGATGGATCGGCTGCATGAGCACCGCGAACACGCCGAGCGGCAGCGCTGTGATGCCGGAGA